>NZ_ANAD01000012.1 GCF_000341245.1 Nocardiopsis halophila DSM 44494
GCGCGTAGGCCTCTCCCGGGCCGCCACCCGGCTGCGGGTGCGGCGGATGCAGGAGTCGGGGCGGCTGCGCATCGTCGGCATCGTGCACCCTGCCGTCCGCGGGACGACCGCCCGCGCCCAGCTGGCGGTCTCGGTCCGGGGCACCACCGCCGCGGCGGTCGCCGCCCAGGTCGCGGCGCTGCCCGAGTGCCGCCGCGCGGAGCTGGCCGCCGGCCGGACGCCGCTGCTCGCCGAGGTCGTCGGGCGCGACCTGGGGCTGCTGACCGCCGCGGTGGACCGGGTGCGCCGGATCCCGGGCGTGTCCGGCATCGACACCGCGGTCTTCACCCACGTGCTCAAGGACCCCTACCTGGCCTCGGCCCCGCCCCCGACGGCCTCCCCCGACCAGGTCGACCACCGGTTGCTGGCCCTGCTGGAGAAGGACGGCCGGCTCTCCTTCGCCGAGCTGGCCGGCTACGTGGGGCTCTCTCCGGGGGCCGTGCGCAGCCGGGTGATGCGGCTGCTGGAAGGGCGTGCACTGCGCGTGACGGGCCTGCTGGACCCGGCCACCGCGGGGCAGGGCTGCCACGGAGGGTTCGCACTGACCCTGGGACCGGGCTCGGAGAACGCCGCCGCGGCCATCGCCTCCTGGGACGAGACCCGGTTCCTGACCCGCTGCCTGGGCCGCAGCGACCTGGTCGGGGCGGTCGCCGCGGAGGACCCGGAGGCCGTGCACGAGGTGCACGAGCGGCTCCGGGTGCTGCCCGGGGTGGAGCTGCACGAGACCTGGCTGCGGTTGGAACAGGTCAAGGACGGTGACCGTGCGTGAGGACACGGGTGGCGCCGGTACCGCCGGACGCGGCCTGCGGCGCTCCGGCGCCTCACCGGTTCCGTCCTCATCCGGCCAGTACAAGGACGCATGGTCCCGATCCGGACGGGTCGGGCGGGAAGGGCGTCCGGTAGCGTGATCCGACGGCGCGTCGGTGGGGCACCGGTGGCCCATGGGCAGGGCCCGGTTTCCACCGCCGTCACCCGGCTCGTGGACGCCCTTCTCCTTTTTCGAATCCGGTTTCCGTGTGCCGGCGGCGTTCGCCGGGGCCCACACATCGAATTTCCGCGAGGGACTACCTTGCGGACCTTGGGGCGGTGGAACCCCCTGGGAGCAGACCCTGGAAGTGCAATTCGACCTCGCGGCGACGGCCGCCCCCGGAGCCGGTCCGCATCCGACCGGGCCCGTCGCCTCCGTTTCCCACGAGGCCGGATCCAATAGGCTCGGGAAACCGGAAGCAGAAGGAATACCGAATGCACAGGGGACCGGCGGCGCCTTCGGCCTTTCCCGGGAGACGCTCGCGCGGGAGGGCTCACTCCTGCCCTCCGCACCGGTGCTCCTCCGCGGAGCAGCGCGAGCGCATACGGCGGTCCTGCCCCGGGCACCTTCCCGCAGCCGCCGTCGCCGGACCGACGCACCCCGCCGTCCCGGTCCGGCCGGGCGGGGACGGGCACCCGTGCGCGACGGGCCGCCGCGTGGCACGATGGCCCCCGTCACTGGTCTAGACCGATGAGGAGCCCACGTGCCTGCACTCCCCCTGGTCCCCCTCCCCGCCGAGACGCTGCCCGGCGGCGCTGCGGGCCGCGGTGCCGACGGCCTGGAGCTCGACGCCTCCACCCGGATCGACGCCGACCCCGAGGCCGTCGGCACCGAGCGCTGGCTCCGCGCGGAGCTGGGCGCCGCGACCGGGCTCCCGCTCCCGCCCGGCCGGGGCGAGGACGCCCGGCTGCGCCTGACCGTCGACCCGGGCGCCGGACTCGGCCCCGAGGGCTACCGCCTCATCGTCGACGACGAAGGGGCCGTGGTGGTGGGCCACGACCCGGCAGGGGTGTTCTACGGCGCGCAGACCCTGCGCCAGCTGCTGCCCGCCGCCGCCTACCGCCGGTCGGCCCTGGGGAACCGGGTCTGGCGGCTCCCGGACGTGCGCATCACCGACCGGCCCCGGTTCGGCTGGCGCGGCTGCATGCTCGACGTCGCGCGGCACTTCATGCCCAAGCACGGCGTGCTGCGCTTCATCGACCTGATGGCCCTGCACAAGCTGAACGTGCTGCACCTGCACCTGACCGACGACCAGGGGTGGCGCCTGGAGATCCGGCGCTATCCGCGGCTGACGGAGACGGGCGCCTGGCGCCGGGAGAGCCAGGTGGGCGCGGGCAGCCCGAAGACGTTCGACGGCCGTCCGCACGGCGGCTTCTACACCCAGGACGACATCCGGGAGATCGTCGCCTACGCCGCCGAGCGCCACATCACCGTGGTGCCCGAGGTGGACGTGCCCGGGCACTCCCAGGCCGCGATCGCCGCCTACCCCGAACTGGGCGAGGGCGGGCCGGTGGAGGTCGGCCGGGAGTGGGGGATCATCGAGACCGTCCTCAACACCTCGGATGCGACGATCGAGTTCTACCGCGACGTGTTCGACGAGGTGATGGAGCTCTTCCCCGGTCCGTACATCTGTGTGGGCGGGGACGAGTGCCCCAAGGGGCAGTGGCGCGCGAGCGCTTCCGCGCAGGCGCGCATCGCCGAAGAAGGGCTCCAGGACGAGGAGGGGCTGCAGAGCTGGTTCATCCGCCAGTTCGACGCCTACTTCGCCGCCAAGGGCAGGCGCCTGCTCGGTTGGGACGAGATCCTGGAGGGCGGTCTGGCCGAGGGGGCGACGGTCCTGTCCTGGCGCGGGACGAAGGGCGGCATCGCCGCCGCGCACGCGGGCCACGACGTGATCATGTGCCCCACGGCGACGTCCTACCTCGACTACCGCCAGTCGGAGTCGCAGGAGGAGCCGATCCCGGTGGGCACCCTGCTGCGGCTCTCCGACGTCTACAGCGCCGAGCCGGTCCCGCCCGAGCTCGAAGCGGAAGGGGCGGACCGGGTCCTGGGCGCCCAGGTCAACATCTGGACCGAGCACATGGACTCGCCGAGGACCGTGGACTACATGGCCTTCCCGCGCCTGTCGGCCTTCGCCGAGGTCGCCTGGTCCTCGCACGCGCGCTCCTTCGACGAGTTCCTTCCCCGCCTCAAGGGCCACCTGGACCGCCTGGACGCCATCGGCGTGGAGTACCGCCCCCTGGACGGCCCGCACCCGTGGCAGCAGCGCCCGGGCGTCGAAGGACGGGCCTGATACGCGTTGCGGCCTGCCCCCCTGAGAGGGCAGGCCGCAACGCCCGGCCGTCGGGCCGGATCCCTCGTCAGGCCAGGGCCTCGGAGCGCTCGTGCTCCCGGATCACCTGGCGGGCGATGTCGGGGTAGTCGGTGATCAGTCCGTCGACGTCCTTGTCCAGCGCCGTGCGCATCGCATCGGCGTCGTTGACCGTGTAGGTGACCACGGCCATCCCCTCGTCGTGCACCGCCTCCACGTAGTCGGCGGTAAGGGTCTTGTGGTTCGGGTTGATCTGGTCGGCCCATTCCGCGTACTCGGCGATCTCCCCTTCGGGGACGTGGCCGAGCAGCCCGTGCGGGACGACCGGGAGCAGGTCGTGCGAGCGCTTCACCGACGCCCAGTCGAAGCTCTGCACGACCAGGCGGTGCTTGCCGCGCTTGCCCACCGGTGCGAGCCAGACGGGGTTGCGGGCCAGGGTCTCGGAGATGTCGGCCTCGATGCCCGGGTAGAGGACCGGGGCCTTGATCTCCAGGAGCAGGTTGAGGCCGTGCTTGCGGAGCCGGTCCAGCGCCTCCTGGAAGGTGGGTACCTTCTCCCCCTCGAACGCGGGGTCGAACCAGGAGCCCGCGTCCAGGCGGCGGATCTCCTCGAGGGTGAATGCACCGACGTCGTAGGAGTCGCGGCCGGGGAACACCTCTTCCGCGTCCGTGGTGCGCTCCAGGGTCGTGTCGTGCACGACGACCAGCTCACCGTCTCTGGTGCGCTGGACGTCGATCTCGACGGTCGTGGCGCCGCGCGCCTTGGCGGCGTCGATGGCGGCGAGGGTGTTCTCGGGCGCGTACCCCGAGGCGCCCCGATGGGCGACGTCGAGGACCGACAGCGCCGCGGGGCCGTCGCCGGGGCCGAGCGGTGAGTAGCGGAGACCGGTGTCGTCAGCTGCCACGGCTGTTCCCCCGCCCACCAGGACGAACGCCAGGGTGGCCGCGGTGAACCCGAGCCGTCGGATCATGACACTCCTTCACATCGCGAGCGGTTCTCACCGACCGTTCAAGGCTCGACTCAGACGGTTACCGCCGGGTGTCGCCGAGGCGAGGCGCCCGTGCCGCCCCCGGGAACTCCCCCACGCGCGGCGAGGCGAAATCTCGACACGATGCACTCCTTGTGACCGATTCGCTACTTGGTGTGCGACTTTTGTTGGTGATGACAGTTTGCACCACGCACGGTGTCATCCCTAGCACGCAAGGTAGTCAAACGAGAGGTCGAAACATGCGCAAGCCCCATAAGCGGTGGATAGCCCTGGCAGGGGCGACCACCGTCTCCTTGGCCGGCTTCGGGCTGTTCGGCGGCGTGTCGGCCGCCGCCGACGACACGGACCTTCCCTGGCCGGTGATCCAGCAGCGGGCCTCGACCTACGCCATCGACGGCTTCGAGATCGGGTACCTGCCTCCGGAGCTGGAGCGCTACGGGATCAGCGCCAAGTCGGCGACGGGCAACAAGGGCGACCGGAGCTCGCACATCTCGTGGGTGCAGGGGCCGGAGGCCACCTACGGCAAGGTCGCCGTCCTCAGATCCTCCGACCTGACCTCGCTGGAGGTCGTGCGCGACAAGCGCTACGACCACCTCGAGGACGCCTCGCTGGAGAAGGCCGAGGACGGGGAGCGGGAGGCCTACGTCTCCGAGTCCACCGGCGACTACTTCTTCCTCCAGGAGAAGGGCGTCGCGGTCGGCGTCTACCTCCAGCCGGAGAAGTGGGAGGCCGAGGAGCTGGCGAAGTTCGCCTCCTCGGTCCGCCCGCAGGCGGCCGGGGAACCGGAGGCCTCGGAAGCGGAGGACACGCCCGAGGAGGAGGCGGCGGAGGAGGATTCCGAGGAGGAGTCCGCCGCAGAGGAGGAGCCTGCAGCGGAGGACGCGGCCGACGAGGAGCCGGGCGGGGCCGACGCTGAGGCCCCGGAGGAGGAGCCCGCCGCCGAAGCACCCGAGGAGGACTCCGCCGAGGGCTCTGAAGAGGCCGAGGAGAGCGCGGAGGCCGCACCGGAGGGCGGGGCCGCCGAGGGGGGCGCCGAGAACCCTGCCGACTCCGAGGAGGCCGCGGACGACGCCACTGACGCCACTGACGGCGCGGACGGCGAGGGCAGCCAGGAGCCCGCCTCCGACCAGGGCACCGAGGACGCCGAGGGTACCGAAGGCGAGGACGCCGAGAGCGACACCTCCGAGGCCGACGGAGCCGAGGCCACGGATGAGGAGGCGGCCGGCGCCGGGACCGGTGACGCCGAGACCGACGGCACCGAGCCCCAGGCGGACGAGGCCGAGGCCGCGACCGACGGCGAGACCGTGGGGATCCGCCTGCCCGAGGGGGCGACCGCGCAGGACGTGCGGGTCTGCCTGGCCGAGGAGATCACCGGCGGTGAGCTGACCGAGGAGCTGCGGGAGACCGCGAAGGACGCCGGGAAGTTCACCGAGTTCTGGGGCGAGGCCGGCCTCACCGACCGCAGGACGGCCGTCGACGCCTGCATCGAGCGGCTGAAGGCCGACGAGTGGTGGTACGAGGACGGCGCTGAGAAGGGATCCGAGGGCGAGGCGGCGCGCTACGACGGCGTGTGGCGCGAGGCCCCGTGGACCCTGCCCGCACAGCGCACGAACGACTGACCGGGTGGTGCGCGCAGCCGCACGCACGACCGGCCGGCACCGGGGGCGCCGCCGTGGAACCACGGCGGCGCCCTGTCCGTGCCGTCACCGTGTCTCGCCCACCGACTCCGTCGGCCCCGGGTCGCGCGCCGAACGACCGAGACGCGCTCCTGAGGTTCGCGTTGGTCTCCGTGGGGCGGCTGCCGGTCATGCGACCGGCCCGGCAGCATCCGCGGCCCAGGCCGATGCAGCGCAGTGCGGGACCTCCCACCGGCCTTGCTCACGGGCCGGAGGCGGACGCCGGGCGACGGGAACGCCGAAGGCCCGCCTTGACCGCCCGCGCCGTCCGGACCCGGCACGGCCCGCGACGCCGCCCCTCAAGCCTCCGCCGCCGGGACGACGGTCCCCTCGGCCTCGCCCAGGCTGATGAAGCCTCCTCCCAGGCCCGGGGCGGTCGCGGTGACCTCCACCCGGTCCCCGTCCTCCAGGAACGCCCGTTCGCTTCCGTCCGGCAGCACCACCGGGTGCTCGCCTCCCCCGCCCAGTTCCAGCAGGCTTCCGCGCTCCTCCCGCTCCCCCTGCTCCGCCCGTGCGTCGCCGGCCCCCGAAACCGTCCCGGTCGACACCAGGTCGCCGGTGCTCAGCCCCGTCCCGTCGGCCGTCAGCTGCGCCACCATCTGGTCCGGGGTCCAGTACGCCCGGCTCAGCCGCGGCCGGGCGACCGTCTGTCCGTTCACCCGCAGGGCGAAGGCGACCTCCAGCGCCCAGTCCGCGACGCTGCGCAGGTGGGGCAGCGGGGGCCGGCGGTCCCGGGGCGGCACGCGCGCCGCGCCCAGGGCGTCCAGCTGCACCACCCACGGCGCCACCGATGTGGCCACCGCCCGGCCCGGCAGCGGTTCCGGCCCGCCGTCCTCCGCAGGCAGGTCGCGCGCCGACCATCCGGCGATCAGGACCGCCCCGAACACGTGCTCGGCGAACTCCCCCACCGGCAGCGGGCTCCCCGGCGTGTTCGGCACCCCCACCACGAACGCCAGCTCGGCCCCCACGTCCAGGCGCAGGCTCGGCCCGTCGCCGCCGTCGCCCTCGTGCCCGTCGGCCGCGCCGTCAAAGCCGCCGAGCCCGTCGGGCCCTGAGACGACACCGTTCCCTCCGCCCCCGGCCGCCCTGCGCCCCCTCGGCCTCGGGACCGTCCCGCCGGGCTCGGTCACCGACGCCGGACGGCTCCCGCCTCCGAGGGGGCGGTCCCCCCACATGCCCGGAAGCAGCCGCTCTCCGGGAGCGAGAATCCGCGCCGCGTTGCGCGCATATTCCAGCGAGCACAGATAGCCGGTGTGCGCGCGCGGGGCGACGGGCGCGGTCATCTCCACACTCTCCAGGGGGATCAGGTGCGGCTCCACCTGGGGACGCGCCCCCTCGTCGGTCAGCATCCCGGACACGCGGGCGCGTACCGCCCGCCACGCGATCGGCCCCATCGCCATGAACGGCACCAGGGACGGCCGAGCGAACTCGGCCATCCCCAGGAGCGGCGCCAGATCGGCCACCATGCCGCCGATCCTGGCCCCGACCCTGGCGGGCCCGCCGCCGCGTTCGCGGAACACCCCGTAGGGGAGGTTGTCCGCCCCGTACCCGGCCTCGTCGGCGCCGGCGACCCATGTCGTCCGCGCACCCCGCACCCGTTCCGTCACGCGGCCCCCTTCCCGACCATCGCCAGCAGACCCAAGCGCTCGGCATCGTGCGGCGGCTCCCCGGTGCTCCGGGCGCCGAGACCGGCGAACACCCGGCGGGTGCGCACCGCGGTCCTCCACCCCACCGCGGCGAACCGGGCCGCGACCAGTTCCTCGTCGCAGGTGCGCAGCGCCTCGCGCACCTCCCCCGCGCCCGCCCCCTCCACGGCCGCCGCCGTGGCCAGCAGCACGTTGAGGTACCCGTGCCGTGCGGGGCGGCCGCCGACCGGCGGCGCCGACACCGCCCGGTGCTGGCCCGCCGCCAGGCGGAACGGCACGTCCCAGAACGCGCACTCGCCGATGACGTCGGCCAGCTCGGTGACGCCGGGCGGCGGGCACCCGCGCGAGCCGTGGCAGCGGATGCGCACCCCGAGCGGACGCGCCCCGCTCAGCGCCCCGATCGCCTCCAGGCGCCGGTGGCCCCTCGGCACCTCGAAGAACACCGTCCTGATCCGGGAGACCCCGCCGACCCGGGCCATCAGGGCCGCCCGGCGCACGTCCTCCGGCAGCGCCCACGTCTCGAAGTGGGTCACCCTCAGCCCCGGCGCCCCGGCGTCATGGGCGGGCGCCCCGCGGCCGTCGCCGTCCAGCACCACGCCCACGTCCAACGGGTCCGAGGGTTCCGAACGCTCTTCTGTCGGGCCCGACGTGGGCCCCTGCGGCCCCGTTCCGCCGGGGCCCGCCCCGGCCGGGGCTCGCGGGACCGGAACACCTTCCGCCAGCTCCCGGTCGACCTCGCCCTGGACCGCTCCCTCCAGGGCCGCGGCCGCGCCGCCCTCGCGCACCCGACGGGCCAGTTCGGGCAGGAGCGGGGCCGGGCACAGCAGGCGCCGGCTGAGCAGCGGATGGGCCAGGATGCGGTCGGTCCTGTTGCGCTGCATCGCCTGGAAGAGCGAGAGCGGCGACGGCGGAAACAGGCCGGCGTCGTCGACCAGCCCGTGCAGCAGGATCTGCCCGGGCGGGGCCGCGCGGTCGACGCTCGGCATCAGCGGGCCCGGCTCCAGGCGTAGGCGGGGTCCTCCGAGGCCCGTCCGGCCGGCCCGGTCTCCAGCGGCCGGACGGTGTCCACCATGACGGCGGTCCCGGTGGTGGCCCGCGCCCCGAGCGCCTCCTCGGCCGCGCCCGGCCGGGGGCCGTGCGCGAACCCGTCCGGCCGCCGGGAGACCGTGTGGCGCTTGCGGGGAAGCGCTCCGACCGCTCGGTAGAAGGGCATGTCGCCGTCCTTTCCGGGGCCCGTCGCCCCCTGGAGCCTCCATGGCTCCTGTGCCCTACGTCGCCTCTGCTTCCTGTTCCGGGACGCCGCCGTCGAGACGCCTCTACGCGCCTCCCTGAGGTTCACCTACCCCGCACGGCCGGTGTTCGCGCGCCGCAGGCGCGCTCGATCGCGGCCCGCACGCGCTCGGGCGGGCCGCCCGGCGGCAGCACGGCGCACAGGTGGGCGTCGGGACGCACGGCGAACAGGGTTCCCGGCGGGTGGCCGAGCGCGTCGGCCGCCGCGCCTGAGACGTCGATCCGCTCCAGGGCCACGGGCGCCACGTCCGCCGGGAGCCCCCGGCAGGCACGGGCCGCGGCGGCCGCATCGGCCTCCCGCTCGGCGAGCACGGTGAATCCGGGGCCCAGCAGGGCCCGCAGACGCACCCGCTCCCGCGCGCCTCCCGCAGCGGGCGTGCACAGGGCGTCGGGGCAGATGTCGCCGGGCACGGGCGCCTCCGGCCGGGCCTGGGGCGGCACGGGCCCGGCGGGCGTGGTCAGCGGGGAGTCCGCGTAGCGGAAGGGCTCGGCGAGCCTGCCCGAGTCGATCCGGTCGCCGGCTTCGGGATCCTCCAGTGCGCGCTCCAGCACGTCTCGGCGGCGGCGCCGGTCCTCGTCGGTGTGCGGGACCAGGAACCGCATGGTGTCCCCGGTGACGCGCAGGTTCTCCTGCGCGGCCGCCCAGCGCTCGGCGTGGTAGGTCTCCATCAGGGCGTCCGCGGCGGCGGGGCCGGGCGCCCGGAGCGCGCAGGCGATCTTCCAGGCGAGGTTCTCGGCGTCCTGGACCCCGCTGTTCAGTCCGCGCGCGCCGAAGGGGGCGTACAGGTGCGCGGCGTCGCCGGCGAGCAGGACGCGGCCCACCCGAAGGCGCTCGGCGCAGCGCTCGTGGAAGCGGTACACCGACGACCACACCAGCGTGTAGTCGCCGTCGCCGACGATCCTGCGGATGCGCGCGTCCAGCGCCCCGGCGCGGCGCTCGGCCTCCAGGTCGAACCCGTCGGGCACCTGCCAGTCGATGCGCCAGGTCGAGTCGGGGCACTGGTGCACGAGCACCTGGCGCCCGGGGTTCCACTCGGGGTCGAAGTGGAACCGCCGCTCGTTGGGGAAGGGCAGGTCGGCGCGGATGTCGCAGATCAGGAAGCGGTCGCCGAACGACTCCCCGGGGAACCCCACGCCCAGCAGCTCGCGCACCGCGCTGCGCGGACCGTCGGCACCGACGACGTAGTCGGCGTGCAGCGCCGCGGTCCCGTCAGGGGCCTGGGCCACGACCCGCACCCCGTCCGCCCCGCCCCCGCCGTCCCCCTCCTGGGCCAGGCCCACCACGCGGTGGCCGAAACGCAGGTCGATGCCCGGTTCGGCGGCGACCGCCGCCAGCAGCTCCTCCTCGACGCGCGCCTGGGAGATGTTGATCCACGGCGGCAGGAGACCTTCGCCGGCCCCGGCTCCCGAGGGGAAGGTGACGGTGCGGACCTCCCGGCCCCGGTAATAGGTGCGCGCGGTGGTCCATGTGGTGCCTTCGGCGACGATGCGGGCGCCCGCCCCCAGGCGCTCGAACACGTCGAGCACATCGCGCTGGAAGCAGATCGCCTTGGAGCCCGTGGAGCGGAAGTAGGCTGCACCGCGCTCGTCCTCGGCCTCCAGGACCGTGCACGGGACGCGCGCGCGGGCCAGCGCCAGGGCTGCCGTGAGCCCGACGGGCCCGGCTCCGACCACGATCACGCGCGGCGGCCGCTGCGGCCCCGCACCCTCCCGTCCCCGCTCCTGGCTCCGGTCACGGCTGCTCATGCGTCCGCCCTCCGGGGTCGAACTCCGCGGCTGCCGCCCGCCGCACCCTTGGATCGGATGTGACGCGCCCCACCCAAGATAACCCGCGGTGCACCTCCGTCCCTGGGCCCGGGGCATGGCGCCGCGATTGCCCCGCCTTGTCGGGCGTTTTACCGAGCGCACCGCGGGTTTCCGCTACTTTCGGTGGCATGACGGTGTTGCGGAGGTCGTTACGGCTCTTGCCAAAACGCCCCTACGCTGCTTACCTTGACCGAGTAGCGGACGCCGCTTGGTGAGAAGCCGTGTGTTCGATAGCCGAATAAGCCACGCGCAGGGCCGGTATCGCTGACTCCCCCTCCCTCAGTGACGCGCCCTGCTTCCCCTCCTGCAGAGTCCAGCCCTCCCCTCCCGGCTGGCCTCGGCGCCAGGAGATGAGAAGGGGCGGTGCCGGCGCGGCACCGCCCCTTCGCGTTCCCAGGACCCGGGCCTCAGTCCACGTGCACCCGGACGACGCCCGCCATGTCGGCCATGCGCACGTCGGTCACGCGCACGTCCAGGCCGGTCCGGGGGGCCTCCAGCATCCTGCCGTCGCCCAGGTAGATCGCCACGTGCGAGATGTAGTCGGGGGCCGTGGGGTCGGAGCGCCAGAAGATCAGGTCGCCGCGGCGGGCGTCCTCCCACTCGACGTGCTCGCCGGCGTGCCACTGGTCGTGGGTGACGCGGGGGATGGCGATGCCCTCCTCGGCGAAGGCCCACTGGAGCAGCCCGGAGCAGTCGAACCCGCCCTCGGCCAGGGACTCGCCGCCCCAGACGTAGGGCACGCCGACCATGCCCTCGGCGTTGGCGATGACGCGCTCCAGGGTGGCCCCGGCGACCTCCTCGCCGCGCGCCCCGGCCGGCCGCGGCTCGGGGTCCTCGGAGAGGAGCTGCAGCGAGGCCTCCTCGCCCAGGACCTCCTCCAGGCGGTCCTTGAGCTCCCACAGGTCGGCGTCGGGGGCCGAAACGATGATCCCGTTCCCCTCGGGGAAGCCGAGATCGGAGGCGAGGTCGCGGGAGACGAGGGCGTCGATGCCCGCGACGCCGGAGGTGGCGTGGGTCCACACCTCGGCGCTCCGGTCGCCGTCGGCGCCGGCGATGTCCACCTCGCTGCCCACGTCCAGCCCGCGCTGCTTGCCCGCGTCGTCGGAGAGCGCGATGCGCCCCTCGGCGATGCCCTCCCAGATCTCGTCGGACTCGGCGGAGGGGCGCGGGGCGAAGTTGCGGAACCGTCCCGGCTCCACGCCCATGACCGAGGTCTCCTCGCCCTCGACGCCCACCCGCGCCGCGTCGACGACCTCGACGGCCTCGACCCCGTCCAGGCCGCGCACCCGGCGCACGGCCTTGTCAGAGAGCGGCTCGGGGGTGACGGCGAAGTACTCGCGGCTGCGCGGATCGCCCGCGGGCGCGACCCGGGTCCCCTCCTCCAGCGCGGCGGCGTCGGCCACCGGCGGGGAGGCGTCGCCGCCGCTCGGCTCCGCTCCGGCTCGGGGCCGGTACCGCGCTGCGCGCCGACGGGGGGCCGGTCGGCGACGTCGGGCTCGGGCTCGGCCCAGGCGGGCGCTCCCAACGCGGAGAAGGCAACCGCGAATGCGACGGTGGTCCCCGCGCATGTTCTCAGCCGGTCCCGCACGAATCGACCTCGCTTTCCCGCGCCTGACGGAGGGTGGGCGGACATCGCGTACAAGCATGGGCGGCGGGAGCGCCGTTTTCAAGCCGCGTCCGGGTGAACACACGAGGAACCGAATCCCCGCCGCTTGGCCGAAACCGGCCACCCACCGCCCCGGCCCGGTCACCTCCAGTGGCGGGGCCCGCGGAGAGCCCGCCCGATCGCCGATCGGCGCCGCGCCCGACGGCGTTCAGGGCCGCCGCACCACGTTCGCCAGGGCAGCGCCCCCGGCCCATCGCCGGAGCTGGTCGTCGACGAACCTCCGCGCGCGGGGGTAGAAGGTGTCCGAGCCGCCCGCCACGTGCGGCGTGATGAACACGTTGGGCGCCTGCCACAGGGGGTGCCCCCCGGGGAGGGGCTCGGGGTCGGTGACGTCGAGGGCGGCGCGGATCCGGCCCTCCTGCGCGAGCAGCGCCCCGGTGTCGAGCACCGGCCCCCGGGCGACGTTGACCACCAGCGCCCCGTCCCGCATCAGGCCCAGCTCCTCGGCCCCGATGAGCCCGCGCGTGCGGTCGGTCAGCGGGGTCAGCAGCACCACGATGTCGGCGCCCGGCAGCAGCCCGTGCAGGTCCTCGATGCCGTGGACGCCCTCCTCAGGCCGGGCCGTGCGCGCCACCTTCACGATCTCGCACTCGTTCGGTGCCAGGCGCGCCTCCAGGGCCCGGCCGATGCTCCCGTGGCCCACGATCAGCACGCGCGTGTCCGCAAGGGAGCGCGTGTAGTGCGGGTTCCAGGTGTCGGCGCGCTGCTCGGCGGCCCACTGCGGAAGGTCGCGCCGGTCGGCGAGGATGAGTGCGAGCGCGTGCTCGGCGGTGCTGGCGTCGTGCAGCCCCCGCCCGTTGCTCAGCTCCACCCCGTCGGGCAGGTGGGGCAGGGCGTTCTCGTAGCCGGCGGTGAGCAGCTGGCACACGCGCAGCCGCGGCATGCGCGCCAGGAGGTCCACCCGCTGCGTGCGCCCGTAGGGCATCACGAAGAACACCACGTCGGCCAGGCCCTCGGGCTCGCCCCGGCCGTCGAAGACGGCGCCGTCGAGCCCCTCGGGCACGGCGGACAGGTTCTCCTTCCAGGGCACCAGGACCCGGTCGGGCATCGCTCCTCCTCGCAACCTGTCGAAGGCCGGGCGCCGAGCCGCCGGCACCGGCCCCGGCGACGGCCCCTCCCCGGGGCCGCGCTCGACGTGGGACGCTACCAGGGGCCGGGGCGGCCGCAGCCGCTCAGGCGGCTCGCGCCCCCGCGGCGTCAAGGCCGTCAGTGCCTCGGATCGCGGCCCTTCGGCCCCAGGGCACCCCTGTGGTCCGTGACGTAGGGTGATCGCCATGCCGACGACCGATACCGCTCGCAACGTCCCCCGCCCCTCGCTCCCGGTCAACGCCTGGGCGATCCTGGGGCTGCTCTCCTTCGGGACGGAGCTCTCCGGGTACCAGCTCCGCCAGTGGGCGGAGAACATTCTCGGCTACTTCCACAGTGTCCCGGCGATGAGCCAGATCTACACGGAGCTGCAGCGCCTGGAGCGGCACGGCTACGTGCACCACCGCAGCGTCCCGGTCGCCGACGCCACCACCGGGGGCCGCAACGCCCGCGCCAAGCGGGGGTACGAGATCACGCCCGAGGGGCGCGAGGCTCTGGCGGCCTGGATCCGCGACACCCCGGTCGAATACCCCACCGCCCGCAACGGCGCGATGCTGCGCGTATGGCTGGGCGCCTATGCCGAACCCGACCGGCTGCGCGAGATCGTCAGCGAGCACCGCGACCGCTCCGAGGAGATGCGCGCGGCGGCCGAGCTGTCCAATCGGATCGCCGAGCACGACTACACGCGGCACCGCTACGCCACCCTGGTGACCTCATGGGCCGAACGGCGCTACGCCGCCGAGCGCGACATCGCCGAAGAGGTCCTGTCCGAACTGGATGCCGTGCTCGCCCCGCGGGGCGGTCAGGGCGCGGACGGCAGAGAGGGCTCCGTGGGCGCCGAACAGCGCACCAACTCGTAGCAGGCGATCGCCGCGGCCGCCGTGACGTTGAAGGAGTCGACGTCACGTCCGGCCATGGGGATGCGCACCCGGGCATCGGCCTGGTCCAGCCACCGCGACGAGAGGCCGTCCCCCTCGGTGCCCAGCAGGAGCGCGGTCGGCCGCCCCGGCTCTGCGGCCAGCTCCCTGTCGATCGGCGCGGAGTCCTCCCCTGGCGTGAGGGCGAGGACGCGCAGCCCCCGGTCGCGCAGCTCCCCCAGCCCCTGCCTCCAGTCGTCCATGCGGGCGTAGGGCAGTGTGAACACCGAGCCCATGGAGACCTTCACCGATCGCCGGTACAGGGGGTCGGCGCATCGGGGCGACAGCAGGACGGCGTCGACGCCGAGGCCGGCGGCGCTGCGGAAGATCGCGCCGACGTTGGTGTGGTCGACGATGTCCTCTAAGACGACCACGCTCCGCGCCCCTCGGAGCACATCGCCGACCGCGGGCAGCGGCCGCCGGTGGAACGACCCCAGGGCGCCCCTGTGCAGGTGGAAGCCGACCAGCCCTTGGGCGACCTCTTCGGAGACGATGTACACCGGCGCATCGACCCCGTCGACCACGTCCCTCAGGGCGTCACGGCGGCGCTCGGTCAGCAGCAGCGACCGCGGAGCGAACCCCGCGCGCAGCGCGCGGCGGATGACCTTGTCGCCCTCGGCCATGAACAGCCCGTGCTCGGCTTCAAGGCTCTTGCGCAGGGTGACGTCCCGCAGCCCGACATAGTCGCCCAGACGGGGGTCGCGGGGATCGGTGACCTCGATGGCTTCCATGGCCCACCATTGTCGCCCAGGTCCGGGACCGGCCGACGGGCGCGCCCTTCGGACCGGCCTCCGGGCCGGGGCTCACGGCACGGGCTCGGCGGCCACAGCGTCGGTCAGGGGGCGCAGGCGCTGCCAGCGGACCTCTTCGCAGGAGTCGGTGCGGGAGACCTCGGTGTCGACCTCCTGACCGTCCCACTCGCCGGTGATGCGGGCCCGCCCGGCCCCGTACTCGTGGTCCTCCTCGCACACGGCGCCCTCGGGGACCTCGTCGAAGAGCCCGATGCCCTCGCCGTCGGCGGTCTCGGCCTGGACCAGCGCCAGGTCGGCGCAGACCCCGGGGTCCTCGGAGGCGTCGCCGGTGCAGGTGACGCTCTGGATGTAGGCGCGCTCCTCGACCGACAGCTGCACCTGCAGGCGGCCGGTGGGCGCCTCGGGCTCCTCCTCGGTCGCCTCGCTGACGGGGTCGAGCACTCCGGCGGCCGAGGCGCCGGTCTCCGGCGGGGCGGGCAGGAGGGACAGGACCGCGCCGAGCACCCACGCGATGGCTCCGCCGGCGCATACCGCCCCGAGCACGGCGGGGCCGATCGCGCGGGGGGACCGGCGCCGGGGGTTCTGCTTGGACATGGATGCCACTCTACGTAGTTGGACGATTACTTTCCGGCGCGACGGCCAAAGGCGGCGGTTCGTCCGCCCTGTCCCGTCACCCCCCGCGCGCACCGGGGCTCGCCCCCGCGCGCCTCTCTTCTCCGGGATCCGTCGTGCACCGACCACGCATACTAGCCACCCCGGCCAAACCGGGCACCACCCGGCCCGCGACCGGGTGCGCTCTTCTCCTGGCCCCCTACTTGGCAGTAAGGTCGCCGCCAAGCACGCCCCACCCCCGGAGAAGCCCCCGTGTCCAGCGGCCGCCACCGTCTCGAACAGCGCACCGGCTCCCGCACCCGCCGGGCGCTGGCCTCGCCCCTCGGCCTCACCGCCGCCGCCCTGGCCGTGATCGCCGCCGCCAGCCTCGCGGTGCCCGCCGCCCTGCGCTTGGCCGACTGCGGCCAGACGCGGTACCTGCGCATCTCCGGCACGCTGAGCATGGCCCCGCTGCTGCGCCAGGCCGCCGACGAGTTCAACGCCCAGGAGATGCGCTACGACGGCACCTGCGTGCTCGCCCAGGCCGACGAGACCGCACCGCACCGCATCATGACCGAGCTGTCCGGCGGCCCGGGCGGTGCGGCCGTCCGGCCGGACGTGTGGGTGCCCGAGTCCTCGGCCTGGGTGGAGCTGGCCCGGATCTCCGAGAGCGGCGCCCAGGCGGTGGAGACCGAGCCGCGCTCCCTGGCCGCCTCCCCGGTGGTGCTGGCGGCCCCGGAGGGCGCCGAAGGGGTGCGCGCCTCCGGCGGGACCGCCTGGGACCTGCTGCTCCCCGGCGAGCGCGACCCGGACCGGCCCATGGTGATGGTCGACCCCAACCGCGGCGTCGACGGCATGGCCGCCATGCACGCGGTACGCCGGGAGCTGGGCACCGGGGACGCGGCCGACACCGCCATGACGGACTTCGTGCGCGACGTCCAGCTGGACACCGCGTTCGGCGAGATCGACCCCGCCGGCCTGTTCCCCGCCTCCGCGGACGAGGCGGCCGCACCGCTCGCGGTCCTGCCCGAGCAGGCCGTGGCCTCCTACAACGCCGGGTCCCCCGGCACGCCGCTGCGCGCGCACTACCCGTCCGAGGGCACGGTGATGCTCGACTACCCCTTCGTGAGCACCGGCGACGACCCGCGCATCCGCCAGGCCGCCCGGGACCTCTACGGGATCCTCGAGCGGCCCGCCTACCGCGAGCGGATGCGGGAGATGGGCTTCCGCGACCCCGACGGCGCCGCCTCCGGGCCGCTGGCCGAGGCCCCCGGCATCGCCCCGGAGGTGCCCGAGACCCACGAGGACCTCACCGGGGACGCTCTGCTGACCGCGCTGGACGACTGGAACCGGCTGTCCATGCACTCGCGCACCATCGTGCTGGCCGACGTCTCCGCGGCGATGGCCGACGACCTCAACGGCGGGCCCAGCCGCCTCGAGGTGACCCGCACCGCCGCCGAGACCGGCCTGGCGCTGTTCCCCGACCGGACCGACATGGGCCTGTGGCTGATGTCGGAGGAGTTCGGCTCCGACGGCCGCGACGTCGCCGCCGACCCGGGGCCGCTGGAGCAGGCCGTGGGCGAGGGGGGCGCCACCCGCCGCGAGGAGCTGCAGGAGGTCGCCGAGGACATCGAGGTCGCCGGGGGCGGGTCGCGGCTCTACGACAACATCCTGGACGCCTACCGGGAGGTGGAGGCCGGCTACGACGAGGACCGGATCAACTCGGTCATCGTGCTCACCGCCGGGTCCGACGAGGGGTCCAGCGACATCTCGCACTCCGAGCTCGTCGCCGAGCTTCAGGACCGCTTCGACCCCGAGCGCCCGGTCACCATGTTCATCATCGGCTTCGGCGCCCAGTCCGACCGCGAGGAGCTGGCCGCCATCGCCGAGGCGACCAGCGGGACCCTCTCGGTGACCGACGACCCCGGGGAGATCGGCGACATCTTTCTCAGCTCGATCTCGCGGCGCCTGTGCGTGCCCGACTGCGGCACCTGAGCGGCACCGGAAACGACGACCGGAACCGGGTCACCGGGGCTGACCGGAATCCCCTCTCGGGCCCATGACCACTGTTCACCCCAGAATCGGACTTCGCTAACCTTCCGAGGCACACGTCACAAACCCCCCACCCCGACGCCCTACCCCCGAGACCACATCGAGGACCACCTTGGGACGCCACCGCGGTAATCACGCAGACGACGGAGACGCCGACCGGCGCGGCGCCGAGGGCCGCAGCCGCCGGCGCCGACGCCGCGGCGGGGCCGTCGCCGCGCTCTCGTCGGCCGCCGCCATCATCCTGGCCGTCGGCCTCACCGGCACCTACATCTTCCTCAACCAGAGCGGCTGCGGCGGCAAGGACATCGCCCTCGACGTCGCCGTGAGCCCCGAACTCACCACCGCGGTCCAGGGGGTGGCCCAGCAGTTCAACGAGCAGGACTACGCGGTCGACGGCCAGTGCGTGCGGGTCAGCGCGCGCGGGATCGAGTCCGCCGACGTCGCCTACGGGATCACCGGCGGCGGCCCCACCATGGGGGACACCGACTCCCAGGTGTGGATCCCCGACTCCTCGCTCTGGGTCAACTTCGTGCAGGAGAACTCCGGAGAGGGGGTCGTCAGCGACACCGGCACCTCGGTGGCCGCCTCCCCGCTCGTGCTGGCCCAGCCCGAGGAGGTGGCCGAGAAGGACGACGAGGAGGCCTCCTGGGAGACGCTCGTGCCCACGTCCGCCCCCACCGAGGGGGAGTCGGGCAGCGACGTCCGCCTGGTCGACCCGGTGCGCAGCTCCGCCGGGCTGGCCACGCTGGCCCTGATCTCCGACGCCATCGGCGGCGGCGAGGACGACGAAGGGCAGGCCCAGCTCGTCGCGGCGATCCAGGCCCTGCAGGAGGGCGCCACCCCGAGCGAGGAGGCCGCCTTCGAGGCGTTCTCCGAGCAGAGCGCGGGCGACGGCGCCGCCCCCGTCCTGGTCCTGTCCGAGCAGGCCGCGGCCCGCTACAACCGCGACCACGCCGACACCCCGGCGCGCGTGCGCTACCCCGACACCGGCTCCTACACCCTCGACTACCCCTACGTCACCCGGACCGACGATCCGCTGACCACCCGCGCTGCCCAGGTCTTCCGCAGCGCGCTGGAGGAGGACGCGGCGCAGAAGCGCTTCCAGCGGGAGGGCTTCCGCACCCCGGACGGGGCGATCGACGGCGAGGCGCTGCCCGAGGAGCAGGGCTTCCAGGCCGACATCCCCGAGAACCTGCCCACGCCGAACAACGAGAGCGTCGAGCGCCTGACGAAGGCCTGGAACCAGTTCAAGCTCGGCACGCGCCTGCTGACCATCGTCGACGTGTCGGGATCGATGCTGGAAGAGGTCCCGGGGACCGGGATGAGCCGCATGCAGGTCACCACCGCCGCCGCCGAGCAGGGCCTGTCGCTGTTCAACGACAGCACCGAGCTGGGGCTGTGGGAGTTCTCCACGGGGCTGGACGGCGACCTGGACCACCGCGAGCTGCTGCCCATCCAGGAGCTGGCCGGCGAGGGCGCCGACAGCGCCACGCACCAGCAGGACGTCGCCGCGCGGCTGGGCGGCATGGAGCCGGTGCCCGACGGCAACACCGGGCTGTACGACACCTACCTGGCCGCCTACCGGGAGATGGCCTCGTCCTACAAGTCCGACAAGGTCAACGCCATCCTGATGCTGACCGACGGCAACAACGACGACCCGGACGGCATCGATCTCGACCAGCTCGCCTCCACCATCGAGGAGGAGTCCAACCCCCACCACCCGATCCCGGTGTTCACCATCGCCTTCGGGCCGGGCATCGACCTCGAGCCGATGGAGCAGGTGGCCGAGCTGACCGGGGGCGAGGCCTACAAGACCGAGAACCCCGCCGAGATCGGCGACATCTTCCTGCAGGCCTTCTCCCAGCGGCTGGAGAACCAGGAGGGGCAGGGCGGGGCGTAGCCCGCCGGGCCTGCCGGGCCGCCCGTGACCGGATTCGGCCAGGGGCGGCCCGGAAATTCGGTCCGAAACCCGATGATCGTGACCGTTAGATCCCTGTTCCCCCCACGCCGGGACCTATGGACTAATCGCCCCGCCTCGCGTACTCAGAAAAGTGGTTGTGGTGTGCGACGGAGGGTGGCGGCCGTGGCCGACGCATGGATGCCGGGCGCCGGACGGGTGGAGTGCACCTTCACCCCTGAAGGGCCGTTCCACGGGGGCGCACCCCGCGCGGTATGGCGAACCACGGAGTCGGATCCGGCGGCGCTCAGCGCGCGCTCCGTCGCCGAACGCCTCGACTCCGAGGGGCGCTCCACGCACCTGGTGTGGAACCCCCTCACGGGCGAGGTCGCCCAACTCCTGCCGGCCACCGCGCCGGCCAGTGGAGAGCTGCTCGGGGACGGAACCGACCGCGCCCACGAAGGGCGCGCGTGCGTGATCGTGACCGTCGTGGGACGGTCCGACGAGCCCTTCACCGACGGGCCGTTGAAGGGCATCGATCCGATCCTGCGCTGGCTGGCCGTGTGGGGCGTGGCGCGCGCGTGGCCCCCCGGACCGCCGCCCGCAGCGGCGACGCCGGTTCGGGACCCCGTCGCCGAACGGGCGTGGGGCCGCTCGGGCCACTTCGGCGCCTCACAGGTGCCGGGGGTCGGCGGCCACGGTCCCGGCGAGATCGACGTGCAGCGGCTCCTCTCCCCCTCCCCGGAGCGCCCCAGGGCCCGGCTGTCGGGGCCGCGCGGGCGCCCGGCCCCTCTTCCCGGGCCCGCGCCGCAGGAGGGGTCCGACAACCCCCTCGACGCCTCGTACGCGGTCAGGCGGTGAAGGCCGTCAGGGGCACCTGCGCGGACCTGCACGGTCGCCGGACCCCTTAGTCTGTCCGCCATGGGTGGAACGATCGAGCCAGGCTGGTACCACGACCCGCACGGCGGTGACGGCCGGCTCCGGTGGTGGAACGGGCAGGAGTGGACCCAGCACGTCCGCAACCTGTCGGATCTGCGGCCGGACGCGTCGGGGGGTGCGGCCGCGGGCTCCGCGGGCGAAGACGACGAACCGACCGCCGACCTCGGCGGGGGCCGGAGCGCGTCTACGGACGAGACGCCCCCCTCCTCTCAGGGGTCGTCGTTCCCCTCCACGCCCGACGAGGCGACCCTCCCGCGTTCCCAGGGAGCATCCTTCCCCCCGGCGCCGGACGAGTCGACCATCCCGACCGGCGGCGGCATCGACGCCGGAGGCGCCCCCATCGGGGACGAGCCCTCGACGATGCGGATCCCGCCGTCCTCCGGCTCCGATCACGGGGCGCAGTACGGCGGCCCCTCCTCCGCGGCACCTGAGGCTCCCTCCTACGGGGACGAGCCCAGCACGATGCGCATCGACGCCGCCGCGGCGGCGTCGTACACCTCCTCCCACGCCACACCGTCCGCACCGGCCCCCGGCCAGGACGACGAAGAACCCACAGCCGACCTCGGCGGCTCGACCATGCGCATCGACCCCGCCGCAGCCGCCTCCTACACCTCCTCCCACGCCACACCAGGACACGATCCGCCCGCGGACTCCACCATGCGGGTCGACCCCTTCACGAACGCCGCCGAGCGCACGGACGACCTCTCCGAGCACACCGACGGCCCCACCGAGCGCACCGACGACCTCAGCGGCCCGTCGGCGGAGCCCCGGACGGCGGTCTTCCAGCCCGGTCAGGCCGACGAGCCGCGGACCGCCGTGTTCAACCCGGACGAACCGGCGCTGGCCGAATCCGGGGGTACCGGCGACGGCGAGGAGAAGCGCGGCGGCTTCAACCGCTTCTTCGGCGACCTGAAGGAGGGCTTCTCCGAGATCGCCGAAGAGCGCAGACAGCAGCGCGAGGAGGCCCGTAAGAAGGCCGAGGAGGAGGCCCGCCAGAGGCAGGAGGCACAGGCCGCCGAGGCAAAACGCCAGGCCGAGGAGCAGCAGCGCCTCGCCGAGCAGGCGCAGGAGGCGGGGAGGCAGCAGGGCCCCGAGGGCACGCCCGGCACCGCCTTCCAGGGGCCGAGCGGTGCCTACCCCGGCGCGGAGGCCCACGGGGCCGAGCAGGGCCGTCCTCCGTCCGGGCCGCAGCAGCCCTACCCCGGACCGGGCGGCCCCGACCGGGGCTTTCCCCCGTCCGGACCGCATCCGGGCGCCGGCCACCAGCCTCCGCCGTACCCGGGGGCTCCGATGGGACCCGGCCCCGACCAGGGCCGCCCTCCCTCCGGACCTCAGCAGCCCTACCCCGGCCCCTCTGGGCCGCAGCAGCCTTACCCCAGCCCTTCCGGCCCTCAGCCTCCCTACCCCGGCGCCCCCATGGGCGCCCCGGGCCCCGGCGGTCCGGGCGGCCCCGGCGGTCCGGAGCAGCCCCCGCCCCCGCCCCCGTTCCCCGGACCGGGCGGGCCGGGCGGGCCGATGGGCGCTCCAGGCGGCCCCGGCGGTCCGGACCAGGGGTTCCCGCCCGGCGGCCCGCCGCCGTACCCGGGCGCTCCGATGGGACCCGGCCCCGACCAGGGCCGCCCTCCGTCCGGGCCGCAGCAGCCCTACCCCGGACCGGGCGGCCCCCAGCCGCCGTACCCGGGCCCGGCAGGGGCTCCGCCCGGCTTCCCCGGACCCGAGGGACACGGACCGCATCCGGGCCCCGGCGGCCCGATGCCGCCCCCGCACGCCCATGCCCCCGGCCCCATGCCGCAGGAGCCCAACCCCTACGGCGGCGGCCCGTCGCCCTACGGCCCGCCGCAGGGGCCGACGGGCGGCAACGCCCCCCAGGGGCGCTCCGGCAGGCGCAAGAAGGAGAAGAAGGGCGGTTGCGGCTGCTTCGGCTGCGGCACGGTCCTGGTCGTGGTGCTGCTGGTCCTGGTCGTCATCGGCGCCTACCTCCAGTACTCGGGGACGCTCGACGTCGTCTGGCTGCTGTTCGGGGTCTGAGCGGCCGTCGGGCGGAGCGGCCCGCCAGGGATTCGCAGCGCACGCGCGGGGACCGGTCCGATCGGGGCCGGTCCCCGCCCTTCTTCTCCCTCCGGCCCTGCCCCCGCCACCGCCTCCGGTGGAAAACCGCACGTCGCAAATGGGCCTAAGCTGTCCGGTATGAATGACTCCCTGGTGTGGATCGACTGCGAGATGACCGGGCTGGACCTGGAGAACGACGCCCTGATCGAGGTGGCGTGCGTCGTGACCGACGGCCAGCTGAACCTGCTGGACGAGGGCCTGGACATCGTCATCAAACCGCCGCAGTCGGCTCTTGAACACATGGGGGACTTCGTCACCAAGATGCACACCGACTCCGGGCTCATCGACGAGCTGGACAACGGTGTGACGCTCCAGGAGGCCGAGGAACGGGTGCTGGAGTACATCAAGCGCTTCGTGCCCGAGCCGAAGAAGGCTCCGCTGTGCGGCAACTCGATCGCCACGGACCGGCTGTTCATCGCCCGTGACATGCCCCGCATCGACGACTTCCTGCACTACCGCATGGTGGACGTGTCGAGCATCAAGGAGCTGCTGCGGCGCTGGTACCCGAGGGTGTACTTCAACAGCCCGGAGAAGCACGGCGGCCACCGCGCGCTCGCCGACATCACCGAGAGCATCCAGGAGCTCCGCTACTACCGCGCGGCCGCCTTCGTCACCCCTCCGGGACCCGACACCTCCACGGTCCGCTCCGTGTCCGCAGAGGTCGCCGCCGGCGGGACCGGCCTCCCCCAGGGCGCCGACGCCGGGCAGCGGGGGGACCATTGACCGAAGCACTCGCCGGAGTCCGCTAGACTCTTCATCAGAACGCGGGAGACAACCGGTCAAGACCGGCGTAGCCCGCGGCACCATGGTGGGTGTAGCTCAGTTGGCAGAGCACTTGGTTGTGGTCCAAGAAGTCGGGGGTTCAAGTCCCCTCACTCACCCCACGGGAAGGCCCCGGCCGTCGCGACAGACGGCCGGGGCCTTCTGCATGCGGCAGAGGGGCCCGGTCGTTCCCGGCCCGGCGTCTGGAATCGGCGCGCCCGCCTTGTCTCCGTTGGCTCCGCAGAGCCGCTGTCCTGCGGACGCGGCCTGGCAGGGACCGGGGTCGGCGATCGTGCGTGGTGAAGTCACCACTCCAGGCCATCGATAGTGGCGATTCCACCACTGTCGATAGGCGGCGGGGCCGATACCGGAACGACAGCGAGCCGAAAACGAGCCGAGGTGTTCCCCGGTCGCCTGCCCTTCTCCCTCCCGCCCCGAGACCGGAAGCGGACCGGGGGCACCACGCCGTGCTCGGTTACCATTCCCCTGAGTGGGCCCCTCCCCGCGAACGTCGACACGCCCCCAGGGAGTTCGCCGGTGACACTCCCCGCCTCGGCCCTGAACCCGGCCGCGTCCGCCGCGCGGACCTGCACGGTCGCGCTGCTCACGGACGCGCCCGCCACCGGGCGCATCGAGGACGGGCGGGCCCGGCGCTTCGCACTCAAGGGGCGCTCGCGCTCCGAGCAGTCCGCGCGCTTCATCGACTTCGCCCTCCAGGAGACGCGCGCGGGGCGGGCGGTCGTCGCCGTCTATCCCGCCTGGCGGGCCGAAGCGGCACAACGCGCGCTGCTGCACGCTCGCGCACGGGCCCTGACCGACGAGATCGCCGGTGTCGCGCTCGGCCTCTCCCCGCTCGCGCTGTCGGTTCTGGCCGACCGCCTGGCCGCGCTCGCAGCGGTCCACCCTCCAGGCGTCGTCGCCTCCGCCGCCAAGGAGCTGCCCCGGCACATGCTCTCCGGGGCCTGTCTGCACAGTGTGGCCGGGCTGAGCGCGCTGCCGACGTCCGTCGCCCTGCACGCGGCCTCCTACCTTCCCCGCACTACCTTCATCGCCTTGTGCTGCCCGCACCCCGCGGTGTTCCGGCTCCCGCACGGCGAGGTCGGGGAGTCCCTGCCCTCGCTCCCCTCGTCCGCCGACGCCCCCTTGGAGATCGTGGCCTCGTCGGGCGTCCACGGGGTCTCCTCCTTCGACGACGACCTCCTGCCCGCCCTGCGGACCGCCACGGCGCACGTCGGCCCTTTCCAGCCGCTGGGGGCGGAGTTCTGGGGGACGTCCCGGTACACCGAGTTCGCGGCGTTCGAGACCGGCCCCCGGGCGTCCGCCCGCGCCCTGAACGCGCTCCGCACGGTCCTGTGCCGCTGGTGCGGACAGCAGGTGGACGGCGCGACCTGTCCGTTCTGCCGCTCCCGTCTTCCCCTGCGCCCGCCGACGGCGCAGATCCCGACGCCCCGCTCCCCCGACCACCGGCCGGAGCCGCCCGCCCCAGCGCCCTCGCCCCGGTCCTCACCGCCCGTCCCGGCTCCGCGCCGGTCGCCCGCGTGGCCGCACCCGCCGGCGGGGCTTCCGCTGGCCCCCAACGGGACGCGTCCACCCCACCCCATCACCGCGCCGGGGGACCCCCGGGAGTGACCGGCCCGGTGCCCAGCCGCCATACTGGTGCCGTGGCCGAACGAGAGAACGCCGGAACGGGCGCGGCCTCCGCGCGTCCCCGGCTGGAGATCGAATACTGCACCCAGTGCCGCTGGCTGCCCCGTGCGTCCTGGATGGCCCAGGAGCTGCTGACGACCTTCGAGGCCGACTTGGGCGAGGTGGCGCTCGTCCCCGGCAGCGGCGGGGTGTTCGAGGTGCGCCTGGACGGCGAGGCGATCTGGTCGCGCAAGAGCGACGCCGCCTTCACCGACGCCGCCGACCTGAAGAAGGCCGTCCGCGACCGGGTGGCCCCCGGCCGCCCCCTGGGCCACTCCGACCGCACCGGCTGAGGCCTCCGGCGCCGAGAGCCGCGGACGGGTCATCGGGGCGCGCGTCGTCCAGGCGATCGCGTCGGTACCCGCGTTCGCCGTCACCGGTCCCGGCTTCCTGTCGCCGGGCGTGTGCCGTTCCCTCGGATCCCTCAAGCGCGCTCCGCGCACCGGCCTGAAGCGCTCAGGCCCGGTGGACGTCCTCCAGCCACGGCTGGAGCCCCCGGTCCTGGAGGTACCACAGCAGGTTCTGCGCGGACGCGGCGTCAACGTCCCCGCCGTCCTCCCAGACCGCCTCGCATTCCTCGCACATGCGGAAGCGGGAGCCGTCGAGCGGCATCGGCACCCGGTAGTCCTCCACGAAGCCGAACGTGCAGAGGGGACAGCGCAGCATCGGCTCGTCGTCGGTCATGGCCCCACCCTTTCCCCGACCGCCGCGCTGCGCAAGCGCGCGGTACCACAGGCCCCGCCCTCCCCCAGTGGCCGAACCCGCACGGACTGTGATGGCATGGGCACCTCGGAACTTCCGCCACAATGGTCGCGGTCCGGAAATGTGTGCCCAGATGACGCATTTCGCGACCTTCGCCCCTAGTGAGCCGGCGCCCCTCCCCAGTTCCCCGCCCCTGAAGGGAGCCCCCGTGCGAGTCCTCCTGCTGTGCTCGGCCTTCAACGGCCTCAGCCAGCGCACTTGGATCGAGCTGCGACGCGCAGGACACGACGTGTCCGTCGAGCTCGCCATCGACGAGGAGACCATGGTCGAGGCCGTGGAGCTGGCCCGGCCGGAGCTCATCATCTGTCCGTTCCTCAAGGACCGCGTCCCTGAACGGATCTGGAAGAACCACCGAACGGTCATCGTGCACCCCGGCCCGCCAGGCGACCGGGGGCCC
Organism: Nocardiopsis halophila DSM 44494; assembly: GCF_000341245.1. Taxonomy (GTDB): domain Bacteria; phylum Actinomycetota; class Actinomycetes; order Streptosporangiales; family Streptosporangiaceae; genus Nocardiopsis_A; species Nocardiopsis_A halophila. The sequence continues at coordinate 26,181 of NZ_ANAD01000012.1, forward strand.
TCCTCCCTCGACTGGGCCATCACCGAAGGCGCACCCGAGTGGGGGGTGACCGCCCTCCAGGCCGTCGAGGAGATGGACGCCGGCCCGATCTGGGGGTGGCGCACCTTCCCCCTCCCCGAGCAGCCGCCGAAGAAGAGCTCGGTGTACAACGGACCGGTCACCGAGGCGGCCGTGGCACTGGTGCACGAGGTCGTCGCCAAGGCCGCCGACCCGTACTTCCTTCCCGAGCCGCTGGACTACGAGCGGCCCGAGGTCACCGGTCGGCTGCGGCCCACCATGCGCCAGGACGACCGGGCCTTCCGCTGGAGCGACCCCACCTCCCGCATCCTGCGCAAGGTGCGCGCCGCCGACGGGGCGCCGGGCGTGCGCACCACCCTGTGCGGCGCCGAGGTGCGAGTGTTCGACGCCGAGGAGGGGCCCCGGGTCTCCGCCGAGCCCGGCACGGTGGCCGCGCGCAGCGACGGCCGGGTGCTGGTGGCCACCGGCGACGGCGGCCTGTGGGTGGGCCACCTCAAGGTCGGAGCGCCCGGCGAGCCGGGCGCGATCAAGCTGCCGGCGGCCACCGCCCTCGGTTCCCTGATCGAGGGCGTGCCCAACGCCGACCCGAGCGTGCTTCCGGCCGACCTCGGATACGGCGACGGGGAGATCGTCTACCGCCGCAGCGGCACGGTGGGCGTGCTGACGTTCGACTTCTACAACGGCGCCATGTCCACCGAGCAGTGCGTGCGCCTGACGGCGGGGCTGCGCCACGCCGTCCGCCAGGACACCCGGGTGCTGCTCCTGCGCGGCGGAGAGGTCTTCTCCAACGGGATCCACCTCAACGCCATCGAGGCGGCCGAGGACCCCGAGGGCGAGGCCTGGCGCAACATCCAGGCCATCGACGACGTGTGCCGGGAGATCATCACCTGCTCCTCCCAGCTGACCGTTGCCTCCGTGGGCGGAGGGGCCGGGGCCGGCGGGGTGATGCTCGCCCTGGGCGCCGACCGGGTGCTGGTGCGCCAGGGGGCGGTGCTCAACCCGCACTACGCCACGATGGGGCTGTTCGGCTCGGAGTACTGGACCTATGTGCTGCCGCGCCGGGTGGGCGACGCCGCCGCGGCGGCGCTCACCGGAGAGTGCCTGCCCATCGGCGCCGAACAGGCGGTGGAGCTGGGCATGGCCGACGAGGCCCTGGGCGGGTCCCGCCCGGAGTACGAGGAGGCGGCGCTGGCGTACGCGCGGCGCCTGGCCGACCGGGGCAACTTCGAGCGCGTGCTCCAGGCCAAGAACGACCTGCGCCAGGCGGACGAGCGCCGCCGCCCGCTGGAGACCTACCGGGTGGCCGAGCTGGCGGAGATGAGCCGCGACATCTTCGACGACCGCAACGGCTTCCGGGAGGCCCGACGGTCCTTCGTCCACAAGCACAAGGCCGACGCCACCCCGGCCAACCTGGCGGACCACCGCGCCCCGACCATGCGCGACGTGATGGTCTGACCCTCCCGTCTCCGGGCCCCGGCCTGCAGGAGGCCGGGGCCCGTCCTCCTCACGGTCGTCCGCGGCGACGACCATGGCAGAGGACATGACAGATGTCAGACCGGAGGGCTCATTCCTGTCACCCTGCACCGATGACCGGAACGACTACCCAGTGGGCCCGCCGCACGGAACGATGTGGACCATGACGAACTCGCCTGCTCCGAACGGCCCTCAAGAGGCCGCGGACGGGGCTTCGGGCCCGCCCCCGGACACAGCCGCCGGCACCGGCGCCAACGGCCCGGCTCCGGCCGACCTACCGGACCCGGACGACCGCCCTTACCTCCCCTGGCGCGGCAAGGCGACACGGACGGACAAGGCGCTGGCCGCCACGCTCCTCGGGATCACGGTCCTCCTCCTGCTCCTCTGGCCGCTGCGGCCGTTCATGATCGCGTCGGCCCCGGTGGCACTCGCCTTCGCCACCGGAAGCAAGGCGGCGACGGGCGGGGTCGCCGCGTTCGCGGCGGTGGGGGAGTATCCGCTGTGGCTCGCCCTGCTGGCGGGAACGGTCGGCATGGCCAAGTTCGACTGGCTGTTCTGGTGGACCGGCCGCCAGTGGGGCCAGGGCATCGTGAACATGTTCGCCCAAGGGGACAGGGCCAGGCGGTTCGCCGCCAAGGCCCACAACTTCAACCCGTGGATCCTCAGGGCCGCGGTCCTCCTGGCCGTACTGCCCGGGGTCCCCACCGCGCTGGTCTTCGCCATGGCCGGCTGGACCGGAATGCGCCTCGGAACGTTCCTCCTGTTCAACCTCCTCGGCACGGCGTCCATGGCTGGCGTGGTCGTGGCAGCGGGATACGCCGCAGGCGAGCAGGGGGTAGAGCTGATCACCACGATCGACAGCTATGCGCTCTGGATCAGCCTGGCCATCATCGTCGCAATGGCCTACCTGGGCGCCCGAAAGGCGAACCACGGCACGGCGACGACGCAGACCCCCGCAGAATGACCCGCGGCCGTGTTCCCCGACCTCATCCACCGGCCCCTGAGTCGGACCTAAGATGAACGCATGGACCGTCTGCCGGAATGGGCCACGTCGCCGGAGTCCCTCCTTCTCACCGAGGAACAGTACGAGGCGCTCCCAGATCAGGTCCGTAAGCTGATCGAGGTCATCGACGGCCACGTCGTCTTCTGCCAGAGCGGCACACCTGAACACAGCGACGTCGCCCGACGCCTGGCCAACGCATTCGAGTCGGCAAAGCCCGCGGCTCCGTGCCGCAGGGTCTCCACCGACATCGACGTCTATTTCGTCAGGCGGACGCGGCGCGACGGGAAACTGTCCTTTCGCCGCCCTGGCGTCTCGATCTATCGCTGCATCGAACGAGGCTCCAAAGTGACGACCGCCGGAACCGAGCTGGTGGTCGAGGTCGTGTCCCCGGGATCCGGTTCGACCGATACCGTGGACAAGCTCGCGGAGTACGCGAACGAAGGCATATCGGTGTACCTCGTCGTGTTCCTCGGCGACGACCTTCTGGTGAGCGCGATCCGCGAGTACCGCCTGGACTGGGCGAGCAGGACCTATCGCCTGGCGGAGACGCACGAAGGCGCACTCGAACTCGAGCACCCGTTCGCGATGAGCGTCCCCTTCAGCGACCTCGACGGGTGAACACACGTGCGGCGCTCCTAGGGAGCTTTTCTTGGATCACCCCTTAGAGCAACGGTCGGCGCCCGCGCGTTGAGCCGTCGGGGCGCCCCGGAGGGGCACCGGACGCTCTGCCAGACTGGAGGAGGCGAAGAGGAACACGGGCATGTAGGGAACCGGCCTCCGCGTCGCCGGCGGGGGAGGCCCCGTTCGCAGGCCCCGAAGGAATACCTCCTGCGCACCGCCTTCTTGGCCGGAACCGGCCAAGGGCTCCCCCTCCCCTCACGGCCGCGGAGCAGGCAGGGTTCACCTGCGATTCCGCCAGAGGACGGAACCCGTCCCCCATCGCCGGCGTCTCAGCCCTTGCGAGGGGGCCTCTGCTGCTCAGAGGCACCGCGTCCGAGCGGCCGCACCGCCCCCAGCCAGAACCCGAGGGGCCGACGGGAGGAATCGACGGCAGGACCGGCCGTACACAGCGCACCACGGCGCACACGCGTGGTCAGACGCGCGCAGTAAGCTGTCCCACCACGGAATCCTCCCAAACAGCGCGACCACGACGACTCGCCGCACGTCCCCATCCCCCTTGATCATTGGGAGTTCGCTGAAGTGACCACCCGTTCCTCCAGAAGCGTCAGCGCTGTCGCCCTCCTCGGTGACTACCCGAGCACTGGCCTCCTCGGGGCACACCAGGCCGAGCGCTTCCCCATGACCGGTGAGGACAAAGGCGAGCAGGCGGACGCGTTCATCGAGTTCGCGCGGGCCAATCTGGAGCAGGGGCGCAAGGTCACCGCGCTGTACGCCAAGTGGAACGCCGAGCGCGCCGAGCGTGTCATCGCCTTCGCCCGAGGCGCGCTGCTCACCGACGAGATCGGGCAGATCCCGCTCGACATCTCCCCGCTCGCCCTGTCCCTGGTCTCCGACCAGCTCTCCTACATGTCCCCTTACCTGCCGGCCGGGGTGACCGCCTCCCTCGCCCACGAGCTGTGCCGACACGTGCTCGCGGGCGCCTGGCTCAAGCGGGTGAACAACCTGGCGACGATTCCGATCACGTTCAAGCAGCACATCGGCTCCTACCTGCCCCGCACCACATTTCTGGCGTTCAACGCACCGGTGAAGCGCGTCGGCCGGGTGAAGAAGCGCGATCCCCGTCCCAACCTGCCCAACCGGCCCCTGGACCCGGTCCAGGTCCTGGTATGCCGCCCCGACGACTACAGCCTTGACGAGTTCAACGAACAGCTCACCCCCGCGCTCAAGGCGGTCTCCCTGAACGCGCTTCCCGAGCAGCCGCTCGGGCCCAAGTACTGGGGGGTCCGCAAGTACATCGAATTCATCGTCTTCAGCGCCCACCCCCAGGCCCTCACGAGCACCCCCCGGGCCATCCGCCCCTCCACCTGCGTCTGGTGCCGGGAGCTGGTGGACGGCCTCATGTGCCCCTACTGCGGCAGTATCAACCAGCCCCCTGTCGGCCGACCGCCCACACGCGGCGCGGACGTCCCCGCCCCTCCGACCAAGAGCACCGGGGAGCACATCCGCCCCGCGTGGGTCGGAGCACAGCGCCAAGGCGGCCCGACCGGCCCCCAGCAGCCCCATCCCGGAAGCGCGGCACCGCAGCCGCACTCCGGTCGACCCGTGCCTCCCGACGGAGGCCACCCCAGCGGCCCCCAGCCCCGGGCGGCACAGGAGCACCGTCCTCCCGACAACGCGGCCTACCCGCGCACGTCCCCGGCCGGGCCGTCGAGCGCCTGAGCGCGGCACCGACCCGCCCGCACGAATCCGAGTCCCTGCCCCCTCCTCCCTAGGAACAGAAGCGTATGAACCCCCGCCAGCGACGCGGCCTCCTGCTTATGATCGTCGCCGGTATCGGCGCCGTCGCGGTCTTCCTGACCGTGGTCTCCTATGTGAACGGCATCAACCGGGAACTGGGCACCTACCGCACCACCCTGCGCCTGACCCAGGACATCTCCCCCTACCAGCCGATCACCGAGGAGATGGTCGAGGAGCACCAGGTCCCCGCACGGTTCTTCGACGAGGAGACCTTCATCTCCAACCTGGACCAGGTGCTGGACCAGCCTGGACGCACCCCCGTCTCCTCCACGTACATCGCGGAGGGATCGCTTCTCCAGACCAGCATGGTCATCCCCGCCCCGCAGCTGGAGGCGGGCGAGCGGGAGATCGCCATCATGGTCAACGCGGAGACCGGCGTCGCGGGCAAGGTCAGCCGCCAGTCCCGGGTCGACATCTACGCCACGTTCCCGGCGGACGGGGAGGGCGACAGCTGTGCCACGCGCGTCCTCACCGACGTCGAGGTCCTGGAGGTCGGCCAGGTCGGCCAGAGCACCGATGAGTCCGGCATGACATCGGCGACGGTCCCGGTCACCTTCCGCCTCAACCCGCAGGACACCTTGCAGCTCACCTACGCCGAGGCCTTCTCCGCCTCACTCCGGCTCGGCCTCATCAGCCCCGAAGGCTCCGGCGACCCGGGGAACATCCAGTTCTGCAGCAGCGACCAGCAGGACCTCGAGGCCGAGGGCCAGAACAACAGCGAGGAGCAGCAGGACGGCCAAGAGGAGCCGAACTAGTCATGAGCCACAAGATCATGATCGGCGTCCCCAGCCCCGAGCTGGAGACGTCGCTGACGGTCCGTTTCGACGAGCTCGGCGACTGCGAGATCGTCAGCGTCCACCGCTCCTACGCCGAAGTGAGCGAGACGCTGCGCTCCATCCCGGACCTCGACGTGCTCATCGTGCACGAGGACCTGGGGCCGCTGCCGGCGGTGGAGCTGATCCGCGACGTCGCACGCAACCACCCCCAGCTGGCCATCCTCCTGATGGTCGACGAGTCCGCGCCCGAGGTCTTCACACGGGCGATGGAGGCGGGCGCACGCGGCGTCCTGGTGCAGGACTGCACCATCGGTGAGCTCGACGCCAGGGTCAGCCAGGCCGCGGAGTGGTCGCAGACCCTGCGCCGGCACTTCGAGGAGGCCAACGCCAATGTGCCCACTTCCGGGCGCAGGGGCTCCATCATCACGCTCACCGGCGCCAAGGGCGGCATCGGCACCACGACGCTGGCCATCCAGCTGGCGCGTGCCGCGGCCCAGGCCGGCCGCTCGATCTGCCTGGTCGACCTGGACCTGCAGAAGGGCGACATCCCGGGCTACCTCGACCTGAGCCACCGGCGGAGCATCGTCGACCTCGTCCAGGCGGCCGACAGCATCAGCGGATCGATGCTCGGCGAGACCCTCTACGTGCACCCCGAAGGGATGCACATCCTGCTCGCGCCCCGCGACGGCGAGCGCGGCGAAGAGGTCACCGAGATCGCGGCCCGGCAGATCCTCGCGAGCCTGAGCTCGCGCTATGAGCTGGTGATCGCCGACTGCGGCTCCTACATGACCGATGCCACCGCGATGGCCTGCGAGCTGGCGCACACCTGTCTGGTGACCACCACCCCGGACCTGCCGGCGCTGCGCGCCGGGCAGCGGCTGATCTCCATGTGGGAACGGCTGCAGGTGCGCGACAAGAAGAACGTCAAGGCGCTGCTGCTGCGGCACAGCCGCCAGAACGAGATCCAGCCCGACTTCGCGCGCAAGCTCATCGGCGTCGACCTCGTCCCCACTCCGATCCCGTCGATGTTCCGCAGCCTGGAGGAGGCCTCGAACACCGGCGACCCCCGCCGGATCACCGACCAGAACCTCCTCAAGGCCTACAGCAAGGTCGCCGGCGAGCTGAACATCCTGGAAACGCCCCCCGAACCGGACCTGGTCATGCCCCAAGAAGCACCTGAGGACACCGACACCCCGAAACCCCCCAGGAAAAAAGGCCTGTTCAACAAAACCGAAAAGAACAAGAAAGCAAAACCCAAGAGAGACAAAGCCGCAGACAAAGGCGCACAGTTCGTCGAGTTCGCCGCAGTGGTTCCATTCCTACTATTGGCCGCACTACTCGTCTGGCAGGTCGTACTCTACGGCATGACCAGCCTTTACGCCGGCCACGCCGCGAACGAAGCGGCCCGCCAGGCCGCGGTCACCCCCAACGACCTCGGCAGAATCACCGGCGAGGCCGCCAAACGCGTTCGAGCACCCTGGGACGACAGCTCCACCTTCCATATCGACATCGATCACCGCACAGAGGGGTCATTCGCACGGGCGACACTGGCCATGCCCGTCGTACTGCCAAGCGCGTCCTCACCTTGGGATGTGACAGGTGAGGCCATGATCGTATACGAAAAATGACGCCCCTCACAGAGTCGCCAATTCGAATTTTGGACAGGACCCAAAAATCCATCAAAAAAGACGAAAACAGCGAGAAAGGAACGGGCATGGCGCGTTCCCGAGCACACCCTCCTCACCCTCTCAAAAAACACCGCCAGAGAGGCGACCGAGGATCACAATTCGTTGAATTTGCTGGCTTTCTGCCTCTCGTGCTGATCACCGTAGTGATGTCGATGGAACTGTTCGCGTCCTTCTTGGCGATGGAACGCCTCGAAAATGCGGCGCGCAACGGCGCTCGCGTGGCTGCCGAACAGGGAACCCAAGCCGGCACGGATGCAGCACGCGACTCCCTCCCAGGATGGCTGTCCCACGCCGAGGTCACATCTGGCTTTGACGACGGCACCTTCTATCTGGAGACATCCGCGAAGCCTCCGTTCATGTACCCTGCCGCCGAGTTCGACTTCGAGATTTCCAGACGGGTTGATATGCCCGCTCTCTGACCACGTAAGTATCCTCGATTGCATCCGGCGGATCCACCCCTAGTATCCGCCGACCAGTCACCCCATTCTGCACCAACGGAGTTCACCCCACATGGGCCTGCGCAACCGCCTCGACGAGAACTCTCAGGTAATCCGCGAGGCCGCCGACCGTAACAGCGTCACCCACTGGCGCCAACGCCTTCTCACCGAGGTCAATCTCGAGGATCTCGCCAAGCTCGGCATGCAGCAGCGCCGAATCCGTCTCGAGAAGGTCGTGGGTCACCTGCTCTCGCGAGAGGGGCCTGTGCTCTCCGACCGCGAACGCAGCTCACTCATCCGCCGCGTGGTCGACGAGGCTCTGGGCCTCGGGGTGTTGGAGCCGCTCCTGGCCGACGACAGTGTCACTGAGATCATGGTCAATGGTCCTGACACCATTTACGTGGAGCGGAGCGGAAAGGTGGAGCGCATTTCCACTACCTTCGCAAGCGAGGCCCAGCTCATGCAGACGATCGACCGGATCGTCTCCCAGGTGAACCGCCGGGTCGATGAGTCCAGCCCGATGGTCGATGCCCGTCTTCCCTCTGGCGAACGTGTCAACGTCATCATCCCGCCGCTCTCTCTCACGGGCGCGACCATCACCATCCGCCGGTTCCCGAAGCCATTCACCATTCAGCAGCTCGCCGCGAAAGGCAGCCTGGACGAGCACACTGGAGCGCTGCTGGCGGCACTCGTTCGGGCTCACTTCAATGTCATCATCGCCGGCGGTACCGGAAGTGGTAAGACCACTTTCCTCAATGCGCTGTCCGCCTTCGCCCCTAACAGCGAGCGGATCATCACCATCGAGGACTCGGCGGAGCTCCAGTTGCAGCAGGAACACGTAATTCGGCTGGAGTCGCGTCCGCCCAACATGGAAGGGGCCGGCCAGGTCACCATCCGCGACCTGGTCCGAAACTCGCTCCGGATGCGCCCCGACCGGATCATCATCGGTGAGGTTCGGGGGCCGGAAACTCTGGACATGCTGCAGGCAATGAACACCGGCCACGACGGCTCCCTCGCCACCGTGCACGCCAACTCCGCCGATGACGCCGTGTACCGGCTGCTCACCCTGGCCTCGATGAGCGAGGTCAAGATCCCATTCGAGGCCATCCAGGACCAGATCAACGCTGCAGTGGACGTCATCGTTCACCTCTCCCGATACGCCGACGGCTCAAGGCGTATCGGAGAGATCGGAGTAGTCACGTCGAGCAGGCGGGAAAAGTTTCAACTGACACCCGTCCTGCGATTCGAACCGCAGCCCTTGGATGCCCGCGGAAAGATCAACGGCGTTTTCCGCCGTTTTCCCCTACCAAAGCACATCGCGGAGCGAATCATAAACGCTGGCGAAGTGATCCCAGCCGTGTTCACCGAGCCCGAACACACCGTCCCCCTTGGAGCATCCTCGTGAGTCTCGACACCGTCGCCCTACTTCTGATGGCCCTCACATCGGTCGTCGGGGTCTGGGGTTTCCGGGAATGGGCACTCGGTACCCTGGATCGTCGCGACCTCGCTTCCCGTGGCACCTTGGAAGGGGCCGAACGCCACGGCCGGTCTCCTCTAGCCAGGCTCGACGCGATGCTCCGCACTGCCGACTTCGGTGTCAAGCTGGAAAAGAGGCTGCGCTCGGCCGGCTTGGAGATGAAGCTGTCCACCTTCATCCTGATGACATCGGTGGCGTCGGTCATCGCTGTGGTGTTCCTCTGGCGCGCCTTGGCACCGATCTTCGGGATCGTCGCGGCGTTCGGGATCGTCGCGGCCGTCCTTGGCTATCTCAGGCGCCAGGAGGAACGCCGGAAGGAGGCTTTCACGGCTCAGCTGCCAGAACTGGCCCGAGTACTGTCAAACGCGACACAGGCCGGACTGGCCTTGCCGACGGCGATCGACATGGCTGCGGAGGAGTTGGACGACCCCGCCGGCGCAGAGCTTCGCATCACGGCTCGATCGATCCAGTTGGGACAACCTTTCGAGGAGGCCATTGCGGATATGCGGGAGCGGATGCCCTCCCGGGAGATCGGGGTGCTGATCAGCACCCTGCTGGTCTCCTCCCGCTCCGGTGGTGCTCTCGTGACATCCCTGCGCAACATTTCAGGAACGTTGGAGAGCCGCAAGGAGACGCGACGCGAGGTGAAGACCATCCTCGGCGAGTCAACGGCGACCGCCTATGCGCTTTTGGCCATGGGCATTGGCTCGTTTTTCTTGGTGAATACGCTGATGCCGGGCGCCATCTCCAACATGGCGCAGAGCGCCCCGGGCCTCATCATCATCTGCGTCGCACTCGCGCTCTTCACGATCGGCTTCGTCTCGGTCCTGCGCATGTCCAAGATCGACTTCTGATCCTTCGACCCTTCCGGAGCCTCACTGATGTCCCTGTCCCTGCCGGCCATCCTCGTCCTCGGCCTCGCCGGAGCCCTGTGCGTGGCCATTCTCGTGTGGGGCCTACACCTGCTAACCGCCAAAGCCCAGGTCGCCGCAGATCTCACCTCCTCCGGCCAGAAGAAGGCAGAGAACAACGATGAGATCTTCATCCTTCACCGCATCACCCAGCGTCTCGGCAGCCCGCTACAGCCGGTGATCAAGTCCCGGCTCACTCCTCGGCAACTGGATCGACTAGCCCAGCGAATCGAGACGGCCGGCCGCCCGGAAGGTCTCACCGTAGACCGGTATCTGGCGCGCAAAGGCGGCGAGACCATGCTCTACGGCGGGCTGGCACTCGTGCTGCTCTTCCGCGACTACACCATTTTTGCCCTCCTGCTGCTCGGTTTCACGTTCATGACCGAGCTAATGCTCATGTCAGAGCGCAATAAGCGCCAGGAGCAGATTCAGAAACAGCTGCCGGACTTCCTGGACGTGCTCGCAGTAACCGTGGGGGCCGGCTTGTCGTTCAGGCAGGCACTGGCTCGGGTCTGCGAATCGATGCCAGGCCTACTCGCCGACGAGTTCCGCAACGCCCTGCACCAGATGGACCTGGGAACCGGACGAAGGGAAGCGTTCAAGGCGTTGCGTCAGCGAAACAACAACGAGTCTCTCGGCCGATTCGTCACTGCACTGCAGCAGGCCGAAGAACTGGGCGCACCACTGGCCGACGCGTTGGTTACCATCAGCAACGACGTGCGCAGAGATGACGCTCAGTTCCTACGCCGTAAGGCACAGAAGGTCGCCCCCAGGGTTACCGGCGTCACCGCGGCCACCATGCTTCCGGGGCTTCTATTGGTAATCGGTGGCGGGATGTTCTTGGGGCTTGAAATCGACTTCAGCATGTTCAGCGAGGGATGAGGACTGATGCCTGCGGTGGTACCCGCTACGCTGCCTCGCCTGGCCTCTCTGGCGAGGCTCCTCCTCCAACTCCGGATGCTCCTCTGCGCCATGGCGCTCCTGCTCATCCCCTCCGATCGCATCGCGATCGGAACCATCGTGATGATCACCGCACTGGCACTGCTCTCCGGCCTGGTCGCTCGCCACTGGGGGCGTTTCGTCCCCTATCTGCGTTCGCACCCACTTATCGCGACCTTGGACATCTTCGCGACAGGGGCCGTACTGGTACTCGACGGCCCCTCCGGGGCGGCTTTCATCACGACGGTGATCTCATCGGCGATCGCGGGGATTCTCTTCGGTGAGCGTGCAGTCATCCTCGTCGTGGCCTTGCAGATATTCACCTACGCGTGCGCCTTGCTCGGCTATACAGCTCTGTACGGCCCCTACACTCCCGTCGAAGTCCAGACTTTCCAAGTGCTATTGGTCCACCCCGCCCTCTATCCCGTAGCCGGATACCTGGGACTGAAGGTGCGTGCAATGCTGGCAGAGCTGGCGTCCGAACAGGCCGCACGACGGGATGCCGAGCTGGCGGCCGCAGCGGCGGAGGAAAGAGAGAGACTTGCCCGAGACATGCACGACTCGGTGGCCAAGACCCTGCGTGGTGCCGCCATGGCGGCGCAGTCTCTTCCGATGTGGGTAAAGAAGAACCCGGAGCGGGCCGCTACTGTCGCAGAACAGATCGCCGAAGCTGCCGACGCCGCCACACTTCAGGCCCGTGAACTCATCTCCGGCCTCCGAGAGAAGGACCTCAAAGGTAGTACGGGCCCCTTTATTGAGGTGGTCAGTGCAGTAGTCGCTGACTGGGGACGCAACAGCGGCGTCGAGGTCGCTGTCCGCCAGAACGCTCTCCCTGACCTCGAGGGCGAGGCACAAAGCGAGGCGCTGGCGATCGTCAAGGAAGCCCTGACCAACGTGGAGCGCCATGCGCAGGCCAGTCGCGTGGAGGTGATCGTGGGCGAGGAGGGCCCCGACTGCGCCGTAACCATCACCGACAACGGTCGCGGATTCGCCACGCCCCCAGAAGAGCTCCTTCGGAACGAACGGGCCGGCAACGGGCACTACGGCCTGTTGGGCATGGTGGAGCGCGCTGAACGTGTTGGCGGGTCGCTGGCGTTCACCTGCCCGTATGAGGGCGGAACCCAGGTGCAGCTCCGCGTCCCCGGTTCAGTCGTCAGTCCCAGCCTGGATGCCCACCATCCTGTCTGACCCCGCCGCGGCTCTCCTCTCCCTGCTGATGCCGCCCCCTCGGTTCACCACATTCTCCGCGCGCGGGCAACCGGCAGCCCAGCGAACGCTTCCTACCCTGCATTACCCCGACAAGCCCCCACAGGAGCCCCCGTGACCTCCTCTTCCCCAGACACCGCAGTCCCAACACCGACCGTCACCGTCCTCGCCGTCGATGACAACGTGATCGTGCGTACCGGACTGGTATCCCTCCTGGAGGCACCCGGGGACGTCGCCGTGGTTGCAGAAGCCTCCAACGGCGCCGAAGCCTTGGAGTGCGCACGCCGACACCACCCTGACGTGGTCCTGCTCGACGTCCGGATGCCGGTAAAGGACGGGGTCAGCACGGTGGCAGAGCTCGCCGAACTGACCAAGGTCATCATGCTGACGCACACCGAAGACGCCGACATCATCCGCGCCGCGCTGCGCAAGGGCGCCTCCGGCTACCTGGTCCATGGCCATTTCAGTGCTGAGGAACTGCGACGAGCGCTGATCGAGGTCGCGACAGGATCAGGCACGCCCCTATCCCCCGTCGCCGCTACTGCGGCCCTGGAAGCGATCCGTACCGGACCGACAGCGGCGGCACGAACGGACTCCCGCGCCCACCTGGGACTCACTGAGCGTGAGGAGGAGGTCCTGGAAGCCGTCTCCCGAGGTCTGAGCAACAAGGCCATCTCCCAGGAGCTGTTCCTCACCGAGAAGACCGTGAAGAACCACATCAACCGTATCTTTCGCAAGCTCCAAGTCACTACGCGGGCGGAGGCCATCGCCCGTTGGAACGGTGTCGCCGTGCCACCGACAGTCCATCCCTGATGGGCTTCCGTATGCTCTGACCTTGGGCCCAGCCCCAACGCCAATTTAGGCCCGTGGGCCCTATGCTCCCGACGAGCCGCTGCCGTAATTTTATGAGCGTCGCCAACGGCTTACGCCCCGCCGAGACACGGCGGAACTCAGAAGGGGATACTAATGACGAACCTCCGCACCAAGCTCGATGGTTTCATGGCCAAGCGCCGTGAGGGCAAGAAAGACAAGGGAGCCGGCTTCATCGAATACGGCGCCATCATTCTGCTTGTCGCCGCCATCGCCGCCGCGGTTTGGCAGTTCGACCTGGGTGCACGAGTGACCGGACTGTTCGAGAGCGGTATCCAGCAGGTCGAGGACACCACCGGCGCGGGCTCCGAAGAGACCCCCGAGTGTGACGAGGGCCAGGTTTGGAGCGAGGAAGAAGAGGCCTGCGTCGACGCATAACCCGCAGCTCAGACGGGACCTCGGCAGAAGGCGCAGGACCACGAGGGGGGCCGCAGCAGCGGCTCCCCTTCCCCCTATTCACCTCACGAATGTTTCGGTATGAAACTCATCCTGACGGAACGCTTTACCGATGAGCGGGGACAGGCAAGCCTGTACCTGCTCATCGGCTTGGCTATATCCCTCACTGCTCTCTCCGTTCTGTTCATTCGCCTTGGTCAGGCCAACGATATGCGGACGACTACTCAGTCCGCCGCCGACGCCGCCGCTCTGGCTGCCGCAGGCGACATCCAGGACCGAGTGGCCCGGACAATCGCCGACGGAAATCTTCCCTGGGGTGTGACTTGGAAGGCCGATACCGGAAAGGCCAAAGCGGAAAAATATGCCTCCGAGAACGATGCGACTGTCACTGATATTCGGGCCAGCGACAACGATCAGGGGCGCCTCGGAAATTTCGTGAGAGTCGAAGTCCGGGGCGATACCTGCCAGCGGGAGCTCCAAGACGACGAGAGTGTCAGCTGGAACTTTCGACAGTGCCCTGACAAAGAAGAGATTGAAAGGGCAGACAAGCGGGGAGAAACGATCCCCGTGACCACGGGGAACGCGGCCGCCATCGCCCGGGTCCAGGTTCCGGAGTGCAAGCAGGTTCCGGTATTCGACATCTTTGGCGTTCAGATCTTCAGCTACATCGCATGCCGCCCCTCCGAGAGCGGGGGCGGCTATCAGCGTATATGGACCTACGGCCAGGCCAAAGAAATGACCGACGTTGAACTCGTTGACCGCGAGGGCCAGTGGATTTACTCCGAGTTGACCGGTGGCCCGGGCAGCGGCCGGTACCCTTGCGACGCGGTCGGAGGCCAGAACATCACCCGACAGATGTGCGCGACGCACGAGGCGATCATGGACGAGTGGGGTTCTGTCTTCGAGCGGTACGGGGTGGGTTGCTACAGGTCTCAGGAAGACGGCGGCGAGCATCCCCGTGGACGCGCCTGTGACTACATGGTATCCGCCAACGGCAACCTTCCCTCTACCGAGCTCAAACGCGGTTCGGACGCCGCCGCTCAGTGGATGATCGATAACCATGAAGAGCTGGACATCTACTACATCATGTGGGACCACCACATCTGGAACCCGAACCGGGACTCGGTAGGACAGTGGGACGATGTCAAGCGCTGGGTACCCAACCGCGGTGGAAACACGGTCAACCACCTGGACCATATCCACGTATCGGTCAACTCGTGACCCCCTCGCTCCTTCCGTACTCCCGCCCTATCCAGGGGCACCGTGCTCCGCTAGCCTGTACATCGGTCCGTACGCCACAGCTTGAAAGGTGGACTCCATGATCAGGCAACGAGCGGATCGCGGTTTGAGGCGAAAAGCAACATGTGGTTTTGCTCTTTTGGCTGGCGCAGTTCTACTCTCGTCCTGCGTCTCCGGGAAAGATGATACATCTGGCAGCGCAGACGCTCCCGCCGGCGGGAGCGGTGCCGAGACAGAAGACTCTTCCCCGCTCGCATCATCGGTGACCACATCGACGAAACTCGCCGACAACCTCAACGTGGACGTCCTCTCACTCGACCGTCATAACGAGGACGTAGTCGTTCTCAGCATGCGTGCCACAAATAACGCGGAGAGCGAGATACGACTTTCCGACCTCTTTATGTACCCGCCACGCGCTGGGGGGCAGCGATACACTCCCAACGGAGTGTCCCTCATCGACACAAAGAACATGAAGCGACACCGACCCTTGGTCGAGAAGGGCCAGGAAGGGTGTCTGTGCAGCGACTGGCAAGGAGACATAGATCTTCAGTCCGGGGACAGTATCGATTTCTGGGTCGCCTTTCCCTCCCCTCCCGAGGATGTAACAGACATGGTCGTGAGCACGACCATCACCCCAGATTTTCCCAACATCCCTCTAAAAACTGCAGATAGTGCGGATGAGGAAATCACCGGTTCGCCCATTGAGGAGCCTCGGATCCTCGCCCTGTCCTCCCTTCAGGACGACCTTGACGGTTCATCTTCCCGGGAAGAAAGCGGCGACGAGACGTCGATCATGCTCTCGTCCGACGTCCTCTTCGAACTCAACGAGTCCGAGGTCACTTCAGAAGCAGCTAACGCCCTAGAGTCGGTCGCCTCTGAAATCGATAACGCATCGGGCAAGACGGTCCGGATCGACGGCTACACCGACAACTCGGGCAACGACTCCATCAACGTTCCCCTCTCAGAAGATCGGGCACTGGCGGTTGAAACCGAGTTGGAGGACCTGGTGACCCGCAGCGGTATCACATTTGAAACAGCTGGCCACGGATCAAACGACCCTGTCGCTACAAATGACACCGAAGAAGGTCGACAGAAGAATCGACGCGTCACCATTTCTTTTGAGAAATAGGGTGAATCATGACTCTCATTTCAAGAAAAGTCGTCCCCTCCTCAGCGATACTCGCCATGTCCAGTGGATTGATTTTCGGCATTCCTTCCTCATCGGCGGCAGACGATGAGGTCCCGGTCCTGGGGACCGCCAACGCCGAAAGCGATGATCTCGGCCAATCCACGATCGAGGTGAACGAGGCGACCCGCAGCACGGAAAGCGATTTCGTCACCATCACTTGGACATTCAGGAACAATACCGGAAAGGAGTACGACGCAAAAGACCTTGGGAATACACTCTACCCCTACAACGACTATAGCGTATCCGGGGTCACTGCACTCGACGAGAAGGCCAAAATTCGCTACCACCCGATACAAGACTCCGAAGAGTTTTGCCTATGTGCGGGTCAGTTCTATCCGCACGACTTTCGAGAGAAAATTCCAAATGGCGCTTCAGGGACGTACTGGACGTCGTACATGATCCCCAGCGAAACCAACGAAATCACTATTGAGGTTCCAGGGTTCGAATCACTTGAAGGTGTAACCATAGAATAGGCGCTTTACCACGGGAGCAACCAGGTAACTCACATGAAGCGAGACATCCTTGAACGGCTTTCCGGACACCAGGGCGACGATCGCGGCGGAGTTCAGTTCATCGAAGTGGGAGCCCTTTCGATTCTCGTTGCCACAATCTTCGCTTCCATGGCACAGGTTGACCCTGGGGGACGGTTCAACGACCTTGTGCGAGAAATGGTTTGTCTCGTTGAGGGCCCTGAGTGCGATGGAAAGACTTGGACAGAGGTAGACAGGCCCGATAAGCCGAAGGAATACTCATTCGGCTCCCCTTCGGGAGGGCGCGCCGGCGACAACGGCGCCAACAAGGAGATCGGCCAGAAGCTCGCAGCCGAGCGCGGCTTCACCGGTCGCCAGTGGGAGTGCCTTGAGACGCTGTGGAGCCATGAGAGCAGCTGGAACCACAAGGCCGTGAACCCGAGCAGCGGCGCCGCGGGGATTCCTCAGCTCCTGCCCAGTGTGCACAACGTCCCTCCGGGCTTCATGGACAGTCCGGAGATCCAGATCGAGTGGGGCCTCGACTACATCGAGGGCCGCTACAACACCCCCTGTGAGGCATGGGCGTTCTGGCAGAACCCCACGAACAGCCCCTCCGGGGCCAGCACCAACTGGTACTGACAGCTCCGTCGCGGCGCATACGGCGTGAGGCCGGGGACTCTTCCCGGCCTCACGTGTTTCATGCTCTCCCTCTTCTCGCCAGCGCGGGGCCGCCCAGCGGTGGGGCCAGGAACAGACTCCGGCGAATCGCAAGTGCTGGTCACCCTCATGGCGCAGGCCTGTTCAGCTGATGTCACCCATGGTTCGCTCCTGCACACGACCGGAAGCGGTCATCAGTTTTCCCACTGGTCAGAGGAGCATCGGGAGCCCCTTGGGTCCGACTTGGGCCCCTGGGCCCAAGCCTCCTGGGTGAACCTTCCGTAGCGTCGTCGGGACTGTTCGCGACAGCCCTTGCAACTACTGCTGTCCTGATGCAGCCCCGATGCCCACTCGCCAGGAGCCTCTACTCGTGCGCCCCCTCTCCCCGATCCCTCAAGGCCGCCCGCATCCTGCTGTTCATCCCGGCCAGCTGTCGCACTGCTGATCATCGGCAGACTGCCCATCAGCCACGTGAGTCCTGAAACCCTCGCCGTTCTCACCTGAGTCGCGGTGCCCGGGGGCATCGCCCTCACTCCGGCCCTCCTCATACCTCAGTGGCGGCGCCCCTACTGATCGCATTGGTGGTCTTCATGTCGCTCCTCTTGCTCACGGCGCTTGGCCGGATCGGTGCCGGCGTACCACGAGGGCTGATCAACCTCCTGTTCCCTACCGCGATACTGATCCTGATACTCCGCAAGTCGTCGCGGGAGTTCCTGTCCTCCCCACAGGCCTCACCTCGGCTCCCTACCCCGTCACAGGTGCCTTGGTGCTCCGTCGAATCCACGACTCTGAACGCGGTGCGAACCCTGTCGAGTATGCCGCCGTCATCCTCCTCGTCGCTGGGATTCTCAACGCCCCCAGAAAGGAAGAGGATATGGGAATTTCCCTATTTATCGAAGATCAGGTTCACAAGCGAAGATACATGGGAGGGGTGTCAGAGTTAGGCTTCAATCGCATATTCGAGCAGGCCGAAAATGGTACACTCATCTCCCACGTCCACCCCCACGCCGACACAATGTTCAATTCGAGTCAACTTCAACTCATATTAAGAGAACTGGATGACATTTCCACCAAGAACGCCGAATTTGAAACTGAAATAGAATCCTTCAGGGTTCTCGTTCGTGAAGTCATCAAAAACAGGGGGTATTTATGGTTCTCTGGAGATTGAAACAATACAGACGGTCAACTTTTCAACGTTCTGCACATAATCAGAGCTCAGCCAGAGAACCGCGACACCAGTACTTCACTGGAAAGAACTCCGATCTGACCGGATACGACAATAAGGCACACCAGGACTGCAAAGGAGCCCCTGGATACGTTCTCATAACCAAGACCTCGAAGAGCCCCACCGCCGTTCCAATGAACTCGAGGTGGGGATAGTGAACCAGGAGGAACTTGATTGGGAAAACGACCTTGTTCTCGACCTCGTACAGGCGCAACTGGGCCTCATTTCTTCGAATATTATCGCGGTCATGATCCGCGCCGACAAAAACAGGGCAGAATTAAAGTGCTGTTCTGGGTCCGTAAGAATGACCAGGACCTCGCAGAGGACATTGAAGATATAATTTTCGAACTTGAGATTCTGTGCGATGGGGACCCCATCGAAAGTATCGAAACCGAGGTCAACATCGGCCGCCCGGATCCCGCCGAACTGAGGCCCTACGGCCGAATGGTCTACCGAGCCAAAGACTGAGTCACAGGCGCACGGTCGGCGCCCACCACGCTCGCGCACGGAGCCTTCGGAGGTTCTACCACGACCAACGTGACGGAGCGCAGGAAGAGTTTCGACGAACGCGAGCACTGAACGCTCAATCGACACAGGGCAGCACTAACAGCCCCATGGACTCTAACGAACCTCCGCGCCCGCTATCCGAAAGAGAGAAAAGCGTCCTAGACACACTGCTTTCCGTCGACGCGGACTGGACTGACCCCTTTCGCAGGCAGATAAAGCATACAGAAGTGACACGATCATGGCGCCAAAATTCCCTGAGCGTCGACCTTCGCGTCACGAATGCGCCCGTGAGAGCAGAAATTCCGCCTGGCCCTGCCCTGATCGACGCCGAGATCACAGACCATGGAGCACAGATTGGGGAAATCATCCTCCGGACGACTCATGGATACCTCAGCGCCATTGAGTACGCGTGGTACACGGACGAAGCCCCCAGTGAACTTCCACACCCTTGTCAGATTCGGCTGACTACTCATGACAAATGATCACCGATCACGCACGGCGAGAATTTTGATCTGACCCGAACGAAGTCCAAGCGAAACGTTCATGGCATCGCTTGGCATGTGCGTTCTTCCTTGACCGGACGACTTCCCACGTACGGGGAGGGGCGTGCACCGCTACCGGCGCCTGGGATGGGTTCTGGGCCTGGGATTGGGCCCACGGGCCCTGGGCCAGCCGGATGTGAGGCGGTATCGTCTCGAGGCTGAATGTCATTGTCGTGCGTCCACGGCAGCCTCTCTCCCGCGAGGTTCCTGGACGTGACCACCACGGAAACCCGAACTCGGCCGGGTACCTGTTCAGATCCTCGGACCAGACCCCTCCGATGGCATCGCCCGGCTTGGTGAAAGCTGACCGACGTACTTCTCCCGGTCAGTGACGTCGTGTTCGGTCGTCGTTGAGGAGGGACTGCTCGGTGCGTTGGGTGTGGAGGGCGGAGGCCGGCGGATTCAAGGTCGAGTACGGCGCCTTGATCCTGCTGGTGGCGGTGATCGTGACCGCCGTCTTCGCGTTCGGCCTTCCCACCGATGTCCAGCGCTTCTACGCCTCGGCGATCTGCCAGGTCTCCGGTGACGACGATTGCGAGGAGCTCGAGGGCGGCACCGCCGACCCCGATGCGTCGGCGAGTCCGTCCCCTAATGGAACTGACGGAACCGACGGGGCGACGGCCGGCCCGAGCGCGAGCCCCAGTGCCTCCCCGGGAGCGGACGACGAGGACTGGGTCAACCCCGCCGACGCGCTCCTGGCCGAGTACGACCCTGTGGCGGCCGAGGAGTACGCGAACGCACAGTCGGATCTCGAGGAGGCGCAGAGCGACCTCGACGAGGCGGGATACGACGACGTCCGCGACGAGCTGCTGAACCTCGTCGGCGACATCATCGGCTACAACGACGCCCGGGACTGCATCACCAAGGGCGACATCATGGCCTGCCTCTGGACCGTGGTCGGCTTCACCCCTTGGGGCAAGGGGGCCAAGCTCGTCAAGAACTCCGCCAAGATCGTCAAGCTGTGGAACCGCTTCCGGAGGGCCAAGAAGGCCAAGGAGGCGGCCGAGGAGGCCTTGTCCACCGCTCAGGGCAAGCTCGACGACCTGGTCTCCAAGGTCACCTCGTCCTGCAAGCTCAGCAGCTTCCTGCCGTGCACCGAGGTCCTGATGGCCGACGGCACGACCAAGGCCATCTCGCTCGTCGAGGTGGGGGATCTGGTGATGGCGGCCGATCCGGTCACCGGAGAGCGGTC
>NZ_ANAD01000013.1 GCF_000341245.1 Nocardiopsis halophila DSM 44494
ACCCCAGCCGGTGACCGCGGTCATCGGCTCCTACGGCGACAAGGAGCTGGTCTCCCTCGGCTTCCACGACGGAACGGGGATCACTGGCGCCGGCGGGATCACCGCCACCGGCGGCCACCCCTTCTGGGTCGAGGACGAGCAGACGTGGAAGGAGGCTCGGGACCTCGACCTCGGGGACGAGGTCATCGGCCCCGACGGAGAGGTCTCGCGCGTCACCGCCGCCAGCACCGAGCGGCGTGCGCAGCAGGTCAACAACCTGAGCGTGGCGAACTTCCACACCTACTACGTGTGGGCCGGAAGCGGCGCCGCACTGGTCCACAACTGCAAGCTCAAGGAGCTCAACGGGCCGGGCCGCCCGTTCCAGACCCCGAAGGGGCTGATCTTCAGGGACCGGACCTACAAGGAGGGCGACCAGCACGCGCTCCAGCATGTGCTCGAACACAGCTCCGACTCCTCGCCCAAGGCGATCGAGCGCATGAAGAACGGCCAGCCGCACACCAAGTTCAAGCAGGACGGCAACGCGCTGCAGACACTCAACGACGCCTGGGGCAAGCGCAAGAAGAAGGACGTCCAGAAGTCGACGAACAACGGCAGGACGACCTTCTGGATCCCCATGGACAACACCATCGGTGACGACGGTGAGAAGATCGTCAAGATCGTCGTCGAGAAGGGGAACGAGGTCGTCACCGCCTACCCGGTGAAGAACAAGGGCGACTGAGCCGGTCGCCGGTGAGAGGGCGGCGGTGATCGGGGGTCGCCGCCGGTACGAGGGGGGCCGATGCAGCGGTGCAATGAGTGCGGAACGATCGACCTGGGCAAGGAGTGCGCCGAGCGCACCGGGGAGTGCCTGTGGGTGTGCGGCGAGTGCGGCTCCATCTGGCGCGAAGGCGAGGACCTCGCCGGCCCGGCGTCCGGGGAGACCAATTCCTACGTTCCTCCGCCGGGCGGAGCACAGTTGGCGGAGTTCGTCCCGGTCCCGGCGTCGCCGCACGATCGTTCGGCCTACCCGAAGGCGGTCCGCGCCGTCGGAGACCTGGTCTACATGGGCTCCTACGGCGGGATCATGCTGGGCACGTCCGTGACCGAGGCCCCGTCGCTGCTCGCCTTCGGCTCCGGAGAGGGGCAGTGGACGCCTGAAGAGGGCCCCTTCCGGGTCAGGATCAGCGCCGACCGGGTCGCCGGGATCGAGATCCGTCCGCCCGGCGGTCCGCTGCCCATGCCCGGTGACCTCCCCCCGGGGCCGGACCTGTCCCTGATCAACGTCTCCCTCGCAGAAGAGGCGGTCGCCGATGCTCATGGGTCGTCCGAGCGGGCCGGAGAGTTCATGGGGAAGGTGCGCGTCGACTTCCGGACCCCCGACACCGTGGGCGACCTGCACTTCGTCCGCTACCGCCTCGTCCGCGCCCGGGTTCGTCCAGCGGACTAGACTCGGCGCTCCGACAGGTCGGGAGGGCGCTCAGCAGGTTCGCGGCCGCCGATCCCGGCGGCCCCAAGAGACGAATCCGTCCTCCTCTGGCCAAAAGTGCCGATCTGGGCCCATTCCCCCGCATTTTGGGCCTGGGGACACTATTCCCCTGCTCAGCCCCCCTCATAGGCTGCTGTCCCGCTCCAGCGTCTCTTGCGCATGGGCGGATCTGTAGACGGCAGCCACGGGGGATCACGGGACATGCGTTGGGTGTGGAAGGCCGAACACGGCGGGTTCAAGGTCGAGTACGGGGCCCTGATCCTCCTGGTGGCGACGATCGTCGTGGCCGTGTTCGCGTTCGGGCTGCCCACCCGCACCCAGGAGCTGTACGTCGCCGCCCTGTGCCGTGTCGACCCCGAACGCCAGGACTGCGAACAGTTCGGCGGGGGACCGGGCACCGGCGGTGAGGACTCGGCCGACGGGAGCGACGGCGAGAACGGCGGGCCCCAAGACGGCGGTGACGGAGAGGGCTCCGGAGACGGCGACGGCTCGGCGGACGGGGAGGGCTCCGAAGACGAGGAGTCCGGGGACGAAGAAGGCGGGTCCGTAGACGAGGAGGACGGCTGGGACCCCGCTCTGGCAGAGGCGCTCTACGAAGCCGAGCAGGACCTGGACGATGCCGAGGAGGAGCTGGCGGACGTCGACGATCCCTGGGACGAGCTCCTCGACGTCGTCGGCGACATCATCGGCTACAACGATGCCAAAGCCTGCCTGACCGAGGGCGACCTGGTGGCCTGCCTGTGGACGGTCGTCGGGTTCTCCCCCTGGGGAAAGGGCGCCAAGCTGGTGAAGAACATCCCCAAGATCACCAAGCTCTGGAACCGCTGGCGCAAGGCCAAGAAGCTCAAGAACACGCGCAGGGCCAAGGTCGCCGAGGCTCAGCGCAAATACGATGACGCGTTCAGCGCCTGCGAGGAGTTGGCCGACGCGGCCGTGGACGGCGCGGCCGGCGGCCGTGTCCATCCGGTCACCGCCACGGTGGTCGGCGGAACCCTGGTCCTCGACCCCGCAGCGGTCCAGCCCGCCGACAACCCCCCGGCGGTCGGCCTCGCTCCGCTCGGTCCCTCTCCGGCTCCCCTCCCGCGGTCGGGCTCCGGCTC
This sequence comes from Nocardiopsis halophila DSM 44494, assembly GCF_000341245.1. Classification (GTDB taxonomy): domain Bacteria; phylum Actinomycetota; class Actinomycetes; order Streptosporangiales; family Streptosporangiaceae; genus Nocardiopsis_A; species Nocardiopsis_A halophila. The sequence goes on from NZ_ANAD01000013.1 coordinate 2,566, forward strand.
CATCTCCGAGACGGGGACCTTCCTCCCCGCGGGGAAGAAGGACAAGAAGCCGGCGGCCTGCAACTTCCACCCGGCCCCCTCCTCCCTGTCCGCGTTCCCCAAGGCGAAGAAGGTCAAGCCGAAGACATCGGTACAGGGCGGCGGTAAGAAGCGGGCCCGCTGGAAGGACGACCAGGGCAACATCTATGAGTGGGACTACCAGCACGGCACCGTGGAGAAGTACAACAAGCGCGGGAAACACCAGGGCGAGTACGACGCCACCACCGGTGAGGAGACCAAGCCCGCCGACCCGCAGCGCAAGGTCGAACCGTGACCGTGCCGTGCCGCGCCCTGGGGAGGAGTCGGATGTACCTGACACGCGAGATCTGCGGCTACGACCGGGAGACGGAATGGCAGGTGTGGAGCACGTCCATCGACGAGGAATCAGCGCGCGCTCTGGCCCGGTTCCTCGACACTGAAGGCGATGACGACCTCTTGTTCGTCTACGACCTGGAGGGCGAGCCCCTCCAGGCGGCCGCGCGGCTGGTCGGCTTCGAGATCCGCCCCGGTCTCGACTACACGTTGGAGGCCTCCCAGGGTGCCTGACGACCGGGGTGGAAGGGACAGGATGACGAGGTCTCGCTGCACACCCCGTGGAGGACTGGCCACACCAGCACCTACGATGGCTGACGCGATGAGCCGGACGATCCCCCGGCTGCGCCGAAACCTTCCGGGCCTGCGCACACTCGCCGTCGGGGCGGTGCTCCTCGGCTCCGCCATGGCCTGCGGGGCAGACGCTGACGAACCGGTGGAGCCGGTGCGGCCGTACACCGCTCCCTCGGTCCGAACGGTCAATCCGACCCCGACGTTCGCCGACGGGGAAGAGGCGACGCTGACGATCGCTCAGAGCACTGTGGGTACCATGCTCGGGCTGCGAATCGGTGTCCAGTCCGTGGGCGGAGGCGAGGCGAGCCTCTCGGTCATCGAGGCGGCCCGCGAGGACGGCGAGGGCGAGGGAGTGACCGGTTCCGAGGGCGAATCCTTCGAACTCGATAACGGTTATACGGTCATCATCGACGAAGTCACCGAAGTAGGGACCCCCTCCGACGTCGAGGGTGGCGAGACCGGTTCGGTGACCCTGACGGTGAAGGCCCCCGAAGAGGAGGAGTAGCCGCCTGCTGTCGGGCTGCGAACCGTGGGCGGGGCGAGGTGCTCCGAGGTTTCCGGACAGGGGCCGAACAGGTTCCCTGTACGGCGGGAGCACCACGGAACGGGGAACGGCTCATCCCCCGTGTGGAAGTTCATCGCATCGGCAGGGGTGCGGCGGGTGCTGTCCTCGCACCGGTGGCTCACCGTGGTGCATCTGCCGCGCGACGCCCCTGGGCCCGACACGGTCGAGGCGCTGTGGTCCCAGGTCAAGACCAGGATCGCCGACAGGGCCTTACATGACCTGGCGGAACTGGAGGTGGCGCTGACGACCGTACTGCGCTGGTTCCAGAAGTCGAAGAACCCCTATCCGACTCCGACATCGACAAGGCTCTGAGCTACTTGGACCTGAAGCGGCCATGATCACCAACGAAGCGATGGACCGGCTCCTCATAGAGAGGGGCCCTCTCGGCGACGACCCGCTGCCCGAGCCGCTGCGCGGGGTCGCGGACGCGCCGTGGGGGCGCGGTCCGACCGGGGTCCTCTCTCCCGGTGGACCACCCCCGGACTGGACCTCTGAGGAGCCCGACACCGGCCCTGAGGGGCTGATGGACACCGAGCTGGAGGTCAACGACTTCCGGATCGACGATGAGGACCTGGTGGAGGACCCTTCCTCCTACCTGCAGGCGGCCCTGTCGCGCGGGCTCCGCTTCGCGGCGCTGTGCCTGCGGAACGCAGGAGCACTCCCTGAGGCGCCGGACCTTCGCGCGGTCGTGGCGACCGCGGTCGACGCGGACTTCCTGGTGAGCGGAACGACCGTGCGGTTCTTCCTGCTGCGGGACGCCCTCCCCGGCCGTTACCAGAACCTCGCGCGTTTCACGCTGGAGGCCATGGCCGTGATGGATCCGAAGGACGCGGAACGGATCGCCGGTTAGGCCGCCGACCGGGACCGGTCGGCGGCCGGGGACCCGGTCAGTCGGTTCCGGACGGGTGGATACACGGTGACGTCGCATCGATCGACAGGCCGCCCTGCTTGCTCATCGCGACCGACATCGTGAACCCGTCCTCGTCGTTGACGGCCGTCACGAAGACGTCGTCCGGGCGCAGATCGTCCGTCACCGTGAACCCGCCCTCCTCCCAGTGCTCGACCAGCAGGTCCACATTCTCTTCGTTGTCCTCTTCGGGCAGACCCCGCAGCCAGTACGCCTCGCTCACCGTGATGAGGGGGTCGGTGTCGCACGCGGCGCTGACGCGGCCGTTGCCCACCTCCTCCAGCTCCACCTCACCGGGCAGCGCCTCGACCGCGTCCTGGATGTGCGCGGCCACGCGCTCGCCGGCCTCCGCCTCGTCCAGCGGGCTGCCCGGTTCGGCGTCCTGCCCGCCGCAGGCCGTGGCCACGAGCGCCGCGGCGACGGCGCAGAGGATCCTCGCCGGCCACGGGCCGGGGACGGCGTGTCGTGCGCCCGTCTCATCCACCCGCGACGATCTCTCCGAACTGGCGCAGCTCAACGGTGTCCCGCCCGTTCTCCTGGTTGAAGTACGCGTCATGCTCAGTATCGTCTCCGGTCGTGATCCGCGACACATCGGGGTGGTCCAGGCCGTCGTAGTCGTGGAACCCCTTCAGCGGACTCTTATTGATCCAGTCCTCGTCCGACATCGCGATATGGATGTCCTCGACGCCGCCGTCGAAGTTGAGCTCCTCGACGGGGCCGCCCACCCCGGGGCTTCCGACGAGGATCAGATTGTCGGCGTAGACCCCCGAGTCGTTCTGCGCGGCGTGCCCGACGACCACGGAACCGTAGCTGTGCCCGATGAGCGTGTTGTTCGACGGCTCGCCTTCATGGGTGACCCGAAGACCGTACTGGAAGTCCTGGAGGTCGTCCTTGCCGTCGTCGGCCTTTCCGCCCCAGGGGGCCTGGACCTCGTTCGGGCTGTCGTAGCCGATCCAGGAGATCACTGCGTTCTCGGCCTCCTCGTCGACCCGCGCGGCCGCGTTGCGGACGTTCTCCGCACGGCCCAGCTGTCCGTTGATGGCCGTCCACTCGATGCCGGTCCCCGGGACCAGGGTGGCGACATTGTCCGCGGTGTCGGGGTTCCCGGAGGACACGATGGACCGCCCCTCCTCGGGGTCCAGGGCCAGGATGTAGTGGTCGGAACCCTCCTGGCCGACGGTCCTCTGCAGTTTGGCCATCTCCCAGAGCTCCAGGCTGGGGGCTCCGGGGACGGGGTCGTCCCGGACCTGGGCGAGGTCGTAGTCGAGCACCTCGTCGGCGGTCAGTCCCTCCTCCTCGAGCATCCGCTCGATCTCATCGTCGAGGAACTCGCGGTTGAGCTCGTCGCGGACGTCGGCCGGGATGCCGTCCAGGTCGCGGATGTGCTCGGGCTCCTCCTCCATCACCTCGTCACGCTCCGCCTGGCTCAGGCCCTCCCACCAATCGTTCACCCCATCGGGCTTGGTCTCGGGGCCGGGTGCGAGTTCCGGTCCCTCATCGCCTCCGAACCAGTCGAAGGCCACCGGCTCCACTCGGGTCGGGGCCTGGTCCTCGGACTCTTCGGAGGCGGCCGGCAGGTCCGCGTCCTGCGGTCGCCCCTCCCCGGTCGGGAGGTCGGCGCTCTGGGGCCGACCGGTGTCGTCCTCGGAATCGGAGCCTGCCTCAGGGGTCGCCTCCCCCTCTTCCCGCGGGACCACACGCCGGTCGAGCGGCGCGTCCGCTTCTTCGGGCCCTTCGTCGGAGGCTCCTTCACAGGCGTGCGCACCGGGGTCGGCGACGCACTCCAGGCCGTGGGTGATCAGGCCTCCCACACGCCCCGGGACGTCCACCAGAATGACCGCGCCGATTATTCCCGCCACCAGAAGAACCGTGGCACCGTATTCGATGAAGGAAGCGCCCCGATCTCCTCTTCGTACGAGTCGAAGCATTCATTCCTCTTTCGGGCAACGGGGACGGGCATGCGCTCCCCACGGTGGAGGCTGGGACCAAGGGGGAGGGAATTCACAGGCGCAGCACCGCCCGTACGGACGGCCTCCGCCATCGAGAGAGATCAAGCGCCTCGATGCCCGGCACATTAACGGGGAGGGAAGCCCGGCCACCAGGGCCCACGGACCCAATCGTGAACACATCGCCCCAGGACTCGTCTTCGCACGCCGACAGGCTCGCCCCGCCCCCGTACTGGAAAGATGAGCCAGAGACGCCGTCCGAGCGGCCCGAAGCGGCATCCACCGCCCTGGACCAGGTCGATTTCCTCAGAGCAATCCAGGCCCTCCAGGTCGGGAACGCGGTCGGACACCGAAGCCCATCAGGAGAGATCGCCCCGCCTAAGACCATCTTGGGCCCACGGACCCTATGTCCAGCAATTCCGTGCATTTTGCGGTGTCCGCCCTCGGAAAAGGGCCGACCTCCGGGCAAGGCAAGGTTCGCTCAGAACGCATGACGACGGCCTTCGCCGACGCAGGGGGAAGGCGGGAGGGGACCTGAAGCAGCCGCCTTCCCCGGTTCTCCCTGGTCGGGCCTTGGACCGGCCACCGCCAAGGTCCGGTCGCCCGGCGCCGGGAGCACAGAGACGCGTCAGCGCTTGGGCCACAGGATGCTGTGCGCATAGACGACGGCGACGTCCTCACCGTCCGGCGCCTCCGGCCCCTCCTCGAATCCGTCCTTCGGGAAGACCACGGACACCAGGCGCTGCACCCGGGGCTGCCTCGGGTTGCTGCCATCGCACCTGACGCTGTCGCCGATCTCGTCGTCGCTCTCCTCGTAGTCGAAGACCTCGCGCTCCTCGTCTCCCGGAACCTCTTGCGAGGTATAGACGCCGAGATTGTCCGCGTCGCAGACGACTTCGGCCCCTCCACGCGTGGTGACGAACCGGAGTTTGTACTGGGGGCGGGTGCCCTCCAGCATCCACGCCTGAACGTCCATGTCCGAAGCGTTGTCCGGGATGACGAGCCCGCTCTGCTCCTCGAAGGCCGCCAGAAGTTCGTCCGTGTCACCGTCGATCGGCGAAGGAGAAGGGGACGGACGGTCTCCGGTACCGGGTTCTGACGGCGACGATCCACCGCAGCCGCTCAGAGCCAGTGCCGTGACCCCCGCGACGATGCCGATCACAAGGTGCTTCAACGTCTCTCTCCCCTGACTTCGGAAGGCCCGTCCCTTGAGAGCGGCCGCGGCACCGCATCCGGTGCGACGGATTTGCGGGCACACGGCGTTCAGCCCCCCGTCCAGAGGGGCGTACGGCGACTGGTAAGAGTACATGGAGTGACTCACCCGCCCAGGTAATGGTCGCGAGAGGGCCGGGCGATCAGCAGCACGATGATCCCGATGGACGCGGTGATCTGCACCAGGGCGGCCTCCGGGTAGCCGCTGAGGCTGTAGTCGTCGAACCTCAGGACGCTCCACACGAGGAAGCCACAGGCCGTCAGCAGAATGGCCGCGAAGACGCCCTTGCTTCTCCTGCCCGCCAGCGCGGACAGCAACAGGGCGAAGAATCCAGGGACCGCGAACAGCGCGGCGATCAGTGTGAAGTCCATGTGTGCGGGAAGCGCCAAGTACCAGCCCACCGCTCGGTAGGCGCCCGCGAGGAACAGGGCCGCGAGCAGGATCCTGATCCATCGCAGCGAGGCCGGCGACGAGGCCGGGGCCGATGGGGCGTACATGAGGGGTCTCCAGTAGTGGTCGGCTGCTTGTGCGGTGGATGCCGTGACGGGCGCGTGGCCGTGGCGGTGCCGCCGGCCGGTCACAGACGGCTCCGGCGCCTGCTTGCACGTGATGCTGTGAGCGCGCCCGTCCGTCGCCTATTTCAGCGTCGGGCACCTCACCCTTCTACGGTGGGCAGGTCCTTGTCACCGCGGACCCAGAACTCTTGCGCGGCACCGTGCTGGTGGAGCAGCGCCAGGTCGCTGTGGGAGAACCCCATCTGGTCGGCCTTGAGCCGGTCCACGAAGCCGCTGTCCTCGTCCGCCTCGAAGAGCGGGTCGAAGGCCGTGTCGTCGTTGTCGGGATCGTCGTCCTCGAGGGTCGACGGGTCTCCGCGCTCCCAGCTGTACCACTTCTCCATGTTGATGCTGGTGTCCATGGAGTAGGTCGGTTCACCTCCGGGCTCCTCAGGGGGATAGACGGTGATCTCCCCTTCGAGCCAGTAGTGGAAGCTGCCGATCGCGTTGGCCCAGTCCGGGCTCTCATAGACGAAGTCGCCCCCGTTGACGGCGTCCGGCGGGTACCCCCATCCGACCTGTTGGGTGTGGATCGGGTAGGTCAGCGGTCCGTCCATCCCCCGCCCCTCCGCGTCTGCGAGCACGTCCTCGACGACCTCGTTCTGCTTCCGCTCGATCTCCTCTTGGAACTCGGGCACGTCGGCCAGGAAGTCGTCCATGTCGACGATCATGTCCTCGCCCGAGGCCCCCAGATAGTGCTCGAAGTAGTCCGCGGCATTGGGACGGCAGTACGCCCACTGCTCATCGGAGAACCAGTACCTCGGGTTGCCGCAGGCAAGGCGTGCTCCATCGATCGCGTTCTTGACGCCGATCAAGGTCTCGCACACGCTCTCGCCGGTGTACTCGTGCTCCATGGAGTTGTCGGGGCCGAGTCCGCACCAGAACGGTTTGCCATCGCCGACGCTCTGGAAGTCGTCCCGGGACTCCCGCACGTCCTCCATCTGGACGTACTCTTCAGACGGGTCGTACGCGGGGCTCTCCTCCGGAGGAACGTCTCCACTGGTGGCCAGGTCGTCCTCGCCGTCCTCATCGCCATCGGACCCCTCATCGCCTTGGCCGGGGTCCGAGGCCGGAACCACCTGGTAGGGCCAGGCCGTGTCGTCGTCCGGTACCCGTTCATCGGGGTCGGGGGGCTCGTAGTCGCTCAATGGGACGACGGTCGGGTCCTGAGCATCAGGAACGCCGCTCGCGCTCTGTGTCCCTTCGGTTCCCTCACAGTTCTGAGGATCAGTGATCCGGCACACGCCCGTCCGGTACAAGTCGGCGATCCGCTCCGGGACGCCCACCAACACGACGGCTCCCACGATCGCGCTGACCAGAAGGATGACGCCGCCGTATTCGACGAAGCTCGCTCCCTTATCGACGGTGCGGTTGCGGCCGAGCACGGCTCTCTCCAGTTGTTCACGGGGATGGGGGGGTTGTGACGCTATTGGGAGTGATCACTCCCCCGCGTGGGCCCCGGGACCCAAATCTCTCGCCTTTCGGGCCCAAGTGGGGATCGCGCCCAACCACCTGTGCGTCGGATCACAGCCGCCTCTGTCTCAAGCCGCCGACGGATGACCGCGAAGGAGCGCTGCTATCCCCCTCCTCCTCAAGAGGGCCCACGCCAGGACAGCTACGGCGAGATCGAGGGCGGATGGCCCAAGAACGCCATGGATACCATCGCAGGTTTAGGCGGCTCAGAAGCCGTAGAGCTCACGGTCTCCCCGACGGAGTAGGTCGGGTGTCAGCGCCTGGGAACATCTTTGTCGCTTCTCCAGGCGCATCGCCCGTGGTCTCCCGTCCGTGCTCAGACCCACAGGTTTGGGCCCGTCTATCAGCAGATTGGGCACCGGGACACTGTCCCGCTCATCGTCCTCCCCGAGAGCCTGCTGCGCAGCCCCGGGACCTGTCGACTTGCGCCGTCGGGCTCGCACATCACGGTGAGACATGGAGAATGCGCTGGGTCTGGAGAGCTGAGCACGGCGGCTTCAAGGTCGAGTACGGGGCCCTGATTCTGCTGGTGGCCACGATCGTCACGGCCGTGTTCGCCTTCGGGATGCCCACACGCGTCCAGGAGTTCTATGTGGCGGCCATGTGCCGCATCGACCCCGAACGCGAGGATTGCGAACCGTACGGTGGAGGCCCCGGCACCGACGACGGCTCCCAAGACGACAGCCAGGACACGGAAGGCTGCTCTACGGCGAGGACATCGATCCCGTCAGCGCCGTCACAGCTCCCGATCCAATCGGAGACGGCTCCCTGGTTGAGGCGCCGCCCCTCAGTGTCGCATCCACCCCTGCCGCAGCACCTGCCGACACGCCTGACAGCGGTAGGAGCGACGCCTGCGAACGACCACCGGACAATCCGGCGACGAAAAAGGTTGACGGCCTCAAGAACGAGATCGCCGAACAGTTGCCCGATGCAACTGTGAAGCCTGCCAAGACCGGTTGGGTTATCAAGGTTCTAACAGGAAAGAACAAGTCCGTCACAATCCGTGTGATGCAGGACGGCAAGGGAAACGCACGGGAAGGCGAAACCTACTACCGCGTCAGTGTCGAGAACAAGGGAGCCGTCGGCAAGAGCGGCAATCCGTCGAGTGATCGCGCGGCGACGCACATCGACTGAGACGATAACTCACTTGCCGACATCACCGACACCGTCAACAAGTACAAGAAGTGATCCGGGGAAGCGGGCATATTATGGAATCGACCGAGGTACTGGGAGCCGTCTGGGCCGGCCAGATCGAGTCCGTCAGACTCGACGTGCTGGCCCGGCGGGTCACGTTGTCGATCGTGGTCGTGGACGGCTCCCGTCCCGCCGGGGAGGCGACCAGCGCTCACCAGCTCGTCTTCCACGGAGTATCCTCCTTCCACTGGTTCGACATCGTCGAGGGTCCATGGCTGCGCGTTGAAGCGGCCGAGATCTATGCGGAGCGGCTCGCCGGCGGCCACCGGGTGAGCATCTGGTTGAACGACGACGACAATCGACTGGTGGTCGACACAGCAGAAGCCACACTTGACGGGGTTGCGGTCCTCCCCCGCGACTCGGCGGATGTCCCCGCGGTCCCGGCCCCTTCCCCGGATGCCCGGCCCGGAGCGCTCGGCGGCCTGTGGGGCGGCCGCTTCGAGTCACTCCACATCGATCTGCCCGCGAAGCGGGCGTCGCTCTCCCTGCTCATCGAGCCCGTGGGCGACAACCCGCTCACCGGTCCCACCTCTCATCTGATCGTCCTGCAGGAGGTGTCGAGCCTTCGACTCCTCGCCGCGGACGAGGCACCCCGGGGAGAGGTGTTCGTCAGCACGATCCAGGGACAGACCACTGAGGAGGGTTGTCGACTCGACTTCTTCTTCGATCCCCCAGGTGACCGACTCGAGGTCCATTCCGCATCCGCACTGGCGGACTTCGGGAAGCTCACGCTCTAACCCAACGAATGTATACGGCTCTTTTTACTGACAGCACGCCATCGGCTTCCGCGGAGTCAAGCTGATCTGCCCGAAACGCAGAGTGGGAACGCGAGTATCCGTTCCCTTCGGCAGCGGGGCGTACCACCGTCACGATTCACGGATGCGAAGGACGAGCATGCACCGGATCGAGATCGCGTCGTTCCTCAAGTCCTCTGAAGGCGCATTCGTCCCTCCCGATCAGTGGGAGGGAGGCGTCGAGGACCCGGACTACGTCGAAGGCGCCGTCGCTCTGACGATCGACGGCATCCCCCTGCTCGACACCGAGCTCTGGGACTACGTCGACCAGCTCTGGGCCTACATCCTGACCATGCTCACCGACCTGCGCACGGAGTGGCGGGTTCGCACCTACTTCCCCGACCAGCCGATCGAACTCGTGCTCCAGAGGACCTCTCCGGGGCGCCTCTACGTGTCCGCCAGGGTCGACGATTCGGACGTGCGCAACGCCCACGTCGATGAAGCGGAGTTCACAGGGGCGCTCGTCGAAGCCGCCGAGGCGTTCTTCACGGGGATGGAGCGCATCCTCCCGGGGGCGTACTCGACTGAAGCCCGGCAGCTGGCAGCCCTGCGGACCTGACCCGCATCTGCTTCCGCTCGCCGCCCACGGTCCCGTGCCGGCCCTGCACTCCGATGCCCCGGCGAGCCCCGGAGAGGCATTCGTGCACGGGACCCGCCCGGTCGGGAAGTATCGGATTGCGCTTCGGTCTCGTTTTCGCCTCGGAGATCCATCGACTCGGATCACATTCCGGCTTCACTGCGGCGGAATTCGCGATGATCGGTCGGTGAGCGGAGGGCGGCGCCCGCCGGACCGCCCCTTCCGCATCTCCCTCCGACATGGAGGAGCGCAGCTCAAACCGAGGACGAGGTCCCAATCGGACCCAAATCCAGCAGCCCCATTTGGGACCTCTTGGGCCTTCTATCCCTCTTGTCGGCCTGCTTAGCCTCATAGTGCGAGTACTGAAAGCCGGACGGCAGGGACCGCTTCCGTCCACAGCCCCCTGCCCCCGGGACCGGCGCCTTCCCCGCTCCTCGTCGGCGATCCGTCGGCGTGACCGCGCCGCCCTCTCCGGCCGCGTGCCGTGGGCCCGCCCCTTTCGGGGTAGGGGTCCATCGCGCTCCGCGGTCGAGGCGGTGCGGCGTGCGCACGCGGGCAGGGTGCCCTGAAGGAGCGGATCGGAGGATCCCCGAAGATGGGCAAGTTGAGGGGCGCTGGGTGCATTACCGTCTTGGTGGTCGCGGGGGTGGCCTCCGGCGTCTATTACTTCGCAGCCCCTCCGCCCGAAGGAGTGCTGACCGAGGAGCGCGCCGACGAGCGCACGTCGCAGTACATCGCCTCGGCGGTCCGGTCCCTGCCCGGAGACTCCACCATGGACGAGAGTGCACTCCTGCCGGCCGTGAGCGCTCCCTGCAAAAGGAATGAGCAACAGGTCTCCAAGAGCTACCGGGTGGCGACCGGCTCCGATGAGAAGAAGGCCGAGGTTGCCGACGCTCTTGTCGACCATTGGGGGAACCGGGGGTACACGCTCCAGGAGGACATGCGTCCAGACGAGATGTACGTCCGGTTCCGCAACGATGACGGGTTCCGTCTGTCCCTCAGCAACTCGTCCGCTGAGAACAAACTCGCCATCAGCGCAAGCTCTCCGTGCTTCGGCCCTGAGGCCGACGGCGGAAAGGGAATCCCGGTGGTGACCGACATGTGGTCCAGGGTGCGGTCCGCGATCGACGGCATCGGCGAGAAGTGAGCGCTTCCTATGGCGAGCGCCCCTTGCTCGCCTGATGCGTGGACTCGGCGGATACGACCAGGACAACGGCCGTGACGAGGAGGAGCCTGTCCGTGTCGATGGGCCCGTCGTCGCCAATGGGGCCCTAAAGCCGCAGCCGGAGCGTCACAGAGTGAACTTGGGCCCCGGGGCCCTAGGACGGTCACGCACGAGTGGCTAGCGTTCTCTCCAGCCCACATCCCCCACCACCGCCCGTGTCGGCGGTTTCCGAACCGACAGGTGGTCCCTGTGCTCCCCCGACGAGACCCCGGCGACCGCGGCGCCTCCTTCGTGGAATACGGCGCCGTCGTCCTCCTCGTGGCGGCGATCGTCGTCGCCGTCTTCAGCGCGGGCGTCCCCGGACGTGTGGCCGGGCTCTTCCAGACCGGGCTGGACCGCATCGGTGATCCGGCCGGCAGCGCAGACGCAACGCAACCGCCTGAGCAGGGCGGAGACGAACCCGAGCAGTGGAACCAGGCCGCACCCGACCAGCAGGGCGGCTCCTCCGGCTCCGATTCCGGTTCGGAGTACGACCCGGCGCCGCCCCCGGGGCACCCGGCCGGTCCGCCCGCTCCCGAGTCGCGGGGGGCCGACCCGGACGACGCCGATCCCGACACGGTCGACGCCGCCGTCGAGGACCTGGACGAGTGCCTGTCGAGATTCAGCCCCGAAGACGAAGTCCCCTGGATGGTCTCCAGCTGTGCGTGGGAGGTCTTCCAGGACCTGAGCCACGAGGAGTTCGGGGCCGTCGTCAGGGACATGTCCGAGGAGGACCTGTACCGGCTGTTCGAGACCGGGCCGGTGCCCCTCGAGCAGGACTACTTCGACTGGCTGGAAGAGGTCCGGCGCACCGCTGATCTCGACACACTGCGCAAGCTCGACGACTCCGAGGCCTACTTCTTCGTCGAACCCGACTTCTCCGACGTGGGCGGAGACCCGGCCGCCGGGAACTCGCCCTCATCGCTGAGCTACGGCGAGCTCGACGACTACTCGCTGTTCGCCTCCGGCGACGACGCCGTGGACTGGGAGCATGTCGATCAAGGTGCGTTGGGCGACTGCTGGCTGATGGCGACCATGGGGGCGATGGCGGTCCAGGACCCCGGAGCGATCGAGGACATGATCCAGGAGAACGTCAACGGCACGTTCACGGTGACGTTCCCGGGCCAGGATCCGATCACCATCACTCCGGACCTTCCCCTCGACGCCGCCGGCAACCCGGAGTTCGCCTCCTCCAACGAGGAGCCGCCGGTCATCTGGCCCGCCGTCCTGGAGAAGGCGTACGCACAGATGAACGGCGGAGACTACTCCCGCCTCGAGAACTGGCACCCCGGTGCCGCCATGACCACGTTCGGCGGCGACGCGACCGACTATGCGCCCGACGACTGGGTCCCGCCCTGGGAGGACGTCACCATGGACGGCCTGGCGGACAAGTTCGAGTCCGGCGAATCGATCACCCTGTCCACCCCGCTCGACGGGGAGGACTCCGCCCTCGTCGACGACGAGGAGGATACGCTCGTCTCCGCCCACGTCTACTTCGTGTCGGACGTGGACCGGGAGGCCGGAACCGTCACGGTGCGCAACCCCTGGGGGTCGGAGACCGACGACATCGTGCTGGACATCGACCAAGTGAACGACAACTTCGCCGCCTTGCACGCGGCCGACCTCGGATGACCCGGGAAAGGAGAGGAAGCGCCATGGCCTCGTCCACGATCGGCCGTGCCGCCTCGGCACTCCTGGCCGCCGCGGCCGCGGCAACGCTCGCGGTCGGCTGTACCGAGGACGGGCCCGAGGAGCCGGACGGCGACCTGCCGGCGGACTACCTGTACATCTCCCAAGGCGCCCAGCACACCGAGGACGACCTGTCCATCGGGGTCGGCAGCATCTCCGACGGAACGGCGGCCCTGCACATCGGGGCCGATGACATCGACGGCACGGAGGTGGTCAAGGCCGGCGCCGGGGACACGGTCGAGGCCGGTCACCGCACCATCACCGTGCACCGCGTCGATGAGGGCGACCGGTCCGAGGAGGGGGTGGCCCTCACCGTCGACGACGGGGAGGAGGGGGACGGCGGTGGCGGTCCGGAACCGACGGCCTCGGAGGACGCCTCGCCCCGGCCCTCGGACGACGCCGCCTCAGGGGATCCGATGGACGACCCTGCGGTGTTCGCCGCACTCCCCGGCCGCAGGACGACCAGGGACGGCGTGACCTTCGCGCTCGGCTCCTCCCAGGACGGGGTCGCACGCCTGCTCGTCTCGGCCGAGGGGCACGAAGACGAGGAGATCGAGGGCGAAGCCGGCGACGAGATCGATGTGGCCGGGCGGACCGTCGGCATCGTCGAGGTGCGCACGCACTCGGTCTTCTTGAAGTTCGCAGACTGACCACGGTCGAGGACCACGGGCGCACCGGAACGGCCCCGGCGCTCGCCCGCGCGCCGTCCTCACCGGCGCCGCGCACCCGCGACCGCGCCTCCGACGGAGCCGAGGAGGCCGGCCACCGCATGGGCGGCGGCGATCGGCGGAGCACCGGCCCCGCTGAAGAACAGAGCGAGCACCGCCGCGACCGCCGCCGCCGGTCCGCACAGTCCCGCCACCGCCGCGGCCGGAGGCCGCACCCCTGCCCTCCTACCGGCCACGGCGGCACCCAGGCCCGACACGGTGGCGGTGAGCAGCATCAGGGCCGCAACGCTGAGGACGTCGAAGACCGATACGGCCCCTGCTCCGCTCCTCCCTTCCGGAAACGCCGCTTCGGAGGGCACCGGCCGGTTCATCGCCACCCCTTGCGCGCCCACCGCCCCGATCAGGGCGTAACCGAACAACGTCATCGCAAGTCCCCCTGCGAAGACCGCGGCGCACCACCCCAGCGGCCTCACGTCGTTCTCCTTTCTTGTCGTCCGTCCCCGGGTCCGTGGGGCCGTCCCGGCACGCTCACGCACCTCCACAAGGCGCCGGCTCGGGCGGACGCCCCCGTGGCTTCACAGCAGGGCAAGAGACTCTTGGAGCTCCTGGGCCCCGCCCTCAGGCTCCTGTCCGTCGCGCCAGCTCACCCGCACCAGGTACATGTCACGGTCGCGGTGCAGGACGAACGCCGCCCCGGCGCACTCCCCGCCCTCCTCAGAGCACGTGTAGGTGTAGTCGATCCGGCGCGCGGCCTCGGCGCCCTCCACCACGATGTCCTCGGGCTCCTGGGCGGAGTAGTCGTCCCAGCGCACCTCCTGGGCCGCCCGGGCGATGCCGATCCCGGCCTCGATGGTGCCCACCTGCCCCTCGAAGGCCTGGAGGTACAGGCCCGCGTCCCCGCCGTCGGCGGGGGCGGCCGTGTAGAGCACGGGGTCGGTCTCCTGCATCTCTTCGTCTTCGGCGACCTGTGCCTCCCACCCGTCGGGCGGGTCCAGGGCGACCGGCACACCGTCGACGACGGGGGCGGTGCCCCCCTGAGGCGTGCACGCGACGGCGAGGACCGCCGCCGCGACCGCACCCGGCAAGGCCAGTGTTGGGCCGCCCCGGTGGGGCCGGCCGACCCGGCCGGCCGGCCCCACCGGGTGGGCGGAACGGGAACGGCGGTCCACTCGCGGCCAGAGGGTTCGGCGGATCATTCGGCCTCCTTGGACAGGCAGTCGGGGAACTCCAGGAACGAGCGCGTCCCGTCGGGCCGCGGGGCTCCCAGGAACTCGGCCTCGACCGTGTGCGCCTCGGACGATTCGGTGGACAGTTTCAGCCCCAGCCCCATGCCGAGGGCGACCTTGCCGCCGAACGCCGAGGCATCGGTGCTCTTCTCCTGCACCGTGTTGGAGACCGTGGCCTTGTCGTAGAGCAGGTCCTCGAACGGACCGCCCTCCTCCGGAGGGGCGTCCAGCAGGTCGTCTCCGTCTCCGAAGAGCTGGCTGAAGGCCATGGCCGGCATGCCGGTGAGCCCCTTTTCCTCCAGGTACCGGTCGGCGACCGCCCGTTCCTCCGGACTGTCGAGTTGGACGGTGGTCCGGGTCTCCTGCAGGAGCGCGTCGGCGTCCTTGTCCTTCAGCCCGCCCTTGCCGTTCTTGCGCTTGTTGCCGAGCCGGTCCTTGTCGACGATCGAGGAGTCCACGGTGGTGGTGTACACGATCTCCACGGGTTCACCGGCCTCGTTGCGCATCACCCGGACCGCTCCGGACCAGTTGTGCAGGTTCTCCGCGCCCGCCCCGCCGATCTCGGTCCCCACCCCGACCTGGCCGTCCACCTGGTACGTCGTTCCGGTCAGGGGGTCGTCCGGGTCCCGGGTGTCGGTCCGTACCGCCACCTGGCCGCCGACGCGGACCTTGCCGTTCAGACCGGTTCCGGTGTCCCAGTACTGCTCTGCGGTGGACGTCTTCACCCGTGCCCCTGCCTCGGCGTTGGCGCCCGCCTCCAGACGCAGGGTGGCCGTGCTGATGCCGGGATCGGGGATCTCCGGTGGCGGGTTCAGGGCGTAGTACAGGGCCGATCCCGGATTCCGCGCCATGCTGTCCATGGCCGTCTGGTTCTCGATGATGTCGTCCTTGAAGGACTCGGCCTCGGCCCGGTTCCCGAAGACCCAGGTGTCCCCCACTCCGGCCTTGAGGTAGGCGCCGACCTTGGCCTCCGCCCCCAGACGCATGTTCCTGCCGCCCTCGGTCCTGACCTCGAAGGCCTTGCCCTCGACCCCCAGTTCGGCGTTGTGCGGCATGAGCGTCATGCGGTACGTGCCGTCGGCCATCTGCTGTTCCATGAACGCGTACTCTTCGCCGAACTTGAAGATGCCGACGTAGAGCGAGTAACCGGCCTTGTCCTGCGTCTGCAGCACCTCGCAGCGCGGAGGCAGGTAGTCCTCGTCGTTCGGCGCGTCGGCCTGGTCGCCGTCGGCGGGGAGGGAGCAGTCGTCACCGCCGCTCACCAGGCACAGCCCGTACTCGGCGAGGCCCGCCACGCGCCCGGGCACCCCGGCGACGGCGATCGCGCCCACGAGGGAGGCCACCAGCAGGACGAGGGCCGCGTACTCGGTGGCCGCCGCCCCGGTATCACCGCCCGGTCCCCGTATCCCCGCGCCCATCGGAACCTCCCGCCCCCGTTCCTCGGAGAAATACCGAGCGGGAGAGAGATTAGGGGGCCAGGCCCGGGAACATCAGTCCCAAGAAATGCCTTGCAAAGGTGGGCCTGAACTGGGCCCAGAGGCGGACGGGTAGCGCGGAGCGCCGGACGATGAATGGGCATCGCCCCTGGTAACAGCTCCACAGTGGGCGTTCAAGGAAGAAGGAGGGGGCCCAGGGATTCTAGGCCCGAACCCGGAATTCCATGGTGAGGACACCTTCGCCTGCGCAACCATTCCCCCGGCATTCACCGTTATTTCGCCCCGCCGGGCGCCCTCCGGATCAGCCGCGCGTGCGGCCGCCGAAGCCGGCACCGAAGGCGACCGCGAAGGCCACCGCCAGCCCCGCGCCGAGGGCCGGATTGTCCAGAGAAACCCCCAGGGCGACCCCCATGGCCAGTCCGAGAATGACCCCGCCTATGGTCCGACGTCGTCCTCTACCCACAGCCCACTCCCTTACGTGCCGACCTTCACCGGTTTCGACGCAGAAGGCAGGGATCCGGCTCCCTCCACACGGCTCAGGCGTCGCCCTACGCGCATTGCCGCCCACGCCCCACGCGGACACGATGGGGCCCATGCGGGTCCTTGGACCCTAATCATCCCAGAATGGGGTACACCACCCCTCCGGGGTGGCCTCAACCTGCCAATTCCCGACGGCCCCGGCTCCGGATGAGGGCCGGAGGGGCTCCGGGCGCTCAGCGCACAGAGGAGCGGCGGGGCCCGAGNNNNCCGGCTCCGGATGAGGGCCGGAGGGGCTCCGGGCGCTCAGCGCACAGAGGAGCGGCGGTCCCCGAGCGACGACGGGGCGTCAGCCGCTCGGGGGACTGCGCGAAAAGGGGCGTCAGCGTGACGCGAGGCGCATGGGCGCCCGGGCAGGGCGCATGAGGAGGTAGACGAGCAGGGCGCCGGCGACGGAGCAGACCGCCTGCGCCACGTTCATCGCCGCTTCGGTGCCGACGACCGCGCCGAGCACGGCCCCCGCCACCGTGTGAATCGCCGGGAGCGCCAGGACGACCACGGCTCCGCCCACCGAACGCAGCTCGTCGCGTCCGTGGACCAGGCCGGCGGCCAGCGCCATGAGCGCCGTGATCACCGCGTGCGGGAGCGCGAACCAGACGTACTCGCCGATGTCGTCCTGGAGCATCTCCAGGGGGACGAGGACGGGGATGAGCGCGGTGGCCAGGGTCCCGAGCAGCCACACGCCCGCGGCGGCTCCCAGCGCGGCAGCGACCTTCACTGGCCCTCCTCCTCGCTGTAGTCGTCGGACAGGCAGTCAGCGTAATCGATGAACCTGCGGCCGCCCTCGTTCGGCGGTTCCAGCATCAGGGCCTGCTTGGTGTCCTTCTCCTCCAGCTCCCAATTGACCGAGGCGCCGAACTGCATGCCCAGTTTGACCTGGGCGCCGAACTCCCCCTGGTCGATCTTCTTGTCGGAGGCGTACTGCCAGGCGGTGCCGCGCCGGTAGAAGATCTCGTCCCAGGGGTCGGCGTCGGGCCCCGGCTCCTCGAGGACCCTGCCGCCGTTGTCCTCCTCGTCCAGTTGGTTGGCCATCGCGTTGGTCGCGTAGGGCGGTGGTGCCAGGCCGTACTCGTCCAGCAGCTGTTCTGCGGCGGCCTGTTCCTCAGGGGTGTTCTCGAAGTCCACCTGGACCATCTGCGTGACGCTGTTGGCCTCGCCCGTCCCTACAGAGCCGTTTCCGCCGTTCTCGACGTCGTTGCCCTTGCCCGTCTTGTTGCCGACGTTCTTGTCCACGCCGAACGAGAACTTGCCCTCCGCTCCCGCGATGTAGCGGATGTTGGCGATCGAGCCGTCCTCGTTCCGCATGATGCGGGTCCCGCCGTTCCAGCTGATGGACCCGTCGGCGTGTGCGGACAGAGCGGTCGCACCGAGGCTGCCTTCGGCCGTCCAGCTGTAGGTGTCGGACTTCTGGATGTTGTCCGGATCGGTGTACCAGGTCGCGTGGTCGCGGGTCCGCGACGCGGTGAAGGAGCCCTCGGCCCCCAGGTTCATCGTCCAGGCCCCGCCGTCGCCGTCCTTCCTGCGCTTCTCTCCAGGGCCCGCCCAGGCACCGGCGCTGCCCGCCACCTCGGCCTCGATGCCGACCGTCGTGGTGCGCACGTCCGGGTCGCGCTCGATCTCCGGGTAGTCGTACACACCGATCCAGTCTCCGAAGCGGAGCATCCCGTCGGCGGTGGGGTTCATGGTCCTGCTGGTCTCCATGGCGATGGCCTCGTTGACCTCCTCCTCGAACTCCTCGAACTCGTTTTCGTCCTCGAAGATGTAGGTCATCCCCGAGCCGAGCTTGACGCCCGCGCTCGCCGAGACGCTCGCGCCGGCGTGCGCCGACTCCCCGGCGCCGAAGTCGAAGCCCGCCCCCGCGGTGGCCTTCGCCGACGACGTCGGCAGGAAGGTGATGACGATCTTGCCGTTGGACAGGTCCTCGCGCGCATAGGAGTACTCCTGGCCGAACTCGAGGAAGGCGATGGTGACCGAGCCCCCGTAGGTCTGCTTGGACCCCTGCTTCACGCAGTACGCGGGCGTGTAGTCGAAACCGGGCTCGGGCTCGATCCAGTCGTCCTCGTCCTGCGCCTGGTCGTCGCCGTCCTCGCACTCCCCGCCCATTCCGGCGGCCTCTTTGATGCGGCACAGGGCCGAGCTGAACAGGTCCCCGGTCCTGGCAGGGGCCACGACGGCGACACTGCCCGCGATGGCCGCCACGCACAGGATGAGCGCGGCGTACTGGGCGAAGGACGCCCCCCGGTCGTCTCGGGCCGTCCGGCCCCTGCGCCGTGGTGGTGGAGCATTGCGCGCCGCGCTCATCGAACGGCCCCCCGGGCGGACACACCTGCCGGGTCGCATCGTCGGTTCGTGAGGAGAGGCATTGGGCGAAAGTACGACCGGAGAGCATCGGGCGAGTAGAGCCCACAAACCCAACTCTGGGCCCAGGAAAGGCCCACTGACCGTCGCCGCCCCGCCGCCGGCGCCTCACCCGGCGTTCATCCGCCTCTGCGAGAGGGCCGGGTCATCCGCACGGCATGGACGGCTGTTCGAACAGCTCCACCCCGTGCCAGTCGTCGCCTTCGGCGTAGCACAGGCGCCCGGGAACGGAGTCCGCCGGCGGTTCGACCGTGTGGCCCCAGAGCTCGGCGGGGGTCTCGTAGCGGATGTAGCGGCCGGTGAGCCCGTCCTCATGGACCTGCGCACCGTCCTCCTCGGGGACCCCGGCGATCGCGACGGAGAAGTCGGCCGTCGGCTCCTCCGGAGTCAGCTCGGCGAGGACCTCCCCGTCGGCGGCCGTGTAGGAGGTGAATCCGCCCCCTTCCTGGTCCTCCTCCTCATCGGGCACCAGGACGGTGAAGTCCTTGCTGTGAACGAGATAGGCGCCCTTGTCGTACAGATAGGCGGCCGTTCCGTCGAATACGACGTCGTCTCCGGACCGCTCCGCCGAGGTGAAGGTGATGCTCAGGCGCGAGGTCCAGTCGACGGCGACCGCCCCGTTGTCCCCGGCCGGCTCGGAGAGCCGGCCGCCCGTCAGCAGCTCGATGGTGTCGTTGGCGGTGGCCTCCGTACGTACGAGGCCGACCTCGAGGTCTCCGCCGACGGGCCCGCCCCGCTCGCCCCGGTCCGTCGCTACGCCGTCGAACCGGCCGGGGCCGTCCTCGGTCCCGTCCCACGAGGGAGCGGCCTGCCCCTCGTCGCCGTCCGGCGGGCTGACGCAGCCGGTGAGCAGGAGGACCGGCAGAAGCAGAAGGGCCTTGGGAAAGGTTCCGTTCATCGGCAGGACTCCGGCTTTCACGGTCTCTCAGGGGGAAGGGCACCGCAGTCTAACGCACGGCACCGTCCGGAAAGCGGCGAGTGCCCGGGGCTCCGGAGTGACCTGACGGACCCTGGCCGGTATGGGACACGGCCGCATTCCCCCCGCTCGAATCGCTCGGTTAGGCTCCAGGAACTATGAGAACTCCCGTCCCCCGGACCGCCGTGCTCCTCGCGACGGCACTACTCGCCACCGCCTGCCAGAGCGGCGGCGAAGAGGACCCCTCCGAGCCCGCCCCCTCCCCCGTCGCGCCGGCGGCGATGGACGACGTCGAACTCCCGGACGCCCCCGAGGACCTCGCGGCGCTCGTCGAGGAGCGGATGCAGGAGGCCCTCTCCGTCGAGGTGACCATGTCGGTCGAACCCGAGGAGGGCGAGGAGGAGGGCGCCTCCATCGAGGACGTCACCATGTCCATGCTCTTGACCGATCCTCCGTCGGCGCAGATGACGACCGTGGACAAGAGCGGCGAGGAACCGGAGACCGCCCACACCGTGGTGTCCGAGGGCGTGACGTACATGATGCTGGAGGGGGAGCCGCTCGTCGGGGAGAAGGACTGGATGCGGCTCACCACCGAGGAGATCGACAGCGCCGAGGAGGAGCTGGGCCCGTTCGCGGAGATCTTCCGGGTCATGCACAAGGAGGTCAACGACTCTCTGGAGCAGGCCGCCGGGAACTCCAGCATGGACGTGGTGGCCTTGGGCGAACTGGACGGGGACCCGGCCGCAGAGGACGGGGAGGACGGTCCGGTCACCAGGTACACCGGGACCACGAAGACGAGCGACCTGGCGGACAAGGGCAACGACGACTTCAAGAACGCCGTCGACGCCGGCCTTGAAGAAGTGGAGTGGGAACTCGCTGTGACTCCGAAGGGCCTGCCGGAGGAGTTCACCGTCCAGATGGCCACGCCCGACGGCGAGGAAGCGATCAGCACCGTCCACTACAGCGCGTGGGGAAGCGATCTGGAGATCGCTCCTCCGCCCGAGGACAACACGGGGAGCATCCAGGACAGCCTCGACAGCGCTTGACGGGTCGGGGGGCGGTACGGGTCGTTCTCGTCGGTTTTCGAGGGGACCGGTGGCGTCGGCACCGAAACCCGGCCGGGGAGAACGCCGAGGCGGGGCCTGAGGCGTCTGGAGACCGGACCGTCCGGATCCGGTGAGGTGGTCCGCGTGAGGCTCCGACCGACCACGCTGATATCGCTCCTCGGCCTGCCATTCGTCCTGCTATCGCCCGCCGCCGCAGGGTGCGGGGAGCGGACGACCCCGCAGGAGGCACCGTCGGAATCGGCCGATGAGCTGCCCGAGGTCCCCGAGGGTGCCGCCCGCGTCTTCCAGGGGACCCGTGGGGATTTGGGCGACTATGCCGTCACCTCACTCGGCACCGTCGACGGCCGGTCCCGCATCGAGGTCTGGACGGTCGAGGCCGAAGAGGAAGGCGAATACGGCGGTGAGGTCTTCAAAGCGACCGAGGGCGACGAGTTCGAATTCGACGGGGCGGCCTTCACTCTTCTGAAGGTCGACGACGACCATGAACCGCCTTATGTGACCGTCGTTCTCGAGTGACGCCTCCTCTGGGGTCCGGAGAGCGGGGCCGCCGGCTCCGCACGGTATCCACTCGGCCCTCGCTGCCGCCCGACGTCCATGCTCTGCCGGCGCACTGGGTGTTCGGGCGGGTCTCCACCGACGAGGCATCTGAGCCCCTACGCACCACGGACTCCGCGCGGTGGTGCTACCCGGAGGTCGCCCATTCGGAGAAACACAACATCGGGCTCATCGAGCGCGAGTACGAGGACCTGCAGATCTTCTCCTGAGAACAGCACCGTTGCGAGGAACCGGACTCCTGAACGCGGCTCCAAGCGCCGGCGAGCGCGCAGCCGGCATGGTCGACCGGGAGCGGAGCGAAACGGCGAAGGCCGCTCGCCGACGGTGGCCTTTCGGGAATCACGATCGGCTCAGGTACATGGGAATTCTGGTGGGCAGGATGAGCGCACAGGACGAGATCAGGCGGAAGATCTCCGCCGCGCACGCAGCGGGCGACCGCACACCGCTGTTCGCGGCCATGGCGATCGCGGGAACCCACATGCGCCCCGCCTTCGAAGCGTTCGCCTCCCGGCCCGAGGTGGACGACTACAGCCGGGTTCTCGAACTCCTCTGGGACAACGCCGCGTCCCCGCAAGAGCACTCGTTCCCATCGCTCCGCGAGGCCTTCCTCGCGGTCTGGCCGTTCGGCGATGACGACCCGGACGAGGACTACGACGACTCCTCGCCCGTCTACCACAAGCTCATGACCCTTGACCCCCTGCACTTCTTCACCTTCAACGCCCTTGAGCACGGCCTGAAGGACGGCGCCACCGTCGGGGTCCTCACAGCCTGCGATCTCATCACGGAGTTCGGCTTCTCGGCGGCGAACGCGACCGACGCCGAAGGCGCGACCCAGCGCAGCACAGAGCTGGAACGGCTCGGAGACCACGAGGAAATGCTGCTGTCGGCCGAGTTGAGCGTGCTCTCCGAGGGCGGCACCGGTGTGCTCGCCGCCTGCCGTCATCGGGCACTCGACCGAGAGCAGCACGTCCGCACCGTCCTGGTGCCCAACTGGACCGAGGCGAACTCCTGGGACGCGGACTTCCGGGCGGGGGCCCACGGTCTCCAGGACACGCTGGGGAACGCTCCGAAGAGGTGACGCCTGCCGGGCGGTGTGACCGCGGGCCACTGGACTGCTCCGGGGCTGAGGGCATGCGTCTTTGTCAGCGGTATTTCGGGCGGGTGCGATCGGGGTACGGGTCGGTGGGGAACCCGCGCTTCGGGGGAAGGCGTGGGGAGCCGAGATCGGGGGGATCCACTGTGGGACGTGTCGACATGGGAGACGTCGCCGTCTGTGCGCTGCGTGTCGGGCTCGGGGCGACGCTGTTCGCGCACGGGGCGCAGAAGCTGTTCGGCTGGTTCGGTGGCGGCGGGCTGAAGGGGACCGCTGAAGGGTTCCACGCGATGGGCTACCGCCCCGGTGGCGCCACGGCGCTGGTGGCCGGGGCCTCGGAGGCCGTCGGCGGGGCCGCGCTCGTCCTCGGGGCCGGCACGCCCGCCGGCGGCGCGGCCGTCGCCGGGACGATGGGGGTCGCCGCCGAGATGCACGCGCCCAACGGTTTCTTCAACACCGAGGGCGGGGTGGAGTACCCGGGGCTCTTGGGGCTGGCCGCGGTGTCGCTCATCGCCGGCGGCCCGGGGCGCCTGTCCGTGGACCACGCCACCGGGCACGTCTTCGACCGCCCGTGGATGCGCGCCGCCGCCATCGCCTCGGTGGCGCCCGCGGTCGCCGTGGTCGTCGCTCGCAAACGCAAAGCGCTGGCCGCCGAGGACGGAAGCGCCGCAGAGGACGAAGGATAAGTCGGCGGGCGCGTCGGGGCACGGCGGCCCCGGCATCGTGGCCCCTCGTCAGTCCGTCCCTGCGGTCTTCTCCGCCCACGTCTGTGCCCTGAGACCGTGGGCCCCGGCGTATTGCGCGGTGGGCGGAGGGCTCCAGCCCTTCAGTGGCTCCGGATCCGGGCGGTGGACCTCCACCCGGATGGGGTGGCACACGTCCACGGGGTCGCGCGCGTCCGGCCCCCATAGGGGCACGGACAAGTCTCCGCCCGGGCAGGTCGACAGGGCGCACAGGAGGTCGATCTCGGCGAAGAACTCGAAGTGGTCCCCCGGGCGGGCCGGGCTGGACTTCATGAAGTACCGGTCCTCGTCGTTGAGGCCCGTGCACTGGAAGACGTTCAGCACGTCGTGGACGTCGAACTCGGTGAGCCCGTAGGGCAGGACGGCCCGCACCAGGTTCGAGTGGCAGTGGTGGTCGAAGTCCTCACCCGTCAGCATCCGGTTCACGTACGGGTCGCACCTGGTTCCGAGGAGGTCGTGGACGCGGCCCCCTTCAGCGTCGGTGCCGTAGTCGGCGAGGGTGTCCGAGGTGACGGTGACCATGGGCCTCAGGAAAGGCAGCGTCGACCAGAGCCGGTCGTAGGTGCTCACGTGCGCGCGCTGGAGCTGGCGGGTGCGCGACGCCCACAGGCGCTCGCGGGGGTCGTGCCGGTTCCACAGGTTCAGGTCACCGACCTGCGGTCCCTCGACGGTGACGAGTCGGCACAGGTGGCCGCGCGGCACCTCCCAGGCCTGTCCGGAGCGGATGGGGACCTCGAAGGCGTCGACCCGCTCCCGCTCCGCGGAGGCGACCCGGTCGTAGAACGCCCGGTCGACGTCCAGGGCGCCCCCTTCCGAGGCCCGGTAGGCGGCTTCCGGTCGGCCCATGGCGCTCCCCCTCTGCTCGGTGCGCGTCCGCGGGTCCGCCGCACCCCTGGTCGTAGCGGCCCCTGGGGGTGCATGATCCCATTCCCGACACCGGGCGCACCAGACTCCACCTGAGCCCGAAGATTCCCATCCCCGACATCTGGCCGCGCCACCGACCAAGGTGCTAGGTTCCCTCGAACCGAGGATTGTTGAACAAATCACTTGTATGGAGTGATCCCCGTGCGAACCCCCTCCCCGTCCCCACGGCCGACGGCCCTGTGGGCCGCGGCGGCGGCCCTGCTCGTCGCGCCGCTGATCGCGGCCCCCGCCGCTGCACAGGCCGCCCCCTCCGGCGGCCCGGCCGACTGCCTCTCCCCCACCGGCGCCACGGTCGAGGAGGAGCGGCTCTCCCAGGACGTCCCCCAGGAGATCCTGCGCCGCTCCGGTTTCGACGGCATGGCCGAGGACTTCACCCGCTCGCTGTGCCGGGCGCCGAACCTGAAGGCCGCCGAGGCGGCCGTGCGCCGGCACGGTGACCGCCTGTGGCGCGCCGCCGTCGCACGCGTCCAGGACTCCGGCCCGTCCACGGGCGACCTGAGCGCCGGGGACGACCGCCCCCTGTACTGGGCCCGTCTGGGCATGACGGGGGCCCTCCACCGCTGGGAGCCGCGCTTCACGCTGTCCGGGACCGACCGGTCCCTGCTCGTGGAGGACCTGGAGCGCCGCTCCCGCGGGCAGGCCGACATGGACTTCCGCGGCGGCCCGAACCTCAAGCGCGTGGTGGTCACCGGGTTCGACCCGTTCCAGCTCGACGGCGACATCCGCCGCTCCAACCCTTCGGGCGCGGCCGCACTCGCCCTCGACGGCGCGGTCATCGAGACCGACGCCGGGCCCGCGCTCGTGCAGACCGCCGTGTTCCCGGTGCGCTGGCGCGACTTCGCCGACGGGATGGTCGAGTCGGCGCTCCTTCCCCACTACACCGGAGACCGCCCCGCCGACGCGGTCTTCACCGTCAGCCAGGGCCGCGAAGGGCGCTTCGACCTGGAGGCGCACAACGGGGCCTGGCGCGGCGGTGCGGACGACAACGAGCGCGTCGGAGACGAAGGGATGATCCCCGTCCCCGAGGACGTGCCGACCGTGACCCCGCAGCCGCAGTGGTCGGACTCCACGCTGGACCGGCCCGCGATCGTCGAGGCCACGTCCGGCGAGCCGTTCCCGGTCGTGGACAACACCCAGGTCACCGAGATCCCGGCCGGTGGGACCGAGCCGGTCGTGCGCCCTGACGGCCCGACCGAGGGGTCCCGAGCGCGCGCGGGCGGCGGCGGAAGCTACCTGTCCAACGAGATCGCCTACCGGAACACTCTGCTCCGGGACGCCACGGGCCTGGACATCCCGGCCGGGCACATCCACACACCGATCCTGCACTTCGGCGAGGGCAGCGAGGCGGTGACCGACCCGTCCTTCGAGGAGATGCGCGACTCCATCTCAGAGCAGGTCGAGGTGATCGTCGAGGCGTCGGTCCGCGACCGCTCCTAGGAACGGGCCGCTTTCGGGGCGGCGTCGGCCGGGACCGGTGGGGATCCGCTGAGCGGATCGTCCACCCTCCCGGCCGACGCCTTGTCATCCCTTCCGTTCCCAGACCTCGTCGGGGACGCGCTCGAAGAGGTCGGCGAGGAAGTCGGCAGGCTGGAGGTCCGGCTCGTGCCCCATCGGGGCCTTCTCCCAGCAGATCACGTGGTCACCGGTGAAGCGCAACGGGTACCGGTGCCCGATCGGGAGCACGGTCAGCCAGTCGCGCACTTCCCGGGGGAGCGCCGCGCGCGCGAAGCCGTCGTCGGAGGTGGCCACCCGGAAGGCGGTGTCGAACTCCGGGTCGTCCAGGCGGAAGTCGTGCATGCCGAGCAGGTCCAGGAGGGCGTGGCCGAAGTGGCTGTCCTTCACTTCGAGCACCGGGGTGGGGTGCGGGGTCTCCAGCGCGGTGATCCGGTAGCGGTGCGTGTGGGTGACGGTCGTCTGCCCGTTGTTGCTGGTGGTGGTGTAGCTGTACTCGAACTGCGTCATGCGGTGCCCCCGGTGGGCGCCGGTCAGCACGTGCTCGGCCTCGCCCCGTCCGGTGAACGGGGTGCCTTCGAAGTACTCGACGAGCTCGGGCCGCTCCTCCTGGTAGCGCCACCCGTTCCGCCCCGCCCACTCCTTGAGCGCCTTGACCTTCTTCTCGTGCGCGGCGGCACTCGCGGCGATGGCGGCGATGAGGGCGATCGCGCCCCCGACGACGAGCACGAGGACGAGGCCTTCGTCCAAGGTTTCCTCCCCATGAGCGGTCCGGTACGGCCGTCCGGTAGGACGCCGGCGGCGGGGTCGGGGTTCCTGCGCCCCGACCCGGGGGCCGGACCCGCGTCGGGGAAGGGTGAGACTCAGGTCTCACCGGAAATCCGGGAGGGACGGGGAACAACACCGGGGGTGCGCCCGTTGTACCCCGTGCAGGCCGGTGCGGTAGCAAGTGTCCCCCGGGCTCCATTCATAGCCTTCGCGGAATACCGCGTCGGGCCCTCCGGGTGCCCCGGCGGTCTTCGGAACCGCGTTGTGCCCCGCGCCGTGAGGCGACCGCCGCATCAGGCCTGCACACTCGGGAAGGCCCGGGCGGGTGGATCCACCCGCCCGGGCCTTTCCATCTCCCTCTCCCCGGGTCCTCCGGCGCCTGTGCGCCCCCTTTGCGGCCGAATCCGAAGATCCGCCCGCCGCCGCGCGCCCCGACGATTACAGTGACTCCGTGGGCCGTCTGCGGCGCCGTGCGAGGTCCTGATCCTTCCGGAGGGAGCCCGGTGGACACCGAACGCATGCCTGTGCGCATCCTGCTGCTCTTCGGCGAGGAGGCGCACCTGTCGACCCCATATATGGGCCCCGGAGAGACCGAGCGGGTGCCCATCTCGCAGATCAGCGCCGATACCGGCCTCTCGCGCGAGCGCCTTCCCGGTGCCCAGCTGGTCGCGCTGCTGCGCAACGGCGAGCTGGTGCGGTTCGAGCGGAACTGACGCGCCGCCGCGCGGCCCGGGGTGCGGTGCCCTCGCGGAGAGCGGCACAATGGGCCGGTCACGGCGCGGTGTCCGGCCGCGCTCCCGGCCCCAGGAGACCCTTCCCAGGTGAACACCCCCGACGAGCGCCGCGCCGAGTTGTCCTCGGACTGCGCGAACTGCTTCGGCCTCTGCTGCGTCGCGCTGCCGTTCTCGGCCGCGGCGGGCTTCCCCTACGACAAGCCGGAGGCGAGCCCCTGCCGCCACCTCGCCGAGGACTTCCGCTGCGGCGTCCACGCACACCTGCGCGATCGCGGGTACACCGGGTGCACCGTCTTCGAGTGCTTCGGGGCCGGCCAGAAGGTGTCGCAGAAGACCTTCGCCGGGGTGGACTGGCGGAGCGACCCCGGCTCGGCCGGGGACATGTTCGCCTCGTTCGCGGTCATGCGGCGCCTCCACGAGCTGCTGTGGTACCTCTCCGAGGCCTTGGAGCGCCCGGCCGCCGAGCCTCTGCGGGCGGAGCTGCGCGCGGCCTTCGACAGGACCGAGCGCCTGAGCCTCGGCAGCCCTGAGGAGCTCGGCGGGGTCGACACCGACGCGCTGCGCGGAGAGGCCGGTCCTCTCCTCAGGCACACCAGCGAGCTCGTGCGCAAGGCCGCCCCGGGCCCTCGCAAGGACCGCGCCGGCGCCGACCTGATGGGAGCCCGGCTCCGAGGGGCCGACCTGCGCGGCTCCTGCTTCCGCGGGGCCTACCTGATCGCCGCCGACCTTCGCGGGGCGAAGATGCGCACCGCCGACCTCCTCGGAGCCGACCTGCGGGACACCGACCTGAGTGGCGCCGACCTGTCCGACGCGCTCTTCCTCACCCAGCCCCAGGTGAACGCAGCCAAGGGCGACGCGTCGACGGTCATCCCCGACGCCTTGGCCCGCCCCGCCCACTGGTAGCTTCCTGGCTCCTGAGGAGTCCGATGAGGTACGTCGTGGCCGAATGGAGCCGAGACTGGAACGCGTACTGGTCGGATCCCAGGGCCTACCTATCGCGCCTCCCTGAGCTCCTTCCGGAACTGCCGCCTGGCGCAGGTGCATTCGCCCGCGAGGAGGCCCACTTCGACTTCTCCGCCCTGCGCTGCGTCAAGGACCTCGTTCTTGAGCGGATCGGGTCCACTCCCGGAGGCGGCCTGGCATTGGAGTTCGCTCCGGCCCCCTTCAAGCACGACGCCGGACTGCGCGTCGAGTACGCCGGTGTCGTCTCCTTCGCCCTGAGCACGGACAGCGGCGAGGACTGGGAAGGACTCGGCTCCGTGATGCTGGACGAGATCCTGCCCGCCGAGGTCGGGTGCTCCCATGAGATCGCCTTCACCGGCGGATCGGTCGGCGTCGCCTGCGCGGACCTGGACGCGGTCTGGACAGTGCGGCAGGACTGACACGGGATGAGGGGCGGGGCGTGTGCCTTTCCTAAGGCCCGTCCCTCCCTCGTCCCGGCGCATCCGCCGGGTCAGGAGAACCCGGCCGCCAGGTCCGGACGGAAGTGGGCGACGAACATCGCCGCGGCATCGGCCGGGCGGTGGAAGCGGGCGGTCAGCGCTCCTCTGTCCAGGGAGGTGTCCTGGATCTCCGAGTCGAGCCAGGTGAGCAGCCGCTCGCGCTCCTTGGCGTCCACGAAGAGGGCGGCCGCGCTTCTCGGGGACGCGTGCATGGCCTCCGCCAGCGCGTGGGCCGAGCCGTGCACCCGGCCGTCGAAGCGGAACGGGCTCAGCGGACGGAGCGGCTCGGTCCGGGGGCCGGGGAACGTCGACGGCGTCGCGAACAGGAGCGCACCGGGGCGGCGGGTGCGGCCCCGGTTGCAGGCGGCCACCACCGAGATCATCAGCTGCTCCGATCCCAGGCGGGCCGACGGGTCGCCGGTCAGGCAGCGGGGCACCAGTTCGCGCAGCCGCTCTTCGACCGCCCCCTCCCGCGCGGAGGCCGGCGGCCGGGCGGCGGTCCCGGCTCGTTCGGGGTCCTCGCGCCCCGTGGCGGCGAAGGCCATGACCGCCGCCCAGGCGTACACGTCCTCCTCCGGCCGGGGCTCGTCCCCGGGCCGGTGCTCGGGCGCGGTGTACTCGGGGGTGGCCGCGCGCGCCGCCAGGTCGGGGCGGACCGCCGCGTAGGCCCGCGCGAAACCGGCCCCCGTCACCTTCGGGGCGTCGGAGGCAAGAAGGATGTTGGACGGCGTCAGGTCCCCGTGCACCAGGCCGAACCAGTGCAGCACGCTGAGGGCCGCCGTCGTGCTCAGCGCGAGCCTGTGCAGCTCGTCCCCGCCGAGGGGGCCGTGTCTTCGCACCGCCTCGAGGAGCGTGGGCCCCTCGGTGTACTCGGTGGCGATCCAGGGCACCCTCGCCTCCAGGTCGGCCCCGAGGACCCGGGCCAGGCCGTAGCGTGTCGCGATGCGCGCGGCCTCGATGTCGCGCGCCAGCTCCCGCCGCACCCGGTCGGCACCGCCGCCGGACACGCGCGGGACCGTCACCACGGCCTGACCGCCCTCGCGGTCCCGGCCCAGGTGATTGCTGGCGAAGCCGTTGCGTCCCAGGTAGCGCTCGATCTCATAGGGTCCGATCCGGCGTACCGCCTCGTCCGACGTCGCCCCCACCCCCTTATTGCGCGCTCCTCCTGGGTTTCAACCCCAGCACGCCCGCAGGGTGCCCGACAACCGATTCATCCGGAATCGGCGTCATTCCCGAGATCGGAGTGACGGGCGGGGCGCAGGGGACGTCCTGCGGCCGCCCTCAGGAGGCGCCCCGGGCAGGCGAAGGGCGGTGCGCCACCGGCGCACCGCCCCTGGAGTCCGTCCCGCGTCCCGCGCGGATCAGTAGTCGAAGTCCTCCATGTCCCCGCCACCGGGAACGTCGCCCATCATGTCGTCCATCATCGAGTCGAAGTCCCCGATCTGGTCCTCACTGGGCCACTCGATGCTGACCGGCTCGTTGAAGCTGGTGAAGTCCATCGTGGTGGAGACGGTGCCGCCGGCGTCGGTGGTGACGCGGCGCGGCAGGCCCTCGTCGTCGACGAAGACCTCGAAGTCCACGCTGCTGACGCCGGACTGGTCGTAGACCTGCCGGGCGGCCTCCTGGGCCTCGGCGTCGAGCTCCTGAAGCGCCTCCTCGGTACTGTAGGAGCCGGTGTAGCGGGTGGTCTCGAGGCCGCCGACGTCGGCCGTGCCCTCCTCCTGGACGTCGTCTGCGGCGAGCAGCTTCTCGACCTCGGCGAGCGGGTCCTGCTGGGCGCCCATGTTGCCCTGCTCGCCCATCTCGCCCAGGTCCATGCGCAGCCACTCGGGGCCTCCGGGCGCGGCCCCGGGCATGTCCGACTTCATGACCATCTCGCTGCCGCGCATCAGGATGGTGGAGTCGGCACCGTTGCTGGTGCTCTCCATCTTGACGATCGGCTCGGGGGTGGCCGTGTACTCGACGTCGGAGGTCATGTCGAGCGAGACCCCGGACATCGAACCGCTCATCTCCAGCGTGGCGGTGTAGCTGTCGGCCTGCTCGGTGTTGTCCACGGCCTGGGCGACCAGCTCGACCGGGTTGAGGGAGGACAGGGGGCCGTCGGCGGCTCCCCCACCGCCACCGTCGCCGCCGCCGAACAGCAGGCCGCACCCACCGGTCGTGAGGACGATGCCCGTGCCGGCGAGCGCCGCACTGATCTTCTTGTACATCTCTCCGTTACTCCTCATGAAAAGGGGGATCACAGGCGGGGAGCAGGGGGCGCCTGTCGTCAGCGGTCCGACGTGCGTTCTGACGCGGGTTCCGCGCACCTGGTTCCCATGGAACGAGAAAGTCCCCGCCCCGGTAGTCCGCGGGGCGGAGACGATCGGTGCCGGTTCCGGGCTCGGGTCCGCATGACAGGCCCCGCTCGGTCCACCCGCGCAGGCGGGACCGCGGTGGGGAAGCCCGCGAGGAGGCTGCCGCCCGGCGGACCCGCCCCCTAGAAGAGGCCGAGGGTCTGCGGAACCACCCAGACGGTCAGCAGAGTCAGGACGACGACGCTGATCCAGCTCCACACGATCCCGAAGCGCCCGGGCCGGTAGCGCCGAGGAATGAAATTCAGCGCCACGTACAGGTTGATGGCGAACAGCACCGGGCTGATCGCGAAGGACACCGTGCCCGCGGCGGGCACCAGCCAAGCGGGGTCGGGCAGCACGGTCAGAGCGATGACCATGCACACCAGCATCAGCGCGATCATGCCCAGTCCGGCATTGCGCTCGTTCCACCAGGGGCGGTCGGCACGCGGGGGGAAGACGGTGGTGGCCGCCGCGGCCAGGGCGCGGGGGAAACCGTCGTAGATGATGAACGCGGTCGAGAACAGGGCCGCGAACGCCCCCAGGAGGAAGACCGGGAACATCCAGGCACCGACCGTCTCGGTGAAGATCCCGGAGATCGCCAGGACGGTGGCGGCTCCCTCGGGCTTCTCCTCGACGTCGAAGAGGATCGCCGCCCCCAGGAGCAGGTACATGGTGGCGATCACCCAGGAGACGATGTGCCCGATGCGGAAGTCGTACAGAGCGGCCTTGAACCACGCGTCGGCGTAGGGGCGGTATTGCTCAGGGGTGTCCTCGACCGCTTCGTCTCCCAACACCTCACGGATGCGGACCATGCCCTTGCGCCGGTCCTTCATCCACAGCGACCCCCAGACGCCGACCGTCAGGTCGGTGGGCATCCATCCCATCAGGCCGGCGATCATCAGCGCGGACCCCGCGGGGATGACCGGCAGGACCATGTAGAGGAGGGAGTCGGCCTGCACGCCGGCGAACACGAAGGCGACGACCGTGCCGAGCACCAGCACGACGGCGAGGACCTTGTTGACCGCTTCCAGGGCGCGGTAGCGGCCCGAGAGCAGCAGTCCGACGATCAGCAGCGACAGGCCGATGCCGTAGAGCACCAGCGCTCCGGCGCCGATCCAGGCCCACAGGACGGCGGCCGCGGCGGCGACGATGGCGCCGACGGCGGTGCAGCCGATGATGAGCGTCGCGATCCCGAGCGCCCACACCGCCCACTTGCGGGGCCCGGGCACGCGCGCGTAGGCGGCGATGACGGACTCCCCGGTGGCGGCCGTGTAGCGCACCGCCAGCTCGAACCCCTGCCATTTGAACAGGAACGCGACCGGGAGCACCCACAGCAGCGCGTACTCGAAGTTGGCCCCGGCGACGGGGGCGGTCACCAAGTGGCTGGTACCGATCCCCGCCATGGCCATCAGCAGGCCGGGGCCGATATAGCGCAGGGCGCGCAGGCCCCTCAGATCGGGCGGTGAAGCGGCGTCTTCGTCCAGTGATCGCAGTTCTGCCTCGCCTGAGGGCTGCAGCGGCTCGCTCGCGGGGGACATCGGGTCGTGCCTTTCTACCGGGGGGGGTGCGGGCATATCCGGAGGTCACGTGACCCTCCCGACCGGGCTCCGCATTTCGCACGAGTAGTAGGCAGGTTTCCCCCGTGTGTCAACCGGAGACCAGGGCGAGCACAGATGTATCGCCCGTTTCGCACCCCATTGTCCGGGATTGCGACCGGGTCCGGCCGGTCGCCCCCGCGCTGCCGCCCTCGGGAGGGGAGCGCGGGTCAGGTGCCCCGGGCCTTGAGCTCCCTGAACCCCGGAACCCCGGCGACCAGGAGCGCGCCGTCCCACAGGTCGGCGGCGTGCGCCCCGGTGGGCACCTGCTCGACGACGGGCCCGAAGAAGGCCGCCTTGGCCCCGTCCGGCGAGGTGACGGCCGTGATCGGCGTGCCGGCGCCCTCCCCCACGAGCGACAGGCCCTCGGCGTGGGAGCGGCGCAGGACCCCGTCGTAGTCCGCGCTCCCTCCGGCGGCGGCCAGCTCCCCGGGGAGGTCCGCGATGGCCAGGGCCTCGTCGAAGTCCCCGATCCAGTCGCCGTCCCCGTTCTCGACGGCCGACCACAGGGCACGGTAGAAGCGGCCGAGGGCGTCGTGGCCGTGCTCGTGCTGGACGGCGGCGCAGATGCGCGCCGGGATCCACAGGTACCCCTCGGGGTCGCCCTCGGGATCGTCGTCGCGCCCTTCGTTGAGCACCGACAGGCTCATGACCCGCCACGTGATGGAGACGGGTCGGCGGCCGGAGACCTCCAGCAGCCAGCGCGCGGTGTTCCGTGACAGGGGGCACGAGGGGTCGAACCAGAAATCAACGGTCCAGACACGGTCCATCGCCCCATCTTGGCACAGCGCCACGGCCTGAACAGCGAAACGGCGGGCCTTCCCGGCCCCCGCGGGAGCAGGGCGGAAAGGCCCGACAAGGGGCAGGGGCCGGTCGGTCCGGACCCCGGCCCCGACGGGCTCACTCCCGGTCAGTCGCGGAACGCCCGAGTCACCCGAGTCGCCCGAGCCACGCGAGTCGCCCGGGACGCCGTGGCCCTCCGCACCGCCAGGGACGCCGCGCGCACCGCGCTGTTGATGGAGATCTCCCCGCGCATGCCCGGGGCCGCCACCATGTCCCCCGCCAGGAACACCCCGTCCCCGCGATCGATGGCCGGGCGGTCGCGCCATGTACGGCCGGGCAGGTCCAGAGCGCCGGTCCTTCCCCGCGCCTGGGCGCTCCGCTGCCAGGTCGCCCGTTCCCTCCACCCGGGCACGCCGACGTCGGCCAGCGCGCGGGCGCGCTCGCGGGCCTCCTCCGACGTGTCCCCCGGGCGCATCGGGACTTGGAGCTGGTAGAGCCCTTCGCCCTGGGGCGCCGCGGAGGGGTCCTGCTGGGAATAGCTCTCGAAGAACCCGCCGCCGTCCATGTCGAAGCAGTTGAACAGGTCGTCGTTCCGCTCCTTGACGGCGAAGTCGAGCAGCATGCAGTGGCCGCTCTCCCAGCGCAGGGAGTCGTCTTCCAGCAACCGCCGGGCCGAGCTCAGTTCCGTGGCGACGATGACCGGTCCCCGTTCCACGGGGAGTCCGCTCAGGCGCGCGCCGGTCTCGACCTCCACGCCCAGTCTGCGCGCACGGTCGGCCAAGCGGTCCACCACCGCCTGCCACCCTCCGGCCGTCCAGCGGACGGCCGGGACCTTGGGGGCGAACACGCGGGTGAGGAGCCCCCAGACGAAGGCCGCGGAGAGGCGTCCGGTGTCGGCGTCATAGGTCGCGACCGCGATGGCGTTCGCCGCCGCCTCCGCGGCCTTCTCTCCCCACAGGCGCGAGGCCCAGGAGCGGAAGTCCTCGTCAACGGGCGCGGCCGCCCGCCGTCCGCGCAGGAGCATCCGCAAGAGGAGCGGCGGCGGTGCGTACCGCATGCGCCCCTCGTACAGCCACCTGATCCCCGCGGCCTTCCTGAGGGGCGGCCAGACGAGCGGCCGGACCAGCCGGCGCTCGGCGAGCCAGGTCCAGTGGGGCCCGTCGGCATAGAAGACGTGGCCGCCCTCATGGGCGAGGTAGGGCCCCGCGACGGCCCGCGCCCGGCCGCCGAGGTCGGTGTGCGCCTCGAAGAGGCGCACCGCGGCCCCCTTCTCGGCCGCCGCGTTGGCGGCGACGAGCCCGGCCAGGCCGCCGCCGATGATGGTGATCTCTGAAGCCATGCCCGCTCCCTGGTCCCAGCGCTCTGCGGGTACCGCTGGAGGTCGCGGTACCGACAAGGTGGACACGGCGGCCCGGCCGTTCGTGACAGACGGGCACTCCGGCCCCGAGCTGAGCGCTCACAGCCGCGGAGGTGGCCGGTGGGGTCGCCGCAGAGTCAGGACCGCCGCAACTCGCCGTCCTCGATCTCAAGGCCGAGTTGAGGGCCTTGCGCCCCGCAGTCGGGGCCGTTGGGGTAGACCATCTCCGGAGCCGCGGCGGCCTCGTGGGCCGACAGCGCCTCGCCGTCCGTCCCGCGCAGCTCGATGCGGACGTCCGCGGGCCCAGTGGTCAGGTCGTCGATCAGCACCTGTGCCCGCAGGCCCCCGGTCTCCTCGGCTTCGGCCGCACAGGTGCCTTCTTCGCAGCGCTCGGCGACGGCCCTCGTGTCCTCAGTGAACACGAACTCGTAGTCCTCGCACGCGTCGTCCTGGCACAACTCCATCTCGGCGGCCTCCACACCCTCGGCATCGGAGGGGGCCACCGTGAAGGTCACCGCGCGGGGAGCACCGATGTCCGTGCACGTCGTCCCGCCCCCGCCGACGCAGGCTCCGGCGGTCGTGAGCGCGATCAGCGCCGTTCCCATGTTCCGCGCGCGGCGCGTCCGTCCAAGGTTCGCCATCACGGTTGGACGCGCGAGCGGCGCCCGGGGATGCGTCTCCGCCTTGCCGGAACCGGAGGGATCTTCCCGGGGCCCACACCCGCGTGCCATGATCTCCCAGGTCTACGGTATGCGATATCCAGCACCGGGAAGAAGGGGATCCCCTTGTCCGCGTTGCGCGCCCTCGACCGCGAGCGCACGGTCGCCTCCCGGGGGTACAGCCGGTGGCTCGTCCCTCCCGCCGCCCTCGCCGTCCACCTGTCCATCGGGCAGGCCTACGCCACCAGCGTCTACAAGAACTCGCTCATCGCCCACTTCGACACCGGCCAGACCCAGGTCGGCGTCGTCTTCTCCGTCGCCATCGTGATGCTCGGCCTGTCCGCCGCCGTCTGCGGCCCCTGGGTCGAGCGCGCCGGCCCGCGCAAGACGATGCTCGTCTCCGCCGTGTGCTGGAGTTCAGGCTTCGGCGTCAGCGCCCTGGGCATCGCCGCCGGGCAGCTGTGGCTGCTCTACCTCGGCTATGGCGTGCTCGGCGGCATCGGCCTGGGCCTGGGCTACATATCCCCCGTGTCCACGCTCATCAAGTGGTTCCCCGACCGTCCGGGGCTGGCGACCGGCATGGCGATCATGGGCTTCGGCGGCGGAGCCCTGGTGGCCACGCCGATCTCCAACCAGCTGCTCGGCTTCTACGACCCCGCCTACGACGCAGGAACGGCCGGCTCGGTGGCCTCCGGCGAGGCACTGGTGGGCCTGTTCGCCACCCTCGGCGCCGGCTACTTCCTGCTGATGATGATGGGCGTTCTGCTGATCCGCGTGCCCCCGGAGGGCTGGCTTCCCGAAGGGTTCGACCCCGCGCGCACCGCCAAGGCGCCGCTGGTGACATCGGCGAGCGTATCGGCGTCGAACGCCCTGCGCACGCCCCAGTTCTGGCTGCTGTGGACGGTGCTGTTCACCAACGTCACCGCGGGCATCGGCATCCTGGAGCACGCCAGCCCCCTCATCCAGGACTTCTTCCGCGACGGGGGCACCACCGCCGTCACGGCGGTGGCGGCCGGCGGCTTCGTGGGCATGCTGTCGCTGTTCAACATGGCCGGGCGCTTCGTGTGGTCGTCCGCCTCCGACGTCATCGGGCGCAGGCCCACCTACATGCTCTACCTGGGCGCCGGGGCGGTGCTGTACACGCTGATGGCCACGGCCGGCGGCTCGTCGATGCTGCTGTTCGTGGCGACCGCCTGCCTGATCCTCTCCTTCTACGGGGGCGGGTTCGCCACCGTCCCCGCCTACCTGAGGGACCTGTTCGGCACCTACCAGGTGGGGGCGATCCACGGCCGGCTCCTGACGGCCTGGTCCGCGGCCGGAGTGGCGGGGCCGCTCATCATCAACGCCTTCCTCGACGCCGAGGGCGAACCGGGCACGCTGACGCAGAGCGCTTACCACGCGCCTCTGTTCACGATGGTCGGGCTGCTGGTGGTCGGGTTCGTCGCCAACCTGATGGTCCGCCCGGTCGCCGAGAGGTTCCACGAGCCTGAGGGGCGCGTTCCCGCCGCCGGAGCCGCCCCACCGGATACGGAGACCGGCCCCGCGCCGGGAGAAGGGGCCTCGGCGGGTGCGGCAGGAGCCGCGTCCGACAGCGCGGCGCTCCGTGCCCGCCGCACATGGCTGGTGGCGTCGTGGGCAGTTGTCTCGGTGCTGCTGCTGTACGCACTGGCCCGCATCCTCTCCACGGCGGCCCGGCTGTTCGCCGGATAGGCGGACACCTGGAGAACGAGCGCGGGGCCGGGCGCGTCATGCCCGGCCCCGCCGGTTCCCGCCGGACCGTGCGCCCCTGGCGTTCGCCGAACCCCCCTTGACGCAGGCGCCCCGGGGAGGCGACGGTGGATATCGGTAAGCGTTTTCCGGATGATCCTCTCCATAAACCACGCGTTGCTCGACATAAACCCTAAAACCTGCGGAAATCGCTTCCCTATCCCCGACCGGACAGAGAGGAATCCCCCGTGAGGAGAGCACCCCGGCTCGCGGTCCTCACCGCCGCGGCGGTCCTGACCGCCTCGGCCGCCGCCACCCCGGCCGCCGCCGACCACCGCCCGCCCGGGCACGGCCTCGGACACCGGACGCCGGCCGCGAACGACGGCTGGGCGTCGGCCGAGGGCGGCACGACCGGCGGATCGGAGGCCGCCGACGCCGACGTGACCACCGTGCGCACCTGGGACGGACTGCGCGAGGCGGTCCGCGGCGACCACCCCAAGATCGTCCGTGTCGCCGGCGACATCAGCGCGATGACCGGCGCCGACGGCGCCCCGCTCGAATGCTCCGACTTCGCCGACCCCGACTACG
Organism: Nocardiopsis halophila DSM 44494; assembly: GCF_000341245.1. Lineage (GTDB taxonomy): Bacteria > Actinomycetota > Actinomycetes > Streptosporangiales > Streptosporangiaceae > Nocardiopsis_A > Nocardiopsis_A halophila. The sequence goes on from NZ_ANAD01000013.1 coordinate 40,271, forward strand.
ACTGGGACGCCTACGTCGAGGCCTTCGACCCCGGGCACTGGGAGGGCGGCGAGGACGGCCCCCTGGCCGAGGCCCGCGAACGCTCCTATGAGGAGCAGCGCGAGCACGTCCTGCTCACCCCGGGCTCCAACACCACCATCGTCGGCCTCGGCGACGCCTCGATCTCCGACGGCGGGATCCTGCTGGAGAGCGTGGAGAACGTGATCGTCCGCAACCTGGCGGTCCACGACTCCTACGACTGCTTCCCCGAGTGGCGGGGCTCGGACTGGGACGCCCAGTACGACAACATCGAGGTCTCCCGCTCCCGGCACGTCTGGCTGGACCACCTCACGCTCACCGACGGCGACACCCGCGACGCCGACCTGGAGCGCGTCTACGGCGAGCAGGTGGACCGCCACGACGGCATGATCGACATCGTCCGCGGCAGCGACCTGATCACCGTCTCCTGGAACGTGCTCGACGGGCACGACAAGACGATGCTCTACGGCAACACCGACTCCAACGATCACGGCGACCGCGGGCGGCTGCGCATCACCGTGCACCACAACCTCTTCACCGGACTCACCCAGCGCGTCCCGCGCGTCCGGTACGGCCAGGTGCACGTGTACAACAACCACTACACGCACGGCCCGGAGTCGGACTACTCCTACCTGTACTCCTGGGGCGCAGGCGTGGAGTCGGGCATCTACGCCCAGAACAACTCCTTCGACATGGGCCCCGGGATCGCCCCTGAGGACATCATCCACTCCTGGAGCGGCAGCGCGCTGTACGAGGAGGGGAGCCTCTTCGACGGCCGCCCCGTCGACCTCCTTGAGGCCTACAACCAGGCCCACCCGGATGACCGACTCGACTCCGACGTGGGCTGGGAACCCGAGCGGCACGGCAAGATCCACCCCACGAGGGCGGTCCCGCACCTGGTGCCCGCCAAGGCCGGTGCGGGAAAGCTGCGCTGACGCCCCGGCCCGGGCCGTCCTGACGGACCGCCCCTGAATGAGCGCGGGTGCCTCTCCTCTCCGGGGGCGCCCGCGCTCCAGTCCTCACCCCGGCCCCGTCTCCGCTCCTCCGGGCGAGACCGGATTGTGCAGGGTTTGCCGAACGCGGACATGCGTGTGGTCATCACGGCCGACGCCGACGGCTAGGTCTCCTGAGGAGCGGCCGCAGGCGGGCCGACCGAGTGAGGAGCACGCATGTCCGCTGAGCAGAGCACCGGCGAGCAGGAGGAACGGACTGCGGAGCCCGACAGGGACCCCTTGAGCCAGGGCGCCCCGGGGGTTCCCGCGACAGGGCGTGGCCCCGGCGGCGGAGAGCCTTCGCTGAAGCCCTATGACCATCCGACGGCCGGGTGGGGTGCGGCCCTGAGCGTCGGGAAAGTGCTGGCCCGGACCCGCGAGCCCGTCGAGGGACCGCGCGCGACTCTCCTGATGAACCATGAGAACAAGGGGTTCGACTGTCCCGGCTGTGCGTGGCCCGACGACCGCAAGGGTCTGCACCTGGACATCTGCGAGAACGGCATCAAACACGTCACCTGGGAGATGACGCCCAAGCGCGCGGGCAAGGCGTTCTTCGCCGAGCACACCGTCTCAGAACTGGAGACGTGGACCGACTTCGCCCTGGAGGACCAGGGCCGACTGGTCGGGCCGCTGGTCTATAACCCCGGCTCGGACCGCTATACCCCCATCTCCTGGGAGGACGCGTTCGCCATGGTGGGCGAGCGGCTCCGATCGCTCGACTCCCCCGACCAGGCGGCGTTCTACACCTCCGGCCGCCTGAGCAACGAAGGCTCGTTCCTCTACCAGCTGTGGGTCCGCGAGTTCGGGACCAACAACCTGCCCGACTGCTCGAACATGTGCCATGAGGCCAGCGGACGCGCGCTCACCGCCTCCATCGGCACCGGCAAGGGCACGGTGATGCTCGACGACTGGGACCAGGCCGAGGCCGTCTTCCTCCTGGGCGTCAACGCCGCGTCGAACGCCCCGAGAATGCTGACCCGCCTGGCCGAGGCCCACCGCCGCGGAGCGCGCATCGTGCACATCAACCCGCTGGTGGAAGCGGCGGCGGGACGCACCATCGTCCCGCACGACTTCGCCGCCATGGCCGCCTTCCACGCCACGCCGACCGGATCGATGAACGTCCAGCCGCGCATCGGCGGGGACCTGGCGCTGATCCGGGGGGTCGCCAAGGCGGTGCTGGAGGCCGCCGAGCGCGACCCCCACGCCATCGACCGGGAGTTCATCGCCCGCCATACCGAGGCGTTCGAGGAGTACCGGCGGATCTGCGCCGAGACCGAGTGGACCGAGATCGAGCACGGATCCGGGGTCGGCCGGGAGCGCATCCGCCGCCTGGCCGACGTGTACATGGAGTCCCGTCGCACCATCATCGCCTGGTGCCTGGGCGTCACCCAGCAGGAGCACGGGGTCGACACCGTGCGCGAGATCGTCAACCTCCTCCTGCTGCGGGGCAACATCGGCCGCGAGGGCGCGGGGCCGTGCCCCATCCGGGGGCACAGCAACGTGCAGGGCAACCGGACCTGCGGAATCGACCACCACCCTAAGGAGGCGTTCCTCGACCGGCTGGAGGAGGTGTGCGGCCTCACCGCTCCCCGCAGCCCCGGCCTGGACACGGTCCGCACCCTCGAAGCCTTGGAGCGGGGCGATGTGAAGGTGCTCATCGGGATGGGCGGAAACTTCGCCATGGCGGTCCCGGACACCGCGCGTGCCGCGGAGGCTCTGCGCCGTTGCGAGCTCACCGTCCACGTCAGTACCAAGCTGAACCGCAGCCACCTCGTGCACGGCAGAGAGGCGCTGATCCTGCCCTGCCTCGGGCGCAGCGAGCGGGACGTCCGCGCGGGCACCGAGCAGGGGGTGACGGTCGAGGACTCCATGAGCATGGTGCACCTGTCCTATGGCATGAAGCGTCCGGCCTCCCCGCACCTGATGTCGGAGCCCGCGATCATCTGCGGCCTGGCGCGGGCGACGCTCCCGGAGAGCGCTACGCCCTGGGAGCGCTACGCGGACGACTATGACGCCGTCCGGGACACCATGGGCGAGGTCCTCGACGGCTTCGAGGACTTCAACCGCCGGGTACGGCGCCCGCTCGGGTTCCGCATCGCCCAGCCGGCCCGCGAACGGGTCTTCCTGACGGGTTCGGGCAAGGCGGAGTTCTCGACGGCCGGCGTGCCGGACACCGACCCCGGGGACGGGCTGCTGACGCTCAGCACGGTCCGCTCGCACGACCAGTGGAACACCACGGTCTACTCCGATGACGACCGCTACCGGGGACTGAGCAACCTGCGCACCGCCGTCTTCATGAACCGGGAGGACATGAGTGACCGGGGGCTGCGGGAGTTCGACCACGTGGACGTCACGAGCATCGCCAAGGACGGGAGGCGGCGCACCGTCTACGGGTACAGGGCGGTTCCCTACGACATCCCGCGCGGCTGTGCGACGGGGTACATGCCGGAGATGAACGCCCTCCTGCCGCTCGGGGACTTCAGCCCGCAGAGCGGCCAACCTCTGATGAAGCACATGCGCGTGGAGATCAGGGGGTCGGCCCGTCCGCGCCGCTGAACGGCGACGGTGGCGAAGCCGCGCTCACGACGGGTGCCCGCGTAGGCGAGCCCGAAGACCGGGAGGGCCGTTACGAGCGGCCCGCCGGCCGGAACGCCGTGGCCGGAAGTGGTCGCGTGCCCGACCGCGCTGATGCCCACGCACACCGCCGCGAAGGCGGCGGCGCGGACGGCGCGCAGCGGGGACGGGTCGGCCATGGCAGGACTTCCGCACGAATGCCGGGCCTGCGGTAACCGGGGTAGGGATGATCGGGTTCCGGGACCGGCACTCGGGGCGTCCGGAGACGGTGCGGGCGGACGCGGGGGACGCGGGCGTGCGCACACTGCCCCCGCACCGACCCGGCGCATGCCCGGAACCGGCCGGTCAGGGGATCAGTATGCTCACCGCGCGGCCTCTGCCCCGGCCCATCGCCCCCGTCTCCCCCGGTCTCCTCCTGGAAGCGGTGCCTCCATGCTCACGGGCCCTCTCGGCCTCGCCCTCCTGCTCTCCATCTCCGCCGTGATCGCGGGCGCGAACCTGGTGTGGGTACGGCGCCCGCGGGTGCGCACGGAGAGGCTCCTCCGGGAGGGGGTGCAGTGCGACGCCGAGGTGACCGAGGTCGGCGAGCTCTCCCCGCCGACGCAGACCGAGCCGACGTTCACCCTCCGCTACTCCTCTCCCGGCGGCGAGGAGCACCGCCGCTCGTTCACCGAGGGGTTCCGCGGCATCGTCCCTGAACCGGGGTGGACCGTCCGGGTGGCCTTCGATCCGCGCGCCCCCGAGAAGGCCGAGATCATCCACAACCCCTACCTCCACCCGCTCCCGGGTGCCCCTGAGCCGCCACCGCCGAACCGTGCCCTGGTGCTCGTGCACTCCTACGGCCCCGCGCTCTACGCCGCGCTCATCGCCGTCCTCGCGCTCCCCTTGGCGTTCGTGGGTCCGTCGCCGCTCATGGTCCTCATGAGCGCGCCGTTCTTCCTGATCGCGCTCTACGTCATCGGCCGGGCATGGCTCTCCAACCGCCACGTTCGGCCGGGACTGTGGCACGACCCCGCCGAAGCCCGGGCGACCGTCACGCACTGCTGGGTGGAGCACGGCAGCAAGGGCAGGAAGTACCACCCGTTCAGCGTCGAGTTCCGCCTCCCGGACGGCCGCCGCTTCCACCGGGGCGTGCCCACCGATTCCGCACACGTCAGGAGCACGGTGGGCCAGGTGCGGCCGGTCGTCTACGTCCCCTCGGACCCGACGATCGTGTACGCGGGTTCGGCGCGCGCGGTACGCCGGACCGTCTCCCTGGGGCGCGGGTTGGCGCTCGGAGTGAGCGTTCTCTTCTGCGGCCTCGGGACGGTTCCCGTCCTGCTCATCCTGTTCCTCTCCGTGCTCGAGTCCTGACCGTTCCAGCGGCGGACCCGGCCGATCCCGCCCGAGGGCCGACGACCATCCGTCGAGGTGTGAAGGGCCCGGGGACCGCGGCCCACGGCCGGCGGTCCTGCCGCTGTAACATCGTGCGGCACTTGCCCCTGATCTCCGAACCGGGCCTGGCCGACGGTCCCCAGAGAAAGGGCGGTCCCGTGGCGGACGTCGACACCCTTCTGCCCGTCCTGATCGTCGCCGTGGTGCTCATCGGCGGGATCATCAATGTGGTCCGCAGTGTCCGCAAGCGGATGCGGCGGAACAAGCGCGCCCAGGACGGCGTCCAGAGCGAGGCCGAGGTTGTGGCGGTCGGGGAGCCGTCTCCGCCTGAGCAGACCGAGGCACCGTTCACGCTGCGCTACTTCTCGCCGGACGGCCGACAGTACGAGCGGGACTTCACCAGGGGCTTCCGAGGGATCGTCCCGGTGCCCGGCTGGCGTGTGCGGGTGCTCTTCGACCCCGAGGACCCCGGGAACATCGAGATCACCGACAACCCTTATCTGCACCCGATCCCGGGAGCCTCGCCGCCTCAGGCGCCCAGACCCGTGCTCCGCTATATCGCCCCGCCCGTGTCCGCCTTGGCGATCGCCCTGTACGCGTACCTGTCCTTCTCGGCGTTCTCCAGCGGCGGCACGTTGCTCCCGGTCGCCGTCGGGGGCCTGTTCACCCTCGTCGGCCTGGTGTTCCTCTTCATCGGGATCGGCGTCTGGCGCAGCCAGAGACGTCTTCGGGAGGAACCCGCCCATACGACGGGAACCGTCACGCATTCGTGGCAGGAGACCCGGCGCAGGCGGGACTCCGACGGCGGCACGACGTACCGCACCTTCTATCCGTACACGGTGCACTACGTCCTCCCCGACGGGAGGCACGTGCACAAGCGCAGCCCCTCCTCTTCCGGGCAGCGGGTACGGGCCGTGGGCGAGCGGACGCAGGTCCTGTACGACCCCTCCGACCCGACGAGCTTCGACGCCGAGGGCTCGTCCGCGTCGACCGTCCTGCCGCTGGTCCTCCTCGGATTCGGCATCGTCTTCCCGCTCCTCGGGAGTACGATCGCCGTGGTGTCCCGGCTCGCTTCCTGAACAGGGCGTCCGGCCCGGGCCGCGCCGCCGGCCCGGACCGCTGGTACTGTTCCGGCGCACCCGGCCGCGCCGCCCGTATCGGGGCCGCGGCACCGCCCGAGGACAGGAGCGTCACCCGCCATGCCCGAGACCAGTGAGTACGCCGCCACCTTCGAGCTGGTCGACGTCGACGGCGACGGCTGTATCTCCGCCGAGGAGCTGGTCAGCCTCATGGACAAGCTCGGCGGAAAGGTGACCCGCGAGCGCGCCGAGGCCCTCATCGCCGCCATGGACAGCGACGGCGACGGCCTCATCACGCTGGAGGAGTACACCCGCTTCATGAACGAGCGCTCCTGAGGCCGACGCCGTCGCGGCGTCCCGCCCCTCCGGGGGCGTTCGCCGCCGCAGGCCTCAGCGCAGGTCGACCCAGACGAGGCGGTGGTCGGAAGCGGCCGCCGCCGTGTCCGCCACCGGGTCGTCGGTGGTGGGCCAGTACACGCCCGAGCCGCGCACCGGAAGCCCCCGCGAGGGCAGGACGTAGTCGACGCGCAGGTTGCCGGGCGCCTCGTCGTTGAAGTCGGCCGTGTCGTGGGCGGGGTCGCCGGTGTGGCCGTCGTTGGCACCGCCCTGCAGCTCGGCGGCCTCCGCGCCGCCCTCGGCCCGCGGCACCTCCCGGCCGTTGACCCGGGGCGCCTCCAGCAGGCGCGCGACGGCGCGCGGGTGGCCGGCGCCGTCCTCGGGGTCGCTGTTCAGGTCGCCGGCGACGACGAACCGGGAGCCCGGCGCGAGACCGCCGTGCCTTCCGGTGTCGTCGTAGATGTAACGGCCCTTGCGGGGCGTGGTGTAGTCGGCCCAGAACCGGATCTCATCGTGGTTGCGGAGCACGTTCCTGCGCTCGGGCCCGTCGAAGGCGGGGGGTGTGGGGTGCGCCGCGAGAAGGTGCACGGGGCGGCCGTGTCCCACCCGGATGGGCACGTCCCAGTGGCTCTTGGAGGACAGGCGCAGCTCTTCGAGCTCCTCCTCGGAGTAGAAGCCCTCCCCGGTCTCAGGGTCCTCTGGAAGAAGGGCTCCGGGCATGTCGGCCCAGCGGAAGTTCTGGAAGGTGCGCACCCGGTCGGTGGCGATGGGGTGCTTGGAGTAGACCACCATGCCGTACTGGCCCGGGTACTGCCCGAACCCGAAGGCGTCCCCGGCGTATCCGGGCTCACCCGGTTCGGTGACCGTCTCCCCGTTGTTGTCCAGGTCCAGGCCTGAGGCGACGCCGGTGTTGACCGGTGCGGCGTACCGGTAGGGGTAGTCCACGGGGTCCGCGCCGCTCTGGCCGACGGACAGGTAGTTGCGCTGGAAGAGCTCGGCGGCCCGTCCCTCCTCGTCATAGTCGAACTCGTTGACCAGCAGGACGTCGGGGTCCGCGCGCTGGATGATCTCGGCCGCGGCGGCCGCCTGCTCGTCGTCCGGCGTGGACAGGTCCTCGATGAGCTCGCCCTCCGCACTGCGGTGCAGGGAGGCGTTATAGGTCGCGAACCGCACGCCCTCAGGGCCGGAACCGGCGCCCCTCTCGGCGGGCGCGGCGTTCGCGGGGGCGGTAGGGAAGAGGAACGCGGCCGCAGCGAGTGCGGCCGCGCCTGCGGGGAGAGCGCGGGGGTTCATGCACACCTCTCGTCATCATCGTGAGCGGTGGAGAAGTGTGCCGACCCTAACCGACCACCGGGTGGATCCAGGGTGGCCGCCGGCCGACACACGGGCGGCGCCTCAGCGCTGGAAGATCCCGAATCCGAACCCCTCCACCTCGATCCCCGACCGGGTGCACTCGGCCCCCTCGACCAGGAGCGGGCGCGAGGACCCGTACCCGGGGAGCGCCAGCGCGGCCGGCTCCCGGCGCGGGTTGACCGCGACCAGGTAGCACCCGTCGCGCTCGTAGACCAGCGGGTACCCGTCGTAAGCGACCTCCGCGGTGCCGCCGGTCCCCAGACCGGGGTGGGCCTTGCGCAGCGCGGTCAACCGCCGGACCAGGTTGAGCAGCGACCCCTCGTCGGCCCACTGGGAGGCGGCGTCGGGGCGCTCAGGGGCCGGGTCCAAGGGCAGGTAGAAGCGGTCCTCGGGGGCGGCGGAGAAGCCCGCGCCGGGTGTGGAGTCCCACTGCATGGGGGTCCGCGATCCCGCCCGGTTGCGGCGGGCCCCGGTGGAGCTGCCCTCCTTGTCGGGCAGGCCGGGTACGTACCGCATGCCGATCTCGTCGCCGTAGTAGACGGCCGGCAGGGCGGGCCAGGTCAGCAGGAAGGCGAAGGCCGCCCGGAGCTGCTCGGGCCCGCGCGGCCCGCAGGCCAGCCGGGAGAAGTCGTGGTTGGACGTGGGCAGGGCGATGTGCCCGGCGTCCCCGACGGCGGCCGTGGCCGCGCGCCAGGCCCGCAGGAAGGTCGCGGCGGATCCGCCTCCCTCGGCGTCGAAGTAGCAGGCGGAGCCGGAGAAGTCCCATGGGCCGAGGTCGGTTCCGGCGCGGTTGTCCCACAGCGACCGCAGGGCGCCGCCGCGGGTGGGGCCGCCGAAGTGCAGCAGGAAGTCGGCGTCGAACCCGGCGGGGACCGAGGTGGCGGGGTCCCCCCACTCGGCGAACAGCACCGCCTCGGGGTGGTCGGCCTCCAGCCGGGCGCGCAGCCCGGTCCAGACCTCGGCCGTGCGCCGGTGCCCGGGATCGTCCTTGACCAGCGAGTGCGCCATGTCCACGCGGAAGCCGGCGACCCCTTTGCCGAGCCAGTGGTCCATGACCTCCAGCAGCGCGCGGCGGTTGGCCTCGGGGCCGGGGGCGTCGACGGGGCGGCGCCAGGGCTGGCCGGGGCGGGGGTGGGCGTAGCCGAAGTTGAGCGCGGGCTGGTGGTCGAAGAAGTTGGGCAGGTAGTGGCCCTCGCGGGGGCCCGGCGAGGGCACGAACCCGCGCACCGGGCGGTCGGACCAGATGTAGCGGTCGTCCTCGGGGTCCTGGACGGCCTTCTTGAACCAGGGGTGCTGGTCGGAAGTGTGCCCGGCGACCAGGTCGAGAAGGACGCGGATGCCGCGCCGCCCGGCCTCCTGGACGAGGTGGGCCAGGTCCTCATCGGTGCCGTAGCGCGGGGCGATGGAGAAGTAGTCCGAGACGTCGTAGCCGGCGTCGTGGAAGGGCGAGGCGAAGCAGGGGTTGATCCAGACGGCGTCGATTCCGAGCCGTTCCAGGTGGTCCAGGCGCGAGGCGATGCCGCGCAGGTCCCCGATGCCGTCGCCGTCGGAGTCGGCGAAGCTCTGCGGGTAGATCTGGTACAGGACGGCCCGGTCGAGCCAGGCGGGACGCGGGCGGCGGGCGGTGCGGTCGGCGCGGTCGGCCATGAGCGTGCGGTCCTCCGTGGACGGGACACGGGACACGGGCGGAGACCGGGCGTCCCCGAAGAAGGCGATGCCCGCCGGACGCCGCCCGCTAACGCTGCCGTCGGCCGGTTCCGGCCACGGCAGTCGGAGCCGGGGCGGCGGTACCGGGGGTGGCGGCCGCCCCCGCCGCCCCGGTCCGGCTCATCCGTCGCCCAGGCGTCCCTCCTCCAAGGGCAGAACCTTCTCGGCCTCGGTGAAGGACGATTCGATGAGGGTTCGTGTCTCGGTGAGGGATGCTGCGACCGATTCAGGGAGGGACTCCGGAGCGGTCCCTTGAGCGAAGAGGTGCGCCAATGCCGTGTCGATCCGGCCCAGGCCGGCGTTGGCCAGCAGGGTCTTCTCGTTGGTCACCCACCGGCCGTGCGCGGCGGTGACGGCATGGGCGGCCTGCATCGCGGCGGTCGCGATGGCGCCTGCGGCCTCGGTCCGCAGGCCCTTGGGCGCGTGGTTGGCCTCGGAGTAGAGCAGGGTCAGGCGCGCCGTCGCGCTCCAGCGCTCGTAAGCGGTCCTCCGCAGTGCGCTCGGGTACTCCGGTCGGGGCAGCCGCCCCCGCAGCACCCGGTTGACGGCGAGTTCGCCCACCACCAGATAGCTGGGGATGCCCGCCAGGTGGAACATCAGGGGCTCGTGGTGGAAGCGGCCCTCGCGCGCTTCGGCCAGCTGGTGCTCGACCACGTCGAGGTCGCGGTAGTGGACGTCGACCTTGCACCCTTCGACGGTCAACCACGCGCCCCCGTTGAACACGCCGCCTCCCCAGCCCCCGATCTCGGAGACCTCGCCCGGCCACTCCTGCTCGCGTGCCAGGCTCCGCAGGTCCTCAGGGTCGAAGGCGCCCCGGTAGTAGACCGCCAAGTCCCAGTCGCTGTCGGGTCCGGCCGTTCCCAGGGCCCGGGATCCCCCGAGGGTCACCGCCTCGACGGCGGGGAGGGCCGCGAGCCGGTCCGCGAGGGGGGCGAGGAACCCCTCGTTCGCCGCGGTGCCCGCGGCGGTGTCCACCCCGCGGCCGACGGTGCCGGCCCCGGCATCGTTCTCGACGGTGTCATCGGCAGCGCTCTCCGCGGCTCCATTCTCCGCGGCTCCGTGCGCGCGATCGTTCTGCATCGGGAAGCACTCCTCAACTCAGCGACGGTGCCGCGCGCCCGATCGGGCATGCGCGGCGGGCGCCGGAGTCGGGCTCGACGGCGCCGGTTCGCGGAAAAGGGCGTCAGTGCTTCACGGCCGGGACGCTACCACCCCGCGCGAGGGAGGCGCCTGCGGATCTCCGGCAGCGCCGCCTCCAGGACCGTCGTGAACCAGACGGAGAAGGCATGGCGCTCACGCAGGGCGGCCAGCTCCACCGGAGTCGCGAAGGAGGCCTCGGCCACCTCTTCGGGGTCCGGGTCCAGTCCTTCCGGTGCCTCTCCGACGAACAGGTGGTTGTACTCGCGCTCCACCAGACCCGAGTCGGGGTCCTGGAGCTCGTAGACGACCGTCCCCGCCTCGGCCATCATCACGGGCGGCGCGCCCAGCTCCTCGGCGGTGCGGCGGGCCGCGGCCAGGAAGGGGGCTTCGCCCGGGCCGGGGTGGCCGCAGCAGGTGTTCGACCAGACGCCCGGCGAGTGGTACTTGCCGGCCGCGCGCTTCTGCAGCAGCAGGCGGCCCCGGCCGTCGAACAGGAAGACGGAGAAGGCGCGGTGCAGCCGCCCGGGCGCCAGATGCGCGTCCAGCTTGCCGTCGGTCCCCACCGTCGTTCCGTCGCGGTCCACCAGTTCCACCTGGATCGCGGCCTCGGCCACCCTGTCCCCCACACGGCCTCCCACACAGTCCCCCTCGTCGCTCGGCCACCGGTGCAGACCGGCCGCCTCCACGGTCGCACACACCCCTCGGACGACGTGGCCGAAGTCTCATTCCTGTGCACCACCCGGCCGCGCAGGCACCGCGCGGCCGGCGCCCGCCTCCCCCTCCGCCTTCGCGGCCGTGAACTGCGGCGAGACCGGAGCAAGCCCAGGGGGCCTACCCGCTTTGCCAGGGGTTGAACCAAATTTTTCCCTCACCTATCGTTCGTGACTCGCATCAATCGTTCACCGAACGAATCAGCCGTTCGCTGAACGATCTCCCTGTCCCCCGACCACCCCCGACCCATCGACCACGAGGGGAATGACCCCATGCCGCGTTCACGCGAGGGCGGCGGCGGGCCGCCGGCCGTCCCGCGCCGCACGGCCCTGCTGGGCGGCCTGGGCGCCGTCGGCGCCGCCGCCCTGCTCTCCGGCTGCTCCCCCGGCGGCCGCTCCGCCGCGCCGGTGCTGTCCCAGGGGGCCGCGGCCGGCACGCCCGCCGCCGGAGGCGTGCTGCGCATCGCCCGCCCCCCGGCCTCCCAGGCCGAGACCCTGGACCCGGCCGGGGCGCTTTCGGCCTACGAGTACCTGGGCGCGCTGTACAACCGCCTGGTGCGAATGGACGCCGACGGCGAGACCGCGCCCGACCTCGCCGAGTCCTGGGAGTCCGACGAGCAGGGCGTGCGCTGGACCTTCCGGCTGCGCGACGGGGTCCGCTTCCACGACGGGGCCCGTCTCACCTCCGCCGACGCCGCCTACACCCTGCGCCGCCTCGTCGACCCCGACCTCGCCTCACCGCAGGGCACGGTCCTGTCGCCGCTGGTCGACCCCGGAAAGGTGACCGCGCCCGAGCCGGGCGTGCTGGGCGTGGAGCTCAAGGAGCCCAACTTCGAGTTCCCCGCGCTGCTGACCAACTACAACTGCTACGTCATCCCGGAGGGCTCCGGCGACGCCATCGGCGGCACCGGGATCGGCACCGGCCCCTTCCGCCTGGAGTCCTTCTCCCCCGGCGGCCGCGGGCGCATCGTCGCCTACGACGACCACTGGGAGGGCCCGCCCGTCCTGGACGCCATCGAGATGTACTCGATGACCGACATCCAGGCCCGCACCAACGCCCTCCTCGCCGGTCAGATCGACCTGATCTCCCAGACCAACCTGGACTTCGCCACCGCGCGCGTCGTCGAGGCCTCCGATCGGGCCACCATCGCACGCTCGGTGAACGCCCAGTGGTACGTCCTGCCGATGCTCACCACCGCCGAACCGTTCACCGATCCCAAGGTCCGCAAGGCGATGAAGCTGGCCTACGACCCCCGGCACGTGGTGGACGTGGCGCTCCAGGGCACCGGGGTTCCGGGCAACGACAACCCCGTGCCGCCCGGCACGCCCTACTGGACCGACTACTCCGTGGAACGCGATCCCGAGCGCGCCCGCGCGCTCCTGAAGAAGGCCGGGGCCGAGGGCCTGGAGGTGGACCTGTACACCTCCTCCTACGACCCCGTGTTCACCCCGATGGCCCTGGCCTACCGCGACTCGGCGGCCGAGGCCGGGATCGGCGTGACCGTGCGCAACGCCTCGGCGGACTCCTACTACACGCAGATCTGGATGAACAAGCCGCTGATGGCGACCTACTGGTACACCGGCCGCCCGGCCGACCAGCTGCTCAACCAGGTCTTCCGCAGCGGCTCCTCCTACAACGAGACCGCCTGGTCGAACGGGGACTTCGACGGCCTGCTGGACCAGGCCCGCCGCACCCGCGATCCCGACCGGCGCAAGGGCCTCTACCAGGACGCCCAGCGCCTGGTGGTGGACGAGGGCGGCGCCATGACGCCGATGTTCGCCGACCGCCTGGTCGGCCTGTCCCGGGAGGTCCTCAACTACCGCGAGACCGGATTCGAGTTCGACTACCGCTCGATCGGACTGAGGCCCTGATGCTCACCTTCCTCACCCGGCGCCTGCTCTCGGCCGCCGGCACGGTGCTCCTGGCGGCGCTGCTCGTGTTCGCCGCGGTGCAGCTGCTGCCCGGCGACGTCGCCACCCAGGTGCTCGGCCAGGACGCCACCCCCGAGGCGGTGGCGGCCCTGCGCGACCAGCTCGACCTGAACCGCCCCGCGGCGCTGCGCTTCGTCGAGTGGGCGGCCGGAGCCGTCCGCGGCGACTTCGGCACCTCGCTCGTCTCGGGCGAGCCGGTCGCCGGCTCCCTCTGGCTCCACCTGCGCAACACCCTGCTGATCGCCGCCGCCACGGTGGCGGTGGCCGTCACCTCCTCCATCGTCCTGGGCGTGGTCGCCGGGCTCTACCGCGACCGCTGGCCCGACACGCTCATCTCCTCGCTCACCCTGGCCGGGATGAGCGTGCCGGAGTTCGTCGTGGCCACGCTGCTGGTGCTGGCGCTGTCCATCACCGTCCCCGTCCTGCCGGCGGTGGTGCTGGACGAGGCCTCGGCCCCGGTAGGCGACCTGCTGCCCGCGGTGGTGCTGCCCACGGTCGCGCTGTCGGTGGTGATGACCGCCTACATCGTGCGGATGACCCGCACCAGCGTGATCGACGTGATGGCGAGCGAGTTCGTCACCACGGCCCGGCTCAAGGGGCTGGGCGCGTGGCGGGTGGTGGTACGCCACGCGCTTCCCAGCGCGCTGCTGCCCACCCTGAACGTGATCGCGATGAACGTCGCCTGGCTGGTGGGCGGTGTGGTCGTGGTCGAGAACGTCTTCAACTACCCCGGCATCGGAAAGCTGATGCTGGAGGCGGTGCACAGCCGCGACCTGCCGGTGCTGCAGGCGGTCGCGGTGGTCGGAGCCGTGGTCTACGTGCTGTGCAACCTCGCCGCCGACCTGGCGGCCATGGCGCTCAACCCGCGCCTGCGCACCGGTGAGAGGAGCGCCCGATGAGCGAGGCGGAACCGAACCCCGTGGACACGGGCGGCCCCGTGAAGGGCAGGCCGGCCCGCAGGGCCGGGACGGCCCGCGCCACACTGCGCTCGATGCTGCGCTCCAAGCCCGCGACCGCGGGTCTGGTCCTGGTGGCGGTGCACGTGCTCATCGCCCTGCTGGCACCGCTGCTCACCCCCTACTCCCCCACGGCCAACGCGCCCGGCAGCGCCCTGCTCGGCCCGAGCGCCGGGCACTGGGCGGGCACCGACGCGCTCGGCCGGGACGTGCTGGCGCGGGTGCTCCATGGCGGCCGGTACGCCCTCACGGTCTCGTTCGCCGCCACCGCCTGCGCGGTCGCCCTGGGCACCCTGGTGGGATGCGCCGCCGCGCTCAAGGGCGGCCGGCTGGACGGCCTGGTGATGCGGGTCCTGGACGCGGTCCTCGCGGTCCCGCCGATCCTCGCACTGCTGGTGGTGGTGACCGTGCTGGGCGCCGGTCCGGCGGTGATCGTCCTGGCGGTGACCGTGGTCTACGCCCCCCAGGTGGTGCGGGTGGTGCGCGCCGCGGCCATGGGCGTCGCCCCGCTGGACTATGTGACCGCCGCCCGCGCGCGCGGCGAACGGACCTTCCCCATCCTGGTGCGCGAGGTCCTGCCGAACATCGCCGACGTGGTCTCGGTCGAGTTCGCGATGCGCGCCTCCTGGGTCGTACTGCTGATCAGTTCGCTGTCCTTCCTAGGCTTCGGCGCGAACCCGCCCACGCCCGACTGGGGCCTGATGATCGCCGAGAACCGCACCGCCATGACGGTGGTCCCGTGGGCGTCCCTGGCGCCGATCGTCGCCCTGGCCACGCTGGTGCTCGGGCTGAACCTGTCCGCCGACGGCCTCGCCAAGGCGTGGGGCGTGGACCGCGTGAAGGAGGCCCAGTGAGCGCCGAGCGGGAACCGAAGCAGGAGGCCGGGGAGGAGACCGCGGGTGGCGCCGGCGGCCCGTCCGAGGGGCGCACCGATGCCACCGCCTGGCAGGGCGAGGGCATCTACCGCCGTGAGGTCCCCGCCAAGGTGGAGGACCTCTCCGTGGCCTACCGGGCCGGCGGGCGCGACATCACCGTCGCCCGGAACGTGTCCTTCGAGGTCGCCGCTGGGCAGACCCTGGCGGTGGTCGGCGAGTCCGGCAGCGGGAAGTCGACCGTCGCCGGCGCCCTCCTGGGGCACCTGCGCCACGGCTCACGGATCACCTCCGGATCGGTGGAGGTCGCCGGCCGCGACGTCTTCTCTCTCGGGAACCGCGACCTCAAGGCGCTCCGCGCCCGCGACATCGCGATGGTCGGCCAGAACGCGGGCAACGCCCTGACCCCGTCGATGCGCGTCGGCACTCAGCTGGAGGAGGCCCTGCTGGCCCGGCCCCTGTCGCGCGCCGACCGCCGGGCCGAAGCGCGTGCGCTGCTGGAGAAGGTCGGCCTGCCTGAGCCGGACCGGATCGGACGCCGCTACCCGCACCAGCTCTCGGGCGGCCAGCAGCAGCGGGTGGCGATCGCGATGGCGCTCGCCGCGCGCCCGCGCGTGCTGGTGCTCGACGAGCCCACGACCGCGCTGGACGTGGTCACCCAGGCCCGCATCCTGGACCTGGTGGCCGGCCTCAGCGCCGAGCTGGGCCTGGCGACGGTCCTGGTCAGCCACGACCTGGGCGTGGTGGCGCGGATGGCCGACCACGTCGTGGTGATGCGCGAGGGCGAGGTGGTGGAGGCGGCCCCGGCCGAGGAGCTGTTCGCCTCCCCGCGCCACCCGTACACGGGCCGCCTCCTGGCCAGCGTTCCGCGGGTGTCCGACGCGGGGCTGGCCGAGGTCGGCGAGGACGGGACGCGGACCGTGCGCGACCGCGCCCCGGTGCCCGAGGACGCCCCTGATGTGGTGTCCCTGGAGGACGTCGTCGTCCAATACGGCCGCAGCCGCGCCGTGGACGGGGTGTCCTTGGGACTGCGCAAGGGCGAGGTGCTCGCCCTTGTGGGCGAGTCCGGCAGCGGCAAGTCCACGCTGGCGTGGTCCATGGCAGGTCTGCGCTCCCCGGCGTCGGGGCGGATGCGCCTGCACGGCGAGCAGGAGGGCGACCTCTCGGCGGGGGCCCGCCGACGCCCTATGGCCGTCCGGCGCCGCATCCAGTTGGCGTTCCAAAACGCCGACACGTCGCTGAACCCGCGCAGGATCGCGCGGGAGGCCGTGCGCCGGCCGCTGCACTTCTTCGGTCTTGCCTCGCGGTCGGACGCCGATTCCCGCGCGCGGGAGGTGATCGAGGACGTGGCACTGGACCCCGCCCTGTCGGATCGGCTGCCCCAGCAGCTCTCGGGCGGACAGCGGCAGCGGATCGGCATCGCACGCGCGCTGGCCGGCGGCCCGGACGTGGTCGTGGCCGACGAGGTGACGACCGCGCTGGACGTGTCGGTGCAGGCGTCGGTGCTGGCGCTGCTGGACGACCTGCGTACCGAGCGCGATCTGGCATTCGTGTTCATCAGCCACGACCTGGCGGTCGTGCGCGGCATCGCCGACCGGGTGGCGGTGATGAAGGACGGGCGCGTGGTCGAGGAGGGTCCGGTCGAGGCCGTGTTCACCGGGCCCAACCACCCCTACACGCGTCGCCTGTTGGAGGCCGTCCTGGAGCCGGCCCCCGCCGGGGCTCAGGGGGCCGAGGGGCCGGGTACCGCTCGGGACTCCGGCACGCCGCTCCCCGGCGCCGCCCAGACCGCCGGCGCAGCCGAGGCCACCGGTGCCGACGGCGCATGGATCGACCTCGGCGGGGGCCACCGGATCCGGCGCGGCGGGGAGTGAGGGGCCCCGCCGCGCCTCACCCGGGGCCCGTACGGGCCCCGGGCCCCTTGGGCCCGAACGGGCCCGCCCACCACATGAAGGAGAGAGACGGGGGAGATGAAGTACCGCGAGGAGTTCCCGCGCGACATCGAGATGCGCGAGATGTGGATCCCGATGCGCGACGGCACCCGGCTGCACGCGCGCGTGTGGCTGCCGACCGACGCCCTTGAGGAGCCGGTGCCCGCCCTGCTCGAGTACCTGCCCTACCGCAAAGGCGACTGGACGGCGCCGCGCGACGCCGAGCGCCACCCCTACTACGCGGGCCACGGGTACGCGTCGGTACGGGTGGACCTGCGGGGCGCGGGCAACTCCGAAGGCGTGATGCGCGACGAGTACTCCCCTCAGGAGCTGGAGGACGGTGTCGCCGTGATCGATTGGCTGGCCGAACAACCCTGGTGCACCGGCCGCGTCGGCATGTTCGGCATCTCCTGGGGCGGCTTCAACTCCCTCCAGCTGGCGGCGCTGCGCCCCGAGCCGCTGAAGGCGGTGGTCACGGTGTGCTCCACCGACGACCGCTACGACAACGACGTCCACTACACCGGCGGGTCGGTGCTGGGCATCGACATGGCCGGGTGGTCGGGCACGATGCTGGCCTTCACCGCGCGCCCGCCGGACCCGGCGGCGGTCGGCGAGGACTGGCTGCCGATGTGGAGGGAGCGCCTGGACGCCCTGGAGCCGTTCGTCCACACCTGGCTGGACCACCAGGCGCGCGACGGCTACTGGCGCCACGGGAGCGTGTGCGAGGACTACACGGCGGTGGAGGCCGCGGTACTCGCCGTGGGCGGCTGGGCCGACCCGTACCGGGACACGGTGCTGCGGCTGGCCGAGAACCTGCCCGGGCCGGTGCGGGGCGTCATCGGCCCCTGGGCGCACCAGTACCCGGACCGGCCCCTGGAGCCGGGACCGCAGATCGGCTTCCTGCAGGAGACGGTGCGCTGGTGGGACCACTGGCTCAAGGGGGCGGACAACGGCGCGATGGACACGCCGCTGCTGCGCTCCTACATCCAGGAGCCGGTGCCCCCGGCGACGGCCTACCCCGTCCGGGAGGGGCGCTGGGTCTCCGACGACGCCTGGCCCTCCCCCTCGACGGCGTGGACCGAGCACACCCTGGGCGGAGCCGGGGGCGGGGTCGATGCCGGTGCCGTCACGGTGCACAGCCCGCAGCACACGGGGGTGGACGCCGGGCGGTTCTTCCCCTACGGCAACGCCACCGACCTGCCGCCGGACCAGCGCGAGGAGGACGGGCGATCGACGTGCTTCGACTCCGCGCCCCTTGAACGCCGGACCGAGATCCTCGGGCGCGCGCGGGTGCAGCTGCGCATGGACTGCGACCGCCCCAAGGGGACGGTGGTCGTCCGCGTCTGCGATGTGGCGCCCGACGGGGCGTCGACGCTCGTGACGCGCGGGGTGATGAACCTGTCGTCGCGCCAGGGGCGTGAACGGATCGTCCCTTGGGAGCCCGGGACGCCCGAGGACGTGGAGGTCGAGCTCACCGGCACGGGGTACGCCTTCCCTGCCGGGCACCGGATCCGCGTCGCGGTGTCCACCGCCTACTGGCCGTGGGTGTGGCCGCAACCGGGCGGTGAGTCGCTGACGGTGTGGCCGTCGCAGAGCGCGCTGCTGCTTCCGGAGCGGCGCGCCGGGTTCGACGCCGGCCGCGCACCCGTGGTGTTCGAGGAACCGGAGCAGGCCCCGCCGCTGCCGGTGGTGCTGGGCGAGGGCGAGCGGCGCCCGGAGCGGCTCGTCACGCACGACGTGGGCACCGGCGAATGGGGCCTGGACGTCGACCCCAACTACGGGGGATCGCGGACCTACCCGGACGGACTCGTGTACACCGAGAAGGCCCGCGAGTACTACAGGATCCGGGTCGACGACCCTCTTTCGGCCATGGCAGGCTCCCGGTGGGAGATCCGCATGCAACGGGAGGGATGGGACATCACGGTGCGCACGTCGAGCGAGCTCACCGCCACCGCCGAGCACTTCGTCGTGCAGAGCTCCGTGGAGGCCCGCTCCGGTGAGGAGACGGTCGCGAGCCGGGAGTGGCGGGGCGGGGTCCCC
>NZ_ANAD01000014.1 GCF_000341245.1 Nocardiopsis halophila DSM 44494
GAGCTCCGTGGAGGCCCGCTCCGGTGAGGAGACGGTCGCGAGCCGGGAGTGGCGGCGCGAGATCCCGAGGACGGCGGGATGAGCGCGGACGTGGGCCCGGGGACGGCGGGCGCCGGGGGCGATGTCGAGGAGATCGCCGCGGCGCCCGAGGCACCTGCCCCCTCCTCCGGAGCGGAGCCGTCGGAGGACCGTCGTTCCGGCCCCAAGCGCCGGGCGGTCGCCCCGGGCAGGCGTACCCGCCAGCCGACCGAGGTCCGCAGGCGGCTGATCCTGGAGGCGGCCGTACCGCTGGTGGCGGAGAAGGGCGCCGGGCGCGTGGGGCTGCGCGACATCGCGCGCGCGGCCGGGGTGTCGGTCGGCACGGTGACCTACCACTTCGGCGGCGTGCAGGAGATCCTCACCGAGGCCGTCTCCATGGAGATCGACGGCTACTACCGGCCGCTGGGCGAGCGCATGCTGTCCCGCCCGACCGCGGCCGAAGGGCTGGAGGTCCTGGTGGACGGGGTGTTCAACGCCGAGACCGACCGGCACTGGCGGCTGTGGTTCGACAACTGGGCGGCCAGCGCGGACGCGGCCCCCGACGACCGGCAGCGCCGCCGGTACGAGGAGTGGGCCGACCGGGTGGCCGAGCTGATCCGCCGCGGCTGCGTCGAGGGGGCGTTCGCCTGCACCGACGTCGCCGAGACGACGACCCGCTTCAACGCCCTGGTGGACGGCCTGGCCCTGCGCCGCCTGCGCGGGGCCCCGCCCCTGGACACCGACCAGGCCCGGTCCCACCTGCGCCGCTTCCTCCGCGCCGAGCTGGGCCTGGAGCAGTCCCCCCGGACGAGCGGAGCACGGTGAGGGCCCCGTCGACGAGTCCGCTCTGGAAGGGCCGGTGGGCGGTCGCATCCGGCGGCCGCCCACCGGTTCCCCGAGCGTGGGGCGACCACCCCGGGACAGTGGCCCCGCCGACCTCCGCCTGAGCCCCGCCAAGCGGCGAGGGCCGGGCGGAACCGGGAGCGGGAGCGTCTCCTGCCCCGGACCCCGTGAGCGGACGTCCGGTGCCCTGTCGTCCGCACTCGCCTGCGACTCCGGATTCGGCTGCTCTCGGACCGAACCGAGCGGATCCTTCAGGCGTCGGAGTGTCCGTGTACTCTCCCTTCGCGGAGGACTCTTCTTCCGCCCTCCAGAACGACACGGAGAGGGCGGAGTCCTCCCCAAGCACCCCCACTCCCGTCTTCCGTTAGAACCGACGCGCAATGAGCGAACCCTCCCCCCTCGTCCCGACCCGCTTCGCCCCACTGCGCAGGGGGGACCCACGGAAGATCGGACCGTACTCCCTCCTCGGCCGGATCGCCGCCGGCGGCATGGGCGCCGTGTACGCCGGCCACCAGCAGGGCCTGTCCGGCCTCGCCGCAGTCAAGACCGTACGCGAGGAGCTGGTGGGCAATGCCGAGTTCCATGCGCGCTTCGCCGAAGAGGTCATGCTCGCCAAACGCGCGCTGGGACTGTGCTTCCCCCGCTTCTATGACGCCGACATCGACACCGAGCCGCCCTGGCTCGCGGTCGAGTACGTCCCCGGGCCCACGCTCTTCGCCTACGTGCGGAAGCGCGGCCCCCTCACGGGCGACCGTCTCGTCGCACTGGGCGTCGGGCTCGCCGAGGCCCTCGCCCGCGTACACGCCCAGGACGCCGTGCACCTCCGGCTCAAGCCCGCGGACATCGTCCTCGGCCCCGACGCTCCCAAACTGGTCGGCTTCGGCTCCGCTCGAACCGGCGGCCCAGTGGGAGGCGCCGAGTGGATGAGCCCCGAGGCTCATGCCGGCCAGGGTGCCACGGATCGCTCCGACGTCTTCTCCTGGGCGACGATCCTGGCCTTTGCGTCCACGGGGCGCGAGCCGTTCGGAACCGGTCCCATGGACGTCCTCGCTCGCCGCATCATGCGCGACGAAGCCGACCTCCAGGGCGTCCCGGAGCCACTCCTGCCCCTGGTCCGTGCTGCCTTGTCGAAAGAGCCACAGGACCGGCCGGAAGCGGCGGCGCTCGTGTCGACGCTCGTGACCCGGTGGTCGGGGCGCACACCGGCCGCCCCCATCGCAGGTGTCCAGGCCCTCCTGACAGCGACCTGGACGGACATGGAGTCCCCGCTTCCCGCTCCTCCCCCCAAGCGTTCACGGCGCGGCCTGATGATCGGCCTCGCAGCGGCCGCCGGTCTCGCACTGGCGGGCGTGACGACCGTGGCGGCCCCATCCGCCCTGGACGCCTCTTCGGGAGCGGGGTCGGACAGCAGGGAGGGTCGAGACGGCCGAGGCGTCGACGGCGGCGCTCAGGGCGGCGATGAGACCGCTCAGGACGGAGACGACGATGGAGGCGCGACCGCCTCACCGGCAGCCGCGCCTCCGGAAGCCGTCGACCTGACGGCAGACGGGGCGATCGAGGCCCGGGCCACAGTCGCGGACACCGGCGACAGCGCAGCCTTCTCCTCTGGAAGCGCGACGTCCCTTCATGTCAATGTCTCTGGCGCCGAAAGGACGAGCACAGGCGTACGGATCACGGTGAACGGGCAGTCCCTGGGCGTTCGCGGCCAGGTCCCCCGCTTCGACCAGTCGAACTTCTACGTCCTCGCGGAGGGAGGGCGAATCGATCCGGCCGAGCCGTTCAGCTATAGCCCTCAGCTCGGCTACCCGGCCGGAGAAGAGGAGAACGAGAACACGCTCGTGTTCCCTGGCGCCGCGGAAAAGGGGCTGCTCGTCTTTCAGTCCCCTGAGATCGCCGGCGCCCGACCGGGCCCGGTAGGAATGTGCTACTCGACCACCAAGGCCGCCTCCTTCACCACGGACTATGGCGAGTGCATCTGACTCACGCCCGGACGCCCTGCGTCGTATGAGGCGTTCTCCCATCTCCCCGGGGGAGTGAGGACCTCCTCGGGCCGTCCGGTCGTGCCCTCGACACGGCCGTCCGGACACGGCGGGGGCCTTGTCCGGATTCTGGGTGCCGAAACGTTCGTGGCGGTTTTCGGCGGCTCGTTGACGATCTCGTGAACCCCGTTCGTGCGGCCACTTCCGGTCATGTGGCGGCGCGGCATACGTCCGGACAATCCGGGGCACAAGTACCGCAACACCGGCAACCCCCGCGACAGACCCCCCACTACCCCACAAACGTCGCCCGCGCGGGCGGCCGAGCCCCGGACCGTGGGACTCGGACGCCCGGTCCGACTGCGGAGAGTAGCGACGCTGCACCCGAGCGACGATCCAGGAGCCCCCATGACCCTCTCGTCTCCCCTCACCGTCCTCATCGCCGACGACGACCTCGTCATACGCGCCGGCCTGGCCGCCAATCTCCAGCGCGGTTCCGGTCTCACCGTCGTGGAGACGGCGAGCGGCGCCGAGGCCGTCAAGATCGCGGAGGAGACCGGCCCCGACGCGGCACTGGTCGGCGCCCGCATCCCCGCGCTGGGCCCCTCCGGGGCGATCAAGGAGCTCTCGGCGATCACGCCGGTGGTCCTGCTCGCCTTCCCCGGCGACGGCGAGGCGGTCCGCGAGGCGCTGGCCCAGGGCGCCACCGCCGCTCTGGCCTACGGCTCCCTCACCCCCCCGNTCGTTCACCCCGCCGGAGCTGGCCGAGGCGGTACGGGCGGTGGCCCGCTCCGGGGCCGGACAGGAGGAGGTCGACGCGATCACCTCCGTGCGCGGCCCGGCGGCCGCCGCGGCGCTGCGCTCGGAGAGCGGCCTGACCGACCGCGAGGCCCAGGTGCTGCGCCTCGTGGCCGGAGGCATGTCGAACTCGATGATCGCCGACCACCTGGTGGTGTCGGAGAAGACCGTCAAGAACCACATCAACCACATCTACGCCAAGCTGCACGTGCGCAACCGGGCGCAGGCCATCGAGCGCTGGCGATCCGCGGAGTCCGTGGGCGTCTGAGCGGAGCCGGGCCGACGCAGGGCCGGGCCGAGGCAGGGCAGGCCCCAGGGAGGGCCGAGAGACCGCCGAGGCCAAGGCACGAACGGCCGAGACAGGGCCGCGCCAGGGCGACGCCGGGTCCCGCCGGGCCGGGGCGGGCGAGGGCTGGGCCAGGGCGCACCACGCCAGGCTGAGGCGGGGCACTACGCCGCGCCGAGCTGAGGCGGCCGGGGCGTACGGACGGCAGGGCGCGCGGGACCCGGGGGCGGTCCCCGCGGCGCCCGTGGCCGGACGTCCCGACGCACGAAGACGGCGCGGAAGAACAGCGCGCGGGGCACGGGCGGCGGCGTGCGCCGTCGGCGGGCCCGGCCACGGCCGGGCTTCGACCGGCCCCGGGTAGGCCCAGGCCTGTCCCGGCGGGCCCTGGGCGGGCCCGAGCCTGCCCTGACCGGCCTCGACCGGGCCCAAGCATGTTCCGTCCAGGCCACGGCCAGGACGGCTTCGACGGCGCCCTGGGCGGACCCGCCCGGACTCGGCTCGGGACGGCTCCGCCCGGGGCAGGAGATGGACGGAGCCCTGCCGGGAGGGCCGGTCACGACGGGACCGGTCGGACCCGATCGAGGCGAGACCTCGCTCGAAAGCACTTGAGACCGGTCAAGGCAGGCCTCGGTTGGTTCCAGGCCTGCCCCGATCGGCCCTGGCCGAGCCCGATCATGTTCCGGCACGCCCCGGCGGCCCGGCCGGGCCGCGGCCGGGACGGCTTTTGGGGCGATCCGGCCAGGGCGGGAGACGGACGGGTCCCTACCGGGAGGAGCGCTCAGGACGGGAGCGTCGGACCCGGTCGGAACGGCCCCGCTGGCGGGAGCGGGCGGGGCGGCCGGGCGGCCCCAGGGCGGGCGTCGTGCAGACGGCGTGCGCGTGCGGCAAGGAGGAGGCGCTGAACGCCTACCGGCGGCCTGCTCCGGATATCGGCACGCGGCGCCCGTCCTTTCCCGGGGAAGCGGGCGCGGGTCCCGGGAGGAGTCCGAGTGCGGATCCCCGGGCGGTGCGTCCGCGGGTTCCCGAGGCACTACGGGTCCGGACGCCCCGTTCGCGACGAATCGCGGAAAATTCTCTAGAGTGAGGGTTTCGTGCCCCCGCGTCGCCGCCGGAGCCGGCGACGGCGCCCCGTCCCCTCCGTCCGAAGGTGTTCCGTGCAGACCGGAGAGCCCCCGCGTCGGCCGGCCCGGCGACTCGCTCCGCTGCTCGCCGCCGTCGTCCTCGCGGCGCCCGCCTGTTCCGTGACCGACGCCGGCGGCAGCGGCGGGACCGCAGAGCAGCAAGGCGCCCAGGACCAGGTGTTCGATCCCCCCACGGAGTTCGACACCGGCGCCGCCACCGAGATCGACCTCGGGGCGGGCTCGCGCGAAGAGGGCCGGGCGCTGCGCCTGGCGATGGACGAGGGCACCGTCTATTTCAGCGACGAGGACGGCCTGCACGCCTACGACGCGCTCGGCGGGCGCGAGCTCTGGTCGGTGCCCACCCGGCAGCCGGTCGTGGACGCCCGCCCCGACAGCGCCGTGCTCACCGAGATCGACGGTCGGGCCGTCGTCGTCGGCGCCTTCCAGACGCGCAACCCCGGGGAGGGGAACGCCGTCGGGCAGGAGCGCCTGGAAGTCGTCGCCGCGGACGCCCGCAACGGCCAACTGCTCTGGCGCGCCGAGCACATCCCCTCCGGGCCTCCGCCCGACCCCGACGACGTGTTCGCCGTGGGCGCGGACGAGGACGCCGTCGTGGTCTCCTATGGCACCGCAGTCGCCTTCTCTCCTGAGAGCGGCGACCGGTTGTGGAGCGAGGGCCGACTGCGCCCCGAAGCCATGGTGGACGGCACGGTCGTCGGCTGGTCGACGGCCGGAGCCTCCGAGGGACGGCAGAGTCAGGAGGGCCGACAGGACGAAGAGACGCCCGATACAGCAGGGCCGGGCGGGGCCTCCGGTTCCTCCGTCGGCGTGCTGTCGGCCGTCGGTTCTATGGACGGAGCCTTCCGCTGGCGCCTGTGGGACGAGGAGGGCGGCGAGTCCGCCGTACCCCTGCGGGTCTCCTCCATGGACGGTTCACGCCTCCTGGTGGGCCGTGAGTCGTCCCCTGCCGTCGGCGAGGAGCCGGTGCCCGAGTGGGCGGTGGTCGACGCCTCCGAGGGCGAGACCGCCTACTGGACCGAGCGCATGCGCGACCAGGTCTGCCGCTACGACGACCAGTCGATGCTGGTGTGCTGGAACGGCGGCCACACCTCCCCCGCCGTCTACGTCTACACCTCCGGGAGCGGCGACCGCCTCTGGAACGACGACGCCTTGGGCGGCAGCGTCCCGACCGACGTCCGGGGCGTGTGGCACGGAGTCCTCTACACCGACAAGGGGCTCGGCGGCGACGCCCCCGGCATCTACAGCCTGGACTTCCAGAACGACCTGGAACTGGACCCCGGGGCGGCCCCCGACCTGACCGACGGGACGGTGGGCCTGCGCTTCGCCGAGGACGGGACCGCCACCGCCTTTCCCGCGGTGGCCTGAGAGGACGGGTCAGCAGCGGCCAGGCCCCTGGACCAGGGGACAGAGTTCCTGGTCGGCGACGCGGGGAAGGCGGTCCGCTGTGAACGCGCAGCTCTCCTGTGCATTCCGGAGATTCCATGGGGTTCGGAGAACGGACGCCACGGTTCGCGTGCGCTCAGCGCTGAGGCCGCGCTGAGCGGCGCGATGCGCCGAGCAGCCGTGGCCCCGACAGGCGCCCCGCCCCGGGCCCAGGGGCGGGACCCCACGCGCCTCACGCGCCTTCCGAAAGGCTCAGTAGCCGGGATCCTACGAAGCTCTCACGCTCGTCCGAGTCGCGTCCCTTGGTGCGGTGTGACTTCACGAACGCACTGCCGACCCTCGCCTCCCGGCGGTCCCGCCTGCCCGTCCCCGGCTGCCGGGCCCCGAAGTCCGACTTTCCCGTCGAAGAGCCTGGCCATGGAAGCAGCGGCCCCTTCGACCACCGCACAACGGCTCACCGCGTTCCGGGCGCATGCAGGTCAGACCGACCGGGCGAACTCACACCCCTGGCAGGACACCGTCCTCGTCCGTCAGAGGACCGCCGCCTCGTTCGGGTCATCCGAAAATCCCCCGTCGCGCCGGTACGGCCGTGCGACACCCCCGGACCGCATATCGTCGGCTCGGTAGGGTCCTCGCCCTTCCTCGGTGTCCCAGGGCGCCCAGAGCACCCCCCCCGGACGCCGCGATGCGTCCCCGGGCCTGGCGGATGTCCCGAGGCGTCTCGCGACGCCCCAGGGCGTCACAGGTCTACGGGACAATCCGTGGGTGCCGTCGGCGAGGGCCGCGGCTGTGGAGGTGCACTGATGGTTGACGGGACCGGGGACCCGCTCCCCCTGGAGGGGCTCCCGTTCGTGGAGAACCCCGCCCAGGACGGGCGGGCGACGGCCGCTGGAGGGTCCGCCGGAGGGACGGCCGCCGGGCCGGAGGCGGCCGAGCACGACGCATGGGTCGCGCTGGACTTCGAGACGGCCAACGAGGACAACGGCAGCGTCTGCCGGGTCGGCATGGTCCGCGTCCGCGGCGGCCGGATCGTCGAGCGCCACCTGGAGTACGTGCGCCCTCCCGCTCCCGCCGACTGGTTCGACCCCGCCCTGGCGCCTTACAACGGCGGCGTCACCGCTGAGGACGTCCGCGACGCCCCGGAGTGGCCCGAAGCCCTCAAGCGCATCCTCGCCTTCACCGACGGCGCCCCTGTCGTCGCCCACTGGGCCCGCATGGAGATGGACGTCATCGAGCGCGCCTGCTCCTACACCTCCACTGAGGTGCCCGACCTTCACTTCTCCTGCTCCTACGTGCTGGCCGACGCCGTGTGGACCGACAGCCGCAACCACAAGCTGCCCACGCTGTGCGAGCGGATCGGCTTCCCCCTCGACCACCACAACCCGCTCTCCGACGCCGAGGGCAGCGCCGAGATCGTGCTGGCCCTCATGCGCGAGCGCGGCGCGCCTACCCTCCAGGCGCTGTGCGAGGCCGAGAACGTCTCCATGGGGCGCGTCTCCCCGGGCCGGCGGGCGCTGTGGTGCCGCAGGCGCGACAGGGGCGGCCGCGGCGATCGCTTCGACCGGTCCGGGGGCCGCTTCGCGCGCTGGAACGAGCACAGCAAGGCCGAACCCCCCGAGCCCGATCTGGACGCCGACCCCGACGGCCCCCTGTACGGCGCCGTGGTCTGCCTGAGCGACACCCGGCGCGACAAGATCGAGCTGTGGCGGGAGGTCGCCGCCGTGGGCGCTTCGATCTCCAAGAACGTCACCAAGAAGGTGACGGTGCTGGTCGTGGGCGACCACGCACAGGCCACCAGCAAGCGCCGCAAGGCCGAGGAGTACCGCGCCAAGGGCCAGGACATCGCCATCATCGACGAGGCCGAGCTGGAACAGATCCTGCGCGAAGGCGCGTGAGCAGGAGGCGGCCCCTGAAGTGTCAGGAAGGCGCTCGGAGGGCGGTCGACCCGCAGGGGCTTTCGAGAAGAAGCGGAACGGCGCGGAACGGCGGTGCGGCCGCCCCGCCGTTCATTCGCTGAGAGAGCACCGAGAGCACTCGGAGACCGGAACCGAAGCCAGAGCAAGGGCCCCGTCGGCCCCATGGCATCCGGTGTCGGTGGTGTCCGCTGGAGTGGTGGAACTGTCGGCCGCGTCCTTGTGAGCGGTGCGACCGCTGCGGCGCGATCGGCGACCCCGCCCCGGTGCGCACCCCCTCCTCACCGTTGATCTCGGGGAAGCCGGGGTAATACCGGCGAGTATTACCCCGGCTTCCCCGAGATCAACAAGGGTGTCTCTGCGGGCGGCAGGCAGTGCCCCCGGGGGGCGGCCGGGGCCCGCAGAGCTCCACCACGCCAGCGGACACGACCCCGGTGTCGATCAGAGCACGGCGCGTTTCCGGGGGTCCCGCGCCGAACTCAGGGCCGGATGACACGCCCTCCAGTCCGGCTACGGACCCGCCCCCGGAACGGAGGCGCGCCCCCACCGGGAGGGCACCCGCCCGGCCGCCTCACGGGCGAGGGCCCGTGAGGCGGCCGTGACGCGGTCACAGGACCGGTGGAGACCGCTAGTCCTGCGGCGTGGTCCAGCCGATGTCCTCGTAGTGCCAGTTGGACTGCAGGCCCGGACCGCCGACGTTGGCCAGGTCGTCGGCCATCGCGTAGGTGCCGGTGCGCTGGAAGAACGGGATGCCCTGGCCGTTCTGCCACAGCAGCGCGTCGATCTCGTTGGCCAGCTTGCCGTATTCGTCCGGGTCGACCGTCTGGCGCAGCTCGTCGAACTTGTCGTTGATCTCGTCGGTGGAGGTCCGGGCGTTGTTGTTGCCCCAGTCCTCGCCGTCGTCGCCGAACGGCCCGGTGAAGTTCTCGAAGCTCTCGCCGACGTAGGGCGTGCTGCCGATCTGGACGAACGAGGCCAGCTCGAAGTCGCCGGTGTAGATGTGGTCGTTGAAGAACGCGTCCGTGGGGATCGAGTCGGTGACGACCTTGATGCCGACCTCGCCCAGCATGTCCTTGGTCACCTGGGCCTCGGACTCGCAGGCCTTGACGCCGGCCGGGCAGAAGAACCGCATCTCCAGCTCTTCGCCATCCTCGTTGGTGCGCACCTCGGCGCCCTCGTCGAGGGTCCAGCCCGCCTGGTCCAGCAGCTCCCGGGAGCGCTCCTGGTCCTGCTCCCCCAGGTCGCCGGAGTTGTCCTGGAAGTGCGGGTCGGAGGAGCGCAGCAGCCGGTTGGCGGTCGGGTCGCTGGGCCAGTTGATGCTCTCCAGGGAGAGCTGGGCCAGCGCCTGGCGGTCGATGCCGAGCATGACCGCGTGCCGGACGTCGACGTCCGACAGCACCGGGCGGTCGGCGTTCATCTCGATGTACCGGTAGCCGTTGTCGATGGCCTGGGTGACGTGGCCGTCCTCACGGCCGCTGGCCGTCTCATAGGTCGAGGCGGTGTAGCCGACGTAGAAGCCGTCGATCTCCCCGTTGGCGAAGGCCTGGGCCTGGCCCTCGGGGTCGCCCGGCTGGAAGTGGATCTCGTCGAGCAGCGCCTTGTCGCCCCACCAGTCCTCGTTGCGCTCCAGGATGGTGGTGTCGGAGCTCTCGTCGACCTCCTTGAAGTCGAACGGTCCCGCGGTGATGGGGATGTCGTTCATGTAGTCCTCGTTGAACTTGTCGGCGTCCTCCATCACCTCCTTCGGGTACAGGTTCTCGAAGAGCATGCCGTACTCACCGAACGGCTCGGAGAAGGTGACGGTGAACTCGTACTCGTTCCCGCCCTCTTCGATGTCCTCGACGCTCTGGTAGGCGTAGACCTCGCCCGGGGCACCGAAGTCGCCGTCCTCCTGGCCGGACAGCGTCTTCCACTGCTGCTCGTAGTCCTCCCAGGTGATGGGCTCGCCGTTGGACCACTCGGCGTCCTGGTTGAGCACGAAGTCCATCTCCGTGCCCTCGTCGTTCATCTCGAACTCTTCGACGTAGGCGGGGTTGGGCTCGGCCTCGCCCTTGTCGGTGTACCGGAAGGCGCTCGGCATGACGGCCTTGATGATCTCCACTACCGCGCCAAGGTTGCCGTCGGTGTGGTGGCTCATCAACTGGTCGACCGGCTGCGAGCTGCCGTAGACGAAGATGCCGCCCTCTTCCAGCTCCTCGCGCGGGACCGGATTGAGGTCGGAGGCCGCGATGTCCTCAAGGGTGGGGGTGTCGCCGTCCCCGCCGCCGTCGTCGCCGCCACCGCCGCAGGCGGTGGCGGCGAGCGCCAGGGCCAGGACCGGCGCGGCGTAGGCCACTGTCCGTCTCGTACGCATAACTGCTCATTCCTCCTTGGATTGCCGGCCGGAGCCGGAGCGGGGGATGCAGGGGATGTCAGACGACGGAGCGCCCCTGCGCGTAGTGGCAGGCCGCGGTGTGGTCGTCGCCTCCGGTGGCCTCCAGGTCGGGCGAGACCTCGATGCACGGCGTGCGCTCGGCCTCGGACAGCCCGGCGAACTTGGGGCACCGGGGCCGGAACCGGCAGCCCGAGGGGGGGTCGGCCGGGCTGGGCAGGTCCCCTTGGAGCACGATGTGCGAGCGGTTGCGCTCCTTCTCCGGGTCGGGGATGGGGATCGCGGAGAGCAGCGCCTGGGTGTAGGGGTGGGCCGGGTCCCTGAAGATCCGGTCGACCGCGCCGATCTCCACGATCCGGCCCAGGTACATCACCGCGACCCGGTCGGCGATGTGCCGCACCACCGACAGGTCGTGCGCGACGAACAGGTAGGACAGGCCGAGCCGCGCCTTCAGCTCGTCGAGCAGGTTGATCACGCCGGCCTGGATGGACACGTCCAGCGCCGAGACCGGCTCGTCCAGCACCAGCAGGCGCGGCTCCAGGGCCAGGGCGCGGGCGATGCCGATGCGCTGGCGCTGGCCGCCGGAGAACTCCTGGGGGTAGCGCCCCGCGTGCGCCGGGTCCAGCCCCACCAGGTCGAGCAGTTCGTGCACCCGCGCGCGCAGCCGGTCCTTGGGCAGGCCGTGGGTCCGCAGCGGCTCGGCGACCACGTCGAAGACGAGCATGCGCGGGTCCAGGGAGCTCATCGGATCCTGGAAGACCACCTGCACGTCGCGGCGGACCGCGAAGCGCTCGCGCGCGTTCATGGTGCCCGAGCGCCGGCCGAGCAGGTCGACCGTCCCGCCCTGCGGCCGCTCCAGGCTGAGGATCTCCATCAGGGTGGTGGACTTGCCGCAGCCGGACTCGCCGACCAGCCCCAGGGTCTCGCCCTCGGCGATGTCGAAGCCGACCCCGTCGACCGCGTAGACGGTGCCCACCCGGCGCTTGAACACCGCGCCCTTCATCAGCGGGTGGTGCTTGACCAGGCCGTCGACCTGGAGCACCGTCTCCCGGTCCTCGCGGCGGACCTGCGCCTCGGGCGGCGGGGCGGCCTCCGGGACCGGGTACACGTCGGCGGCGGTCCAGCCTTCGCGGTCGATCTCGGGGGCGCGGATGCAGGCCGCGGTGTGCCCCTGGCCGCCGATCTCCAGCAGCTCCGGCTCGCCCTGGTCGCACTCGGCGGTGGCGATCGGGCAGCGCGGCGCGAAGGGGCAGCCGGGCGGCAGGTCGCTCAGCGAGGGCGGGTTGCCCCTGATGGGCACCAGCGGCGCGCGCTCGTCGGTGTCCAGGCGGGGCACCGATCCCAGCAGGCCCATGGTGTAGGGCATGCGGGTGCGGTAGTAGACGTCGTCCACGGCGCCCACCTCGACCGGGCGCCCGGCGTACATGACCAGCATCCGGTCCACGAGCCCGGCGACCACGCCCAGGTCGTGGGTGATCATCACGATGGCGGCGCCGGTCTCGCGCTGGGCGGCCTTGAGGACCTCCAGGATCTGCGCCTGGATGGTGACGTCGAGCGCGGTGGTGGGCTCGTCGCAGATGATGACGTCGGGGTCGTTGGCGATCGCTATGGCGATCATGACCCGCTGGCGCATGCCGCCAGAGAACTCGTGAGGGAAGGACTTGAAGCGGTGGGCCGCGTTGGGGATGCCCACCAGTTCGAGCAGCTCCACCGCGCGCGCGGCGGCCTTGTCCTTGGGCATCTTGGGGTTGTGCACGCGGATGGCCTCGACGATCTGGTCGCCGACCGTGTACACGGGGGTGAGCCCGGAGAGGGGGTCCTGGAAGACCATGGAGATCCGGGAGCCGCGCTTGGCGGACATGGCCTTGTCGTCCAGGCCGAGCAGCTCCTCGCCGTGCAGGCGGATGGAGCCGGTGATGCGCGCGCTGTCGGGGAGCAGCCCCATGGCGGCCATGGACGACACCGACTTGCCCGACCCGGACTCGCCGACGATGCCCAGGATCTCGCCGCGCCGCACGCTGTAGCCGACGCCGCGCACCGCCCGGACGTCGGGGCTCTTGCCCCGCCCGGGGAAGGTGACGTGGAGGTCCTCGATCTCCAGCACGGGGGCGCCGGTCTCGGCGGCGCCCGGCTCGTCCGCACCGGTACGGGTGATGGTCTCGGTCATTTCTCCTTCTCCCCTACGACCGGCGCTCGGACTGCGGGTCGAGGGCGTCGCGCAGCCCGTCCCCGATGAGGTTGACGGCCAGGACCAGAAGCACGAGCAGGCCCGTGCTGAACACGAAGGTCCACGGGTGGGTGACGGCCTGGCTCGCCCCGTCGGAGATCAGGGAGCCGAGCGAGACGTCCGGCGGCTGCACCCCGAACCCGAAGTAGGAGAGGCTGGTCTCGACGATGATGGCCGAGCTGACGTTGATCGTGGCGTCCACGATCAGCAGCGAGGACATGTTCGGGATGATGTGCCGGAAGATGATCGTCCAGGCCGGCACGCCCATGTACCGGGCGGCCAGCACGTATTCGCGCTCCTTGAGGGAGATGGTCATGCCGCGCACCATCTTGGCGGTCACCATCCACAGGAAGGCCGCCAGGAGCCCGACGAAGACCAGCCACCCCTGGTCGCGCAGGACCGGGTAGAGGATCGCCAGGATCAGGAAGCTCGGGAGCACCAGCATCAGGTCGGTGATCCACATCAGGACCCGGTCGGTGACGCCGAGGAAGTACCCGGCGAACGCTCCGACCACCGCCGCGACCAGGGTCGAGAGCACCGCCACCAGCAGGCCGATGATGACCGACTTCTGCAGGCCGACCATGGTGCTGACGAACACGTCGCGCCCGGTGCTGTCGGTGCCCCACCAGTGGTCGGCCGAAGGCGGCTGCAGGAAGGCGGAGTAGTCGCGCTCGCCGAAGTCCCAGGGGCTCAGCAGCGGCCCCACCCAGGCCATGACGACCATCAGCACGATGACGACCACGCCGAACAGCACGCGGCGGGTCCCGGCCATCTGGCGCAGCACGGCGGACCAGCGGCCCGGCGTGCGGGCGGGCGCCGGCTCCTGGCCGGCCGCCTCCGGCGCGTCCGGCGCACCGGTGCGCTCTGCGGACATGCTCATCGGATCGGCTCCTGGGCGGGGATCGGGGGCGCGGGGCGCCGGTTCGGGACGCGGGACCGGGCCATCAGCTCACCCTCACCCTCGGGTCGAGCCAGGCATAGAGCACGTCGGACAGGAACGCCGCCGCCATCACGCACACCGCCATGAAGCAGGAAACCGCGGCGACGGCGTGCACGTCGTTGGTGGCGATGGAGTCGATCAGCCAGGACCCCATCCCCTTCCAGTTGTAGACCTTCTCGGTGAAGGTGGTCCCGGCCATCATCACGCCGAAGGTGAAGGTGAAGTAGGTGACGGTGGGGATGAGCGCGGTGCGCAGCGCGTGCTTGAGCAGTGCGGCCCGCCGGGTCAGCCCCTTGGCGCGCGCCGTGCGCACGAAGTCCGACCCCAGGACGTCCAGCATCATGTTGCGCTGGTAGCGGCTGAACACCGCGAACTGGGACAGCGCCAGGGCCATGGTCGGCAGGAACATGTGCTTCATCCGGTCCCACAGGGTGCCGAAGAAGCCGGCGTCCAGCCCGGGTGTGGCCTCGCCGTTGAACACCAGCATCTGCTCGCCGGCGACGTCGTTCACCCAGATGGCGGCGACCTGCAGGGTGATGGCCACGACCACGGCGGGAACGGCCAGAACGGTGAAGGCCGCGCCGGTGGAGAGGTGGTCGAACAACCCGTACTGCTTGACCGCCGCATAGGCGCCGATCGCCACACCGAGGCTCGCGCCGATCACGACGCCGGCGATGATCAGCCGCAGCGAGACCAGGACGCGGATCTCGATCTCGTCGTTGACCGATGCGCCGGTGACGGTCTTTCCGAAATCACCGGTGACCACGTCGCCGGCCCAGACCACCCACCGCTCGGCCAGCGGTGTCTTGTCGTTGAGATTGAGCTCGTCCAGGCGCGCGTCGACCGCCGCCTCGGTGGGGCGCGGGCTCTGGTTCTCGTAATTGACGCGCGGGCTCAGTGCGGAGGCCGCCAGGAGGTAGGCGCAGGTCGTGGCCACGACGATCAGGACCAGATAATTCACCAGTCGTCTGACCAGGAACAACCACAAAAGAGGCCTCCAACCCTGCGATGCCCGCACCGCGGCGTGCGTTCGCACCGGTGCATCGGAGGCCGCCGACCGCGCCGGGCCGGGGCTGCGGGGAACTCCCCCGCACCCGCGGGCGATCAGGGGGTGGGGATCCCGTGCGCCACCGGCGAGGTTCGCTCCCGACGACCACCGAAACGTGCTTTTCTTCCGGTTCACGGTCGGTGCCCGGAATTTCAACGAGTGTGCTGGCTCACAGGACACCGACCGGTCACCGTGACATCAAGAAAGCACAACGAGGATCCGATCGTCCAATTTCGAAGGACCGGGGAGCACTTCCGTCCGGCCCCGAACTCCCCCGTGCGCAGCGTCCGAAATCGCGCCCCGGGCGGCCCGGAAAACGCGGCGCTGCAGGCCGTCCCGGGCGCTCCCCGGAACCGCCCGGGGCGCTCGGGCGCCGTTCGGAGGCCGCTTGCCCTCGGCGGGGATCCGCGGCAGACCGGAAACGCCCGTGCACGTGCATGATTCCTGATAGCCCTGCGGACACGGGGAATCCCGGTGTTTCGGCGACCTTTTCCTCCGTTGTTAACGCACACTTACCGGCCGGGCCTGACGGTGGCCCCGACGAGCGATCCCTGATTCACGTTCCACGGGCCGCGCCCCCGAGAACGGGCCGCCCGGCCCGCCCGGTCAGCCGGATCCGCCCTCGTCCCCGTGCAGGACCACTCCGCGGATGATGCGCCCCTCGCGCAGGTCCTGATAGGCCGTGGCGATCTCGTCGAGCTTGTACCGGCGCGTGATGAGCTCGTCCAGCTTCAGCCGGCCCGCCTTGTACATCTCCAGCAGGCGCGGGATGGCGTCGCCCGGGGTGTCCGTCCCGTACAGCGTCCCCTGGATGCGCTTCCCGGTCATCGCCATCTCCCAGAGGTTGATCGGCAGCCCCACCGCGGAGGCGTCGCCGATGCCGGTGACGACGACGGTCGAGCCGCGGCCGATCGCGGCGAAGGCCTCGGCCACGTGGCCGGGCTCCAGGTTCCCCACGCACACGATGGCCGCGTCGGCGCCCTGCCCGCCGGTGACCAGGCGGGCATGGTCGGCCGCCTCGGCCATGGTGGCCACCGCCGCCGTGGCGCCGAACCCCAGTGCGGCCTCGCGCTTGAAGGCGACCGGGTCGACCGCGATGACGTGCGCCGCGCCGCGCGCAGCGGCGCCCTGCAGGGCGTTCATCCCCACCCCGCCGGTGCCCATGACGATCACCGTGTCGCCGAAGCCCACCCCGGCCGCGTTGGCCGCCGAGCCCCAGCCGGTCACCACGCCGCAGCTGACCAGCGCCGCGGCCTCGAAGGAGACGCCGTCGGGGATGGGCGCCAGCGAGTACTGCGGCACCACGGCCCGCTCGGCGAAGGTCCCCAGCATCGTCATCTGGCCGGCGTCGCGGCCCTGGACCCGGGCGCGGAAGGTGCCGTCGGGCATCGAGCCGGCCAGCCCGAACACCGCCAGGTCGCACATGTTCAGCCGGCCGCGGCGGCAGTTGGGGCAGTGCCCGCAGCTGGGCACGAACTGGGCGGCGACCCGGTCGCCCGGCGCGAGCCGGTCCACGCCCGGCCCGACCTCCTCCACCACACCGGCCCCTTCGTGGCCGCCGATCAGCGGCAGCTGCGAGACGGGCATGGCCCCCGATGCGGCGTGGGCGTCGGAGTGGCACAGCCCGGCGGCCTTGAACCGCACCCGGACCTCTCCGGCCCGCGGCTCGGCCAGGTCGACGTCGACGACCTGCCAGGATCCGGGCTGCTCCATGAGTACGGCGGCACGCGCCGCCAATGTGGCGTCGGGCATCGTGGCGTTCGGCCTTCCGTGAGGGGGGCGGGACGTCGCGCCAAGCGAGTGCTTGTTCGGCAGGCGGTACGCCGTCAGTGGACCACCGGGGCGCCGGGGTGTCAATACCCGGTTCCCGCCCTCGGCCACCGCGCCCGACCGACCGGTATGGATCACGACTCCACGTCCGTTTCATCACACCGTGATCACACGCCCTGGTGATCTTCCGAGTAAGAGGTCGCATATGTCACTGGAGGTCACTCTTCGTCACCGGCGTCCCACTAAGAGGCGGTCGTGTTCGGCGGCGCACGGGCACTAGCTTGCGTGACCACCGTCACGGGCCCCGCCCCGCACGGGGCCGACGACCCCATCGAACCGGAGGACCCCCCATGACCTTCGCCCTCTCCTTCACCCTGTTCGTGTTACCGCTCCTGGTCCTGGTCGCCGCCGTCCTCGGCTACGCGGCGACGCGGGAGACGGGGGCGGCCCGGTGAGCGATACCGCCGTGTCCATCGAGACCGACTGGGCGATCGTCGCCTCGTTCGTCCTCTACCTGCTCCTGCTGGTCGGCATCGCCCTGTACGCCGCGGGCGCCCGGTCCAGCTCGATGACCGACTTCTTCCTCGGCGGCCGCGCGATGAAGCACTTCGTCGTCGCCATGAGCGCGGTGACCTCGGGCCGCAGCGGCTGGCTGGTGCTGGGCGTGACCGGCCTGGCCTTCGTCGACGGCGCCGCGGCCGTGTGGTCGGTGGTCGGCTACACCACGGTCGAGCTGTTCCTCTTCCTGTTCGCCGCACCGCGCCTGCGCCGGTTCACCGGCAGGATGAAGGACATCACCCTGCCCGACTTCTTCGCCAGCCGCCTGGGCGGCGGGCAGGGCCTGCGCGTCCTGGTGGTCGTGGTCATCGTGCTGTTCATGACCGCCTACGTCTCCTCCCAGTTCGCCGCCGGGGGCAAGGCCTTCGCCGGGACGTTCGGGGTCGCCGACACCACCGGAGTGTGGATCACGGCGGGCGTCGTGCTGGCCTACACCCTGCTGGGCGGGTACGTCGCGGTCGCGCTCAGCGACGCCGTCCAGGCGGTCTTCATGATCGTCGGGCTGGTGGTACTGCCCGTCGTGGTGGTGGCCTCGCTGGGCTGGGGGCCGATGTTCGACACCCTGCGCGCGCTGGACCCCGCCCTGCTCGACCCCTACGCCATCGGCGTCGGCGGCATCATCGCCGCGGTGGGGATCGGCCTGGGATCGCCCGGCCAGCCGCACATCATTGTGCGCTACATGTCCATCGACGACCCGCGCAGCCTGCGCCCGGCGGCCCTGTGGGGCACGGTGTGGAACGTGCTGATGGGCTGGGGCGCGGTGTTCATCGGCCTGTCCGGCCGCGCCGTGTACGGCGGCGTCGACGCGCTCCCCTCCGCCGACAGCGAGCAGCTCTTCCCGTTCCTGGCCGGCGAGTACCTGCCGGGCGTGGTCGCGGGCCTGCTCGTCGCGGCGGTGTTCGCCGCCATCATGTCCTCGGCCGACTCCCAGCTGCTGGTGGCCACCTCCGGCGTGGTCCGCGACATCTACCAGCGGATCCTCAAGCGGGACGCCGAGGACCTCGACCCCCGCCGCCTGGTCATGGTCAGCCGCGTGGTGGTCCTGGCCCTGTGCCTGCTGGCGGTGGGGATGCTGTACATCCCCGGCATGGAGGACCTGGTGTTCTGGCTGGTGCTGTTCGCCTGGGCCGGGCTCGGGGCGGCCTTCGGCCCCCCGCTGCTCATGGCGCTGTTCTGGCGCGGCACCACCGCCGCCGGGGCCGCGGCCGGCATCGTCACCGGGGCCCTGGTCACCATCGTCTGGTACTACACCCTCTCCGACGTCCTCTACGAGCTGGTCCCCGGCGCCATCGCCTCGGCCCTGGCGGTCTGGGCCGTCAGCGCCCTCACCCGCAAGCCCGAAGGGGCCGAACGGATGATGGGGCTACTCAAGGGCGACCCGTCCGAGAGGGCCGGGGTCCAGGGCTGACCGCCCCGGCCCGGACCGGCCGACGCCGGCCGGGCCCCGGCCGCGGTCGGGGCGGGCGCGGTGCGCCCGTCCCGACCCGCCCGTGCCGTCGGGGTGCGGCCGTCACAGCTCCTTGCCGTAGCGCAGCTCGGTGAAGGTGACCCCGTTGCGCGTCTTGGAGCGGCGGCCGCCGTCGGGCGTCCACCCCTCCCGTGCGTAGAAGGCGCGCGGGCGGTGGTTGGGCTCGGCCGTCCACAGGTGCGCCCGGCGGCGCCCCTGCGCGCGCATCGACCGCACCGCCTCGTCCATCAGCAGGCGCGCGGTGCCGTCGCCCCAGTGGTCGGGATGCACGTAGAACAAGTGCAGCTCGGCCTCGTCGGCCGATGCGGCCGGGCCGATCGGCGGGGGGCCCCGCGNCGCCCGCCCCTCCTTCGGCGCGGGGGGCCTGCTCGGCGACGAGGACCCGCGTCTCGGGCGCGCTGATCCCCGCCGCGAACACCGCGGTGCGCAAGGGCTCGCTCCGCAGCTCCTCCTCCGGCAGGAAGTGGCTCCATCCGGCCGCCCCGGCCGCGCGGAACACCTCCGCCATCGCCTCGGCGTCCCCCGTCTCGGCGCTGCGCACCGCGATCGTCGTGCGGCCCATCGGCGTCCTGCGCCCCTCTCCCTCGTCTCCCGGCCCCTGCACCGCCCCACCCACCGCCTGCGGCCGGGCGGACGGCCGTCCTCGGCCCGGGCCGTGCCGCGCGGGCCGGTCAGCCGTCGCTGGAGCGCTTCCAGATGTTGACCCCCAGCTCCTTGGCGTGGGTGTCGATCGCGTCCAGCTCCTCGGCGGTCAGCTCCGGGCCGCGCACCGCCTCCAGGCTGTCCTCCAGCTGCCCGACGCTGCTCGCGCCGATGAGCACGGAGGTGACGCGGGGGTCCCGCATCGCCCACTGCAGGGCGAGCTGGGCCAGCGACTGGCCGCGCTCGGCGGCGATGCCGTTGAGCGCGCGGACCGTCTCCAGGCTCTCGTCGTTGAGCCATTCAGGGCGGAACGACTTCTTGCCCGAGGCCGCCCGGGAGCCCTCGGGGACGCCGTCCAGGTACTTGCCGGTGAGCATGCCCTGGGCCAGGGGCGAGAACACGATGCAGCCCATCCCCTCGGCCTCCAGGGTGTCCAGCAGCCCGGTGTCCTCGATCCAGCGGTTGACCATCGAGTAGGAGGGCTGGTGGATGAGCAGCGGCGTGCCCAGCTCCCGCATGATCGCCGCCGCCTCGGCGGTGCGCTCCGGGGAGTAGGAGGAGATCCCGGCGTAGAGCGCCTTGCCCGAGCGCACGGCGGCGTCGAGGGCGCCCATCGTCTCCTCGAGCGGCGTGTCGGGGTCGAACCGGTGGCTGTAGAAGACGTCGACGTGGTCCAGGCCCATCCGGGCCAGCGACTGGTCGAGGCTGGCCAGCAGGTACTTGCGCGACCCGCCGCCGCTGCCGTAGGGGCCGGGCCACATCTCGTAGCCGGCCTTGGTGGACACGACGATCTCGTCGCGGTAGGCGCGGAAGTCCTCGCGCAGGATGCGGCCGAAGTTGAGCTCGGCCGAGCCGGGCGGCGGGCCGTAGTTGTTGGCCAGGTCGAAGTGGGTCACGCCGAGGTCGAAGGCCCGCCTCAGCACGGCCCGCTGGGTCTCCAGCGCCCGGTCGTCGCCGAAGTTGTGCCACAGCCCCAGGGAGATCGCGGGGAGGTCGAGGCCGCTGCGCCCGCTGCGCCGGTAGGGCATGCGCCCGTCGTAGCGCTCGGGGTCGGCGCGGTGGACCCCCGCGCTCGGCACGTCCAGCCGGGGAATGTCTGCTTCTCGCACCATGGGTCCCATCATTCCATCTCGGAACAGGGGGACGCGCACCGAGCGCACGGGAGGGCCCCGGTGAGGCACGACGCCCCCCGGGCCCGGCGGACCGGCCGCCGACCGGTGCCCGGTCGGCGGCCGCCCGGGTCAGCTGCCGATGTCCTTGCCCCAGCCGTGCCAGATGGCCACCACCGACGGACGCGGGACGTCCCCGTTGGGCCAAGTGCTCTGGGGCTCCTCCGCCGTGCCGTCCTCACCGGGGTGCTGCGGCGCGATGAACGCCGTCTTCTGGTCCTCGGTGATGAGCGGGCCGCAGCACTCGGCCCCCACGGGCACGGTGGCGAAGGTCTTCAGCTCACCCTTGTACTTCCCGCGCATCGGCACCGCGTGCAGCGCGTCGTTGATCTCCAGCTTCTTCTGGCCGTCGGTGGAGATCCACAGGTTGCCCTTGTCGTCGAAGGTCAGGTTGTCCGGCGAGGAGATCCGCGCGACCTTGGACTTGTCGAACCCGGCGAAGTAGGTGCTCGGGTCGTCCGGGTCCCCGCAGACGATGGGCACGTCCCAGGTGAACTCGGTGGCCCCGGCGTCGTCACCGGCCTCGGTGATCTCCAGGATGTGGCCGTGCTTGTTGGGCCCGCGCGGGTTGGGCTCGTCGGCCTGGCCCGGCTCGCGCGCGCTGTTGTTGGTCAGTGCGCAGTAAACCTTGCCGGTGACCGGGTTGGGCTCGAAGTCCTCGGGACGGTCCATCTTGGTGGCGCCCGCCTTGTCGGCGGCGATGCGGGTGTAGACCAGCACCTCGGCCACGCTCATGCCCTCGACGTAGCTCTCGGAGTCGCTGCACAGGGCGATCCACTCGCCGACGCCGTCGAAGGCGCCGTCGGAGGGCAGCTCGCCGGAGCCGTCGATCTCCTCGGCCGGGCTGTTGCCGGTCAACCGCGCCACGTACAGCGTCCCGGTGTCGAGCAGGGAGGCGTTGTGCCGGGCCGAACCCTTCTTGAACCTCTTCGCGCTGACGAACTTGTAGATGTAGTCGAAGCGCTCGTCGTCGCCCAGGTACACCGCCACGCGGCCGTCCTCGGTGATGCGCGGGTTGGCCCCCTCGTGCTTGAAGCGGCCCAGCATGGTGCGCTTGCGGGGCTTGGCCGAGGGGTCCGTCGGGTCGACCTCGACCACCCAGCCGAAGCGGTTGGCCTCGTTGGGGTGCTTGGACAGGTCGAACCGCTCGTCGACGCGGTTCCAGCGGCGGCCCGACTCGCCCCCGGTCATGCCGTAGCGCGCCAGCTTCTCCCGGGCCTCCTCCGGCGCGCCGTCGGCGTTGACGAAGTACTGGTGGAAGTTCTCCTCACAGGTGAGGAAGGTGCCCCAGGGGGTGGTCCCGCCGGAGCAGTTGTTGAGCATGCCCAGCACCTCGGTGCCCGAGGGGTCGGCCTCGGTGCGCAGCAGCTCGCTACCGGCGGCCGGTCCGGTCACCTCGAAGGGGGTCTCGGCCGTGATGCGCCGGTTGAACCGGCGGCGGCCCTTGGCGACCTTCCAGGCGCCGCTGGCGCCCATCCGCACGATCTCCACGACCGAGCCGCCGTGCGCGGCCATGGCGATCCGCATCTGCTCTTCGGTGGCCGTGTCGTTGGAGAACTCACGGAACATCAGGTTCTCGTTGGTGTACTCGTGGTTGACCCACAGCAGTCCGCGCCGGGGACGGTGCCCGTACCCCTTGCCGTTGCCGTGGCCCTTCCCCTTGCCCTTTCCGTGGCCGTGTCCCCGGTCCAGCGGGACGAAGCCGACGTAGTCGCAGTTGTAGCCGAACTGCTTGGCCTGCGCCTCGGGGGTCTGGCCGTCGAAGTCGAACTCCGGCGCGTCCGGCAGGACGGGGTCGCCCCAGCTGATCACGACGCGGTGGCGGTACCCCCAGGGCACCTCGACGGCGTCGGGGCGGGTCCCCGGGGTGCTCTTCAGTCCCTTGAAGGTCAGGCGCGGGTCGCCCCTGCCCGGCTTGGCCGAGGCCGGTGCGGCCAGGCCGCCCAGGGCGGCGAACCCTGCCGCGGCCCCGGCGCCCACCGCGCCGGCGCGCAGGGCGTTGCGGCGCGAGACCATGCCGCTGAAGATGTCACCGAAATACGGGTTGGCGCTCTTGTTGGGGGCTTCGTGGAAGCAGGCGTCGCCGCAGCGCAGGCGGCAGGTGGCCCTGGATCTCCCGCCGCCCGCCTGGCCGATCAGCGGCAGCGTGCGTCGGGGCGCGGAATCGGGCACGGAACGTCCTCCTGAAGGTCAACGGGGTGATGCCCGCGGGCCCCGTCGGCCGTGGGAGCCGGACCGGCGGTGCCCGGACGTCCCCGACACTGGCGAAGACGCCGCTCGCCGCGGTGAATCCGCGGTGAATGCACCGCCAAAACCCCGGCACGCATCGCCCTCCCCGTGTGTCCGGGACCACATCTCAGACGCACCGTAGCCGAAACACGGCCCTTCGTGACAGACCTGTTCCCCCGCCGGCAGCGGCGTGTCCGGCCGGTGCCGGCCCCGCGTCCGTCCCGCCGCAGGCTCCGCGTCCCCTGCGGCTCGGGGGCCCTGTGCCGCACACCGCCCCCCGTGCGACTCACCGGAAGTCAGCGGGCGTATCCTGTCCGTGGATTCGTCTCCCCTGAACGCGTCCGGCGTCCTCCCCCTCCGATGCCGGCCGCCCGACACGTCCACACCGTCCCCCAGCGAGCGGTCCTCGACCGATTCCTCCAGCGCCGTGACCCGCGCGGGCATCGGACGCCGCCCGGCGAGGACCCGCTCGGACGCGCCCCGCGCCCGGGCACGATCCATCCGTCCATCGATCGTCCGGCGATGACCATGACAGAACACCCCGTACCGCCCGACGCGCCGGGGCCACCGGCCCGCCGCAGGTTCCCCGGCCTGGCCCACCAGATCAAGCACGCGCGCCGCTTCGTCGAACGGGCGCTGGCGCACAGCCCCGAGGTCGCCACCGCGACGCTGCTCACCAGCGAACTGGCGACCAACGCCATCACGCACAGCGCATCCGGCACCGCCGGGGGCAAGTTCGAGGTCAGCGTGCACACCGCGCCGGGGTGGACCCGGGTGGAGGTGCGCGACCTGGGCAGCCCCGAGCACCCCCGGGCCCAGCACCGCGGCCCCTACGACACCGCCGAGCACGGCCGGGGGCTGGACATGGTGGAGGTGCTGGCCGCCAAGTGGGGAACCGAGCACCGCTCAGGCGGCCTCGGCCGGACCGTCTGGTACGAACTGGTCTGGGAGGCGGCCGAGGAGACCGGTCCCGCGCCCGAACCGGAGGACGTCGAGAACGACCCCGAGACGGAGACCGCCCGCCGCACGGCCTGAGCGCCGCGGTGGAGGCGCGCCTCCTGAGACGCCCCATCGGCCGGAGGCGGTCGGCCGCCTCTGGAGGAGCCGGAGGAGAGGGCCCCGCCGACGGGCCCTCCGCGCCGGTCCGGCCCGGACCGGCGCACGGGGCGTGTCCGAGGGGACGCCCGCGTCTCAGGCCGGGGACCCCGGCGGTGGGAGAGGCCTGCCGGGCCGGCGCGACCACCCCTCCCGGCCGGCGGACGCACAGGGCCCAGGACACGACGAAGGGTCTCCCCCGCGGGGGAGACCCCGTCCGTCTTCGGTGCGTGCCTTCCGTGCTTCGCTGGGCCCGGGCCCGAGCACTACTCGCCCCCTTCGGCCCCGTCGGTCTGCGCGTCCTTGTCGCCGGCGTCCGAGCCGAACACCTTCATCCGGTACTTCTCGTACAGCTCGCGGGCGTAGTCCTTGGCCTCCTGCGACGGTTCCTCCCCCAGCTCCTGGCGGACGAGGTCGTCGAGGTCCCTGTCCCTGCTATCCATAAGGGGCAGCTTGCCTGGGATAACAGCGGATCGCAAAACGGCGCGGCGGTGTCACCGTGCGCCGTGCGAAGCCGATCAGGCCAGGTGGGGGCGCTCGCACGGCGCCGTCCCAGCGCACGGACGTGCACGGGGGCGGCGGACGGCACCCGCCGCCCGCCGCCCCCGGCCGGGATCCGGTTCCCCGCGTGCGCGGGTTCCGGTCCGGCTCACTCCACCTCGGCCCGCTCCTCGGACGCGGCGCCGCGGTCGGCGCCGTCCCCGGCGCCCGCCTCGCGCCGCTCGGCGCGCACCCGCTCCAGCTCGGCCTCGCGCTTGGCGGCCCGGCGCTTGGCGCGGCGCTCCTTGCGGCCCTCGGCCATGGTGTAGAGCACCGGCACCAGGACCAGGGTGAGCAGTGTCGAGGTGAACAGGCCGCCGATCACCACCAGGGCCAGCGGCTGGGAGATGAACGCCCCGCCGCCGGTGATGCCCAGCGCCATCGGGGTCAGCGCCCCCATGGTGGCCAGCGCCGTCATCAGGATCGGGCGCAGCCGGTGCCGGGAGCCCTCCACGACCGCCTCGCGCAGCTCCATGCCCTGCGCCCGGTACTGGTTGATCAGGTCGATGAGCACGATGGCGTTGGTGACCACCACGCCGATCAGCATCAGCAGCCCGATCATCGCCGGCAGGCCCAGCGGCTGGCCGGTGAGCATCAGCAGGCCCAGCGAGCCCGTGGCGGCGAACGGGATCGACACCAGCAGGATGAAGGGCTGCATCAGGCTCTTGAAGGTCGCCACCATGATCAGGTAGACGATCACGACCGCGGCCAGCATGGCCACGCCCAGCTGGGCGAAGGCCTCGTTCTGGTCGGCGCTGACGCCGCCGATCTCGGCCTGGGCGCCCTCGGGCAGGTCCAGGGTGTCCAGGGCCTGCGCCAGCTCGGCGCTGACCCGGCCCAGGTCGTCGGCGGTCGGCGAGGCCGACACCGTGGCGCTGGTGACGCCGTCGGTGCGGTTGAGCTCGGGGGCCTGTACGACCTCCTCGACGTCGGCGACGTCCTCGAGGTCGACCGTGCCGCCCGCGGGCGCGGCGATCTCCAGGTCCTCCAGGTCCTCCACCGATCCGGGCGCGCCCTTGACGTGCACCACCACGTCGTGGCGGCGGTCGTCGATGCTGGCGCTGCCCACGGTCTCGCCCTGGAAGGCCTCGGAGACGGCCTGGCCGACCTGGGCCTGGCTCAGCCCCTCCTCGGCGGCCTTCTCACCGTCGACCTCCACCTGGAGCATGGGGAGCGCGGCGGCGATGCTGTTCTCCACATCGGCGGCGCCGTCGATGTCGCGCACCGCCTCCTCGACCTCGTCGGCCGCCTCCTCCAGCGTCTCGGGGTCGTCCGCGGTGACCTGGACCTCCAGCGCCGAACCCATGCCGCCGGAGTCGGCGAGCACGACCTCGTTGTCGGTGTCCACGTCGGCGAAGGCCTGGCGCAGCTTCTCCTGGTAGGCGGCCTGGTCGCCGTCGGGGTCGGTGGTGATGGTGTAGCTGGTGCTCCCGGCGCCGCCGCCCATCATCG
This sequence comes from Nocardiopsis halophila DSM 44494, assembly GCF_000341245.1. Taxonomy (GTDB): domain Bacteria; phylum Actinomycetota; class Actinomycetes; order Streptosporangiales; family Streptosporangiaceae; genus Nocardiopsis_A; species Nocardiopsis_A halophila. Next base: position 25,869 of record NZ_ANAD01000014.1, read on the forward strand.
CCGCCATCGGGTCGCCGCCGCCGACCGAGGCCTGGTAGGACTCCACCCAGGCCAGGCCCTCCAGCTGCTCCTCGACCTTCTGGGCCTCGGCGTCGGCCTTGTCCGCGGAGGTGCCGGGCGGCAGCTCCTGGGTGGCCTGGTAGGTGTTCTGCCCGTCGTCGCCCAGGAAGTTGGTCTTGAGCGCGGGGCTGAAGGCCAGCGCGAAGGTGCCGATCAGCAGCGCGATGCAGGCGGTCAGGGACAGCACCCGGTGGCGGGTGGTCCAGCGGATGACCGGCAGGTAGGCGCGCTGCAGCGGAGAGCGCAGCTCCTTGGCGCGCTCCTCGGCCCGGATCCGCTCGGCCTCCTCAGGCGGGACCGGCCGCGGCTTCATGAACCAGTAGGCCAGCACCGGGATGATGGTCAGCGCCACCAGCAGGGAGGCGGCCAGCGCGATGCTCACGGTGACCGCGAAGGGCCGGAAGAGCTCGCCGACCATGCCGCCGACGAAGCCGATCGGCAGGGAAACCGGGNAACACGGCGATGGTGGTCAGCGTAGAGGAGGTGATCGCCGTGGCCACCTCGCGGGTGCCGGTGGCGACCGCCTCCATCTTCTCCTTGCCGTAGCCCATGTGGCGGCGGATGTTCTCCAGCACCACGATGGAGTCGTCGACCACGCGGCCAATGGAGACGGTGATGGCGCCCAGGGTCAGGATGTTCAGGCTGTAGCCGAAGACCTCCATGCCGACCATCGCCACCAGCAGCGAGACCGGGATGGACACCGCAGCCACCAGCGTCGAGCGCACCGAGAGCAGGAACGCCAGGATGATCGCGATGGCGAAGACCAGGCCGAGCACGCCCTCCTCGAACATCGCGACGATGGACTCGTCGATGTAGGGCGCCTGGTCGAAGACGACGCTCACCTCGGCGCCGTCGCCCAGCGTCCGCTCGAAGTCGGACACGCGCTCCTGGACGGCCTCGGAGATCTCGACGGTGTTGCCCTCGGGGGTCTTGAGCACCATCACGCCCAGGCTGGGCTTGCCGTCGGTGCGGGTGATGGAGCCGTTGTCCTCGGTCCGCAGCTCCACATCGGCGACCTCGCCCAGGCGCACCGGCTCGGGGGCGGACTGCGCCGCCCCGGCCGCGCCCGCGCCGCCCGCGGCACCGGCGCCCGCCCCTGGCCCTTGGGCGGCCGCCCCGCCGCCTCCGGCCCCGGGCGTGACCCACACGTCCTCGATGTCCTCCAGGGACTCCAGGCGCGAACCGGTGGTGACGGTCAGGGTGCGGTCGTCCTCGGTGATGTCGCCGCCGGGCGAGAGCACGCCGCTGGACTGCAGGGCCGCGGTGACGTCGGCGTCGCTGAGCCCCTCGTCCTCCAGGTCGTCCTCGTCGGGGGTGACGGCGACGCTGGTCTCCTTGACGCCGGTGACCATTGCGCCGCGTACCCCGTCGATCGACTCGATCTCGGGGGCGACGGTCTCCTGCAGCGGCTCGGCCAGCGCCTGGGCGTCGTCGTCGCCGGCGCCGACGGCCAGCATGACCACCGGCATGTCGTTGATGCCGAAGGACTGCACGCTGGGCTCGACGTCCTCGGGCAGCTGGCCCTGGACCTGGTCCACGGCCTTCTGCACGTCGCGAACCACGTCGTCGGTGCTGTCGTCGTAGTCGAACTCGGCGACCACCTGCGCGCTGCCGTTGGCGGAGGTGGAGTTGTAGGAGGTGATGCCGGACACGCCCTTGACCGCCTGCTCGAGCGGAAGCGTGACCTCGTTCTCCACGACCTCGGGGGAGGCGCCCTGGTACTGGGCGCCCACCGTCACCATGGGCACGTCCATGGACGGCATGAGCTCGCGCTTGGCCGAGCCCGCGGCGAGCACGCCGAAGACCACGGCCGACAGCGTCACCAGCAGGATCAGGGCCCGGTTGCCCAGGGACGTCGTGATGAGTCGGTTCATTGCGGGCCTCCGCTCACACGCGCGCCCATGGGCGGGCGGGGGATCGCAGGGTCGCCAAGAGCGGTCTCGGCAGGTGGGGACATGAGAGTCGGTGCTCCTCGAAGGAAGTACGGCACTGCGTTCGGCACCGCCGGGCCGGTCCGCGCCGCTCTGCGCGGTCCGCTGCCGGGCGGTGGTGTGGACTCACCCGCGGGGCGGGAACGGGGCCGCCGGGTGCGCCGGGCACGCGAAACACACGATACTTCGCGTCTCACCTCAGGACGGGCCGTCCGGGCCGGGATTCAGGGGTCTCTCAGGGGTGTGTCAGCCCCGTGTCAGGGGTGGCGCTACCCGGCCTCCTCCTCAGGGAGGAGGAGGGTGCGACCGGGGGCGCAGGCGCGCGTGCCGCACGCACCGTACGCCGGTCCCGGGCAGGGGCGGGGGCGGGCGAGGTGCGGGCGCCGGCGGTCAGCCGGCCGGGACGGGGGTGGACTCCCCCGGCGGGGTGTGCTCCTGCGCCACACCCCACACCACGTCGAGCAGGTCCTCCAGGGCGTGCGTGAGGGAGGTGTCGACCAGCTCGTAGGAGACCTGGCGGCCGCTCTGACGCCCCTGCACCAGGCCGCATTCGCGCAGGCAGGCGAGGTGGTTCGACACGTTCTGCCGGGTAAGACCCAGCGTGTCGGCCAGCCCGGCGGGGTGCCCGGGCCCCTCCAGCAGGGCGAGGAGCAGGCGGCAGCGCGTCGGATCGGCCAGTGCGCGGCCGAGGCGGTGGATCGCGGAGAGGCGCTGCTCGGAGGTCAACATGAAAACCATTTTACAGCATTTGCTGTATAGACAGCCGGGGCTGTATAAACAGTGAGGGCTGAACCGTCGGCGGCGCACCGCCGCCCCGCACCGCCAGGAGGCGCCATGGGAGCCGGACACGGGCACGGGCACGGACACGGGCACGCCACCGCCGGCGGTGCGCACCGCGGACGCCTCGCCCTGGTGCTGGGGCTGATGCTCGCGGTCGCCGTGGTGCAGGTGGCCGGTGCCGCCCTCTCGGGCAGCCTCGCGCTGCTCGCCGACGCCGGGCACACCGTCACCGACTCGGCCGGGGTGATGCTGGCGCTGTTCGCGGTCTGGATCGCCGCCCGCCCGCCGGACACCCGGCGCACCTTCGGGCTGCAGCGCGCCGAGGTCCTGGCCGCCGCGCTCAACGCGATCCTGCTGTTCGTGCTGTGCGCGTTCATCGCCTACGAGGCCATCGAGCGCATCACCGAGCCGCGCGACGTCTCCGGCCCCGGGGTGATGGCCGTGGCCGCGTTCGGGCTGGTGGTCAACATCGCGGCGCTGCTGGTGCTGCGCTCGGGGCAGCGGGAGAGCCTCAACGTGCGCGGCGCCTACCTGGAGGTGATGGGCGACGCCATGGCCTCGGTCGGCGTGATCGTGGGCGGCGCGGTCATCTGGGCCACCGGCTGGTCGGCGGTGGACACGGTGATCTCACTGATCATCGCCGCGATCATCGTGCCGCGCGCCTGGTCGCTGCTGCGCGAGTCGGTGCACGTGCTGCTGGAGGCGACGCCCCGCGGGGTGGACCTGCAGGACGTGCGCGCGCACATGCTCCGCCAGCCCGGCGTCATCGACGTGCACGACCTGCACGCCTGGACCATCACCTCCGGGGTGCCGGTGCTCTCGGCGCACGTGGTGGTCGCCGACGGGCACCTGGCCGACGCCGGGCGCATGCTGGACGAGCTGCACGCCTGCCTGGACGGCCACTTCGATGTGGAGCACTCCACACTCCAGCTGGAACCGGCCGGCCACGCCGACCACGAGGGCGCCCGCCACCCGTAGGGCGCTGCGCGCGGACCGCGCACGTCCGCACCGCGCCCCCCGGCGCGCCCCGCCGCCGTCCCCGTTTCCCGGTGACCACCCCGGATCGTCCGCCGTAGGCGGCTCGGCGAGCCAACCACGGAGGGCACCGTGCAGGGCGACACGTCGGCCCCTGCCCCGCTGCGCGGCCACCGCGCACCGCCGCCGGCGACGGGAACGCGGCGCAGGCGAGGCATCGCGCAGACGCGGCCGCGCTCCCGGAACGGCCCGCCGGACCGCCCCGCACGGCGGGCGTACCGCACGGCGCTCACGGCGGGCGCGGGCGCGGCCGCGCTCCCCCGCGTGTCGGCGCCGCTCACGGGCCGCATTCCCGCCCTCCGACACTCCCGGGCGCCCCTGCGCAGGTCCGGTGGTCGGCTCCGCCGGATCCGGTGAGTATCCTCGACGGGGTCGGGTCGACGGTGCCCCGTCCACGGCAGGCCCCATGCGGCCCGGCTTCTGCGCGGCGCACGCGCCCCGCGGACCCTGGGGCGCGGCAGTCGCCCGCGGCCGCGGCAGCCCCCCGCACGGNACGCGACCGGTTCCGGGACGAGTGCCGGCACCCGCCGCAGAACGACAGCCGAGCCGGTTCGGGGGGGAGCGCCAAGCATGGCTTCACGACGCCGCGGCCTCAGAGGGGCCGCCGATCTACTGCGCGAGGACGTGGTCGCGGGGTTCCTGCTGATCATCGGTGCGGTGGTCGCGCTGGTGTGGGCCAACTCCCCCGCGGGCGGCGCCTACGAGGCCATCCGGGACTTCACCTTCGGCCCCTCCGGCCTGCACCTGGAGCTGTCGGTGGAAGCCTGGGCCTCCGACGCCCTGCTGGCGGTGTTCTTCTTCATCGTCGGCAACGAGCTCAAGCAGGAGTTCGTCCACGGCGAGCTGCGCAACCCCCGCCGTGCGGTGCTGCCCATCGTGGCCGCGCTCTGCGGCATGGTCGTGCCCGCGCTGCTCTACACCGCGATCAACCTGGGCCGCCCCGAGGCGCTGGGCGGCTGGGGCATCCCGATGGCCACCGACATCGCCTTCGCCGTGGCGGTGCTGGCGGTGATCGGCCGCTACCTGCCCCCGGCGCTGCGCACCTTCCTGCTCACCCTGGCCATCGTCGACGACCTCGGCGCGATCGTGGTCATCGCGATCTTCTACACCGACCACGTCTCCTTCGTCCCGCTGCTGGGCGCCATCGCGCTGCTGGCGGTGTTCGCCTACCTCCAGCGCGGCGCCGGCCTCGCCGCCCGGCTGAACTCCTCCCGGCTGCCCAACTGGACCCTCTACCTGCCCCTGGCCGCCGCGATCTGGATGCTGGTCCACGCCAGCGGCGTGCACGCCACGATCGCCGGGGTGGCCATGGGCATGCTGATGCGGACCGTGGCGCAGCGGGGCGAGACCGAGTCCCCCTCGCACCGGGCCGAGCACCTGATCCGGCCGTGGGCCAACGGGATCGTGCTGCCGGTGTTCGCGCTGATGTCGGCCGGGGTGGTCTTCACCGGGTTCGGCACCATCTTCGCCGACACCGCGGCGCTCGGCGTGATCATCGGCCTGGTCGGCGGCAAGCTGATCGGCATCCTCGGCGGGTCGTGGGTGACCACCAAGCTCACCTCCGCCGAGCTCAACCCGTCGCTGAGCTGGATCGACATCGCGGGCATGGCGATGCTCGCCGGGATCGGGTTCACCGTGTCCCTGCTCATCACCGAGCTGTCCTTCCCCGGCGACCCGCACATGATGGAGGACGCCAAGTCCGGCGTCATCATCGCCTCGCTCATCGCCACCGTGCTGTCCACCTGCGTGCTGGCCGTCCGCAGTGCGCACTACCGGCGCCTGGGGACTCGCACCGCCGGGGGCGAGGGGCGGGCGGCCCTTCCGGGAGAATGACGGCCGGGGAGTGGGACGGGCGCCGGGCGGCCCGACACGCGGGGGCGAAGGGCCCGCTTCCACCCCGGACGCGGTTTCATAGGACACTGACCGTCGGAACGGACGGGCTCCGCTGCGGGCCGACGGCAACGCGTCACCAGGACGGAGCTGCGAAGCGAGCATGCCACGCAAAGCGTTCGCGTCGGGGTTCGCCGACGAGAGGCGCGTGAGCGCCAAGCGCGACGACCCGCTGCGCAGCCTGTGGAAGCGCCCGGCCAGCATCTTCGTGCTGTGCTTCGTGGCGGTGGACCTGCTCGGCGCGGGCCTGCTGATGCTGCCGGCCGCGCACGCCCGGGGCCCGGGCCTGGGCTTCGTCGACGCGCTGTTCACCTCCACCACCGCCCTGGCGGTGTGCGGGCTGAGCGTGATCGACTTGGGCGCCGAGCTGTCCGTGTTCGGCCAGCTCGTGGTCCTCGTGCTGATCCAGATCGGCGGGATCGGGATCATGACGCTGGCCTCGGTGCTGGGCGTGGTGGTGATCCACCGGTTCGGGCTGCGCATGCAGCTGAGCGTGCAGGCCGAGACCCGCGCCCTGCAGGTGGGCGACGTGCGCGGGGTGGTGGGCCGGATCGTGCTGGCCAGCCTGCTGTGCGAGGCCGCCGTGGCCGCCGTGCTGGTGCCGCGGTTCTGGCTGGAGCACGGCATGGCGCCGCACCTGGCGCTGTACCGGGGCGTGTTCCACTCGGTGTCCTCGTTCAACAACGCGGGCCTGTCGCTGTTCACCGACAGCCTGACCCGCTTCGCCGCCGACCCGCTGGTGGTCCTGCCCGCCGCGCTGGGCACCGTGCTGGGCGGGCTCGGCTTCCCGGTCCTCCTGGAGCTCCGCCGGCACCTGCGGCGCCCGCGCAAGTGGACCCTGCACACCAAGCTCACCGTGGTCACCACCTCGCTGCTGTTCCTGATGGGCGCGGTCGCGGTGACCCTGCTGGAGTGGAACAACCCCGCCACCCTGGGGCAGATGAGCTGGTGGCAGCGGATCCTGGACGGCACCTTCCACGGCATCATGCCGCGCAGCGGCGGGTTCAACGTGATCGACGTGGGCGAGATGAACCAGGCCACGCTGATGGTCGTGATGATGCTGATGTTCGTGGGCGGGGGCAGCGCCGGGACCGCCGGCGGGATCAAGGTCGCCACGCTGGCCGTGATCTTCCTGGTGGTCTGGGCCGAGATCCGCGGCAACCCGCAGGTGCACGTCTTCGGCCGCAAGCTCTCCCCCGGCGTCATCCGCCAGTCGCTGAGCCTGCTGTTCCTGTCCATGACGGTGGTGGTGCTGTCCACGGTGGCGCTGCTCGCGGCCACCTCCTACGACCTGGTGCGCATCCTGTTCGAGGTGATCTCGGCCTCGGCCGTGGTGGGGCTCTCCACCGGGATCACCCCGGACCTGCCGCCCGCGGCCCATATCCTGCTGGTCGTGCTGATGGTCGCCGGCCGGATCGGGCCGGTGACCTTCGCCGCGGCCCTGGCCCTGCGCGAGCGGACCAAGCGCTACGACCTGCCCGAGTCGCGCCCCATCATCGGTTAGACGAGCAAGGAGAAACGGCAGTGCCGCGCACCAAGACCAACGACAAGCGCGTCCTCGTCATCGGACTGGGGCGGTTCGGCAGTTCCCTGGCCCTGGAACTGGTGGCGCACAACTGGGAGGTCCTGGGCATGGACTCCAGCCCCCGGCTGGTCCAGGCCTACGCCGAGTCGCTGACCCACACCGTGGTCGCCGACGCCACCGACGAGGAGGCCCTACGCCAGATCGGGGCGCACGAGTTCTCCCGCGCCGTGGTGGCGATCGGCACCCACCTGGAGGAGAGCATTCTGGCCGCCTCCCTGCTGGTGGACATGGGTGTGCCGCACATCTGGGCCAAGGCGGTCAGCCGCCGGCACGGGCGCATCCTGCAGCAGGTGGGCGTCCACCACGTGGTACTGCCCGAGCACGACATGGGCGAGCGCGTCGCGCACCTGGTCTCCGGCCGGATGCTCGACTACGTGGAGATCGAGGAAGGGTTCGCGCTGGGCAAGACCCGGGCCCCGCGCGAGGTCATCGGCCGGCGCCTGGGCGACACCGGGATCCGCGCCAAGTACGGGATCACGGTGGTCAGCATCAAGCACCACGGCGAGCAGTTCACCTACGCCACCGAGAACACCGTGCCGCAGAAGGGCGATGTGATCGTGGTCGCAGGCAAGACCGACGACGTGGAGCGCTTCGCCGAGATCAACTGAGCCGCCGCGGGTCCGGGTGCGGGCCGGACGAACCACCCAAAATTGACAACCATTTTCATTTTCCCGATCATCGTCCCATGGGAACCAGGACGACGGTCAAGGTGGTGGCGGCCGGAGCGGCCGCCTCGGTCGCACTCGCTGGCTGCGGGGGCACGGACGCGGGCGGCGGAGACGGCGGCGGAGGGGCCGAGGTCACGGTCGTGACCGGCGTCTACCCGCTGCAGTGGCTGGCCGAGGAGGTCGGCGGGGACCGGACCTCGGTCTCCAACCTCACCGAGCCCGGTTCCGAGCCGCACGATCTGGAGCTGACCGGACGGCAGACCGGCGAGGTCTCCGACGCCGACGTGGTCTTCTACATCGACGGCCTGCAGCCGGCCGTGGACGACGCCGTCGCCGAGGTCTCCGACGGCAACGCGCTCGACGTGGCCGACCTGGTCGAGCTGCGCCCGGCCGAGGCCGACGAGGAGGGGCACGAGGGCCACGACCACGCCGAGGAGGGCCACGCGCACGAGGACGGCGAAGGGGAGCACGCCGAGGGCGACGGCCACGACCACGGCGACCACGACCCGCACATGTGGCTGGACACCGGGCGGATGGCCGACACCGCCGACGGGCTCGCCGACCGGCTGGCCGAGGCCGACCCGGACGGCGCCGAGGACTACCGCGCCAACGCCGAGCGGGTCCGCGGCGAGCTGGAGGCCATCGGCACCGAGTACGACGAGGGCCTGGCCGAGTGCGACGGCCGCGAGATGGTCGTCAACCACACCGCCTTCGGCTACCTGGCGGCCGAACACGGCCTGGAGCAGATCGGCATCTCGGGCCTGTCGCCCGAGACCGAGCCCTCCCCCGCCCGCCTCGCCGAGGTCGCCGAACTGGTCGAGGAGCACGACGTGTCGACCGTGTTCACCGAGACCCTGGTCAGCCCGGCGGTCGCGGAGACCATCGCCGACGAGGCCGGGGCCGAGACCGCGGTGCTCGACCCGCTCGAGGGCATCACCGAGGAGTCCCCCGGCGACGACTACCCCTCGGTCATGCGCGCCAACCTGGAGACGCTGAGCGAGGGGCTGGGCTGCTCCTGACCCGAACCGCACGACCCGCCTCGCCCCGGGCCCCGCCGCGATCCGCGGCGGGGCCCGTTTTCATGCAATCCCGCTCGTCGTGATTGCAGCTGCTTACAAGCCGCCTACATCCGGAGAAAGCGCCCCACACAGGAGATGCACGTGCGCTATCCTGATCAAAGTACGGTGCTAATGCACGTGCATCGACACTTGCACAGCGCCGCGCACACACAAGGTTGAAGGAGGAACGCAGCATCATGAGCGCGTACAACGGCATCCCCGCAACCGAGCTCACGAGCGCCGCCTGGCAGAAGAGCCAGCGCAGCAACTCCCGCGGCTCGTGCGTGGAGATGGCCAAGCTCCCCGACGGCTCGATCGCGGTGCGCAACTCCCGGTTCCCGGGCGGGCCGGCCCTGCTCTACACCCAGGCCGAGATCGACGCCCTGATCCTGGGCGCGAAGGACGGAGACTTCGACAACTTCCTGAGCTGAACGGCCCTGAAGGGCCCGAGACCGAATGCGGCCTCTCCCCGCAGGCCGCTGAGGGAGCTCCGGACGACCAGAGACAGGATTCGGGGGACGGAGCTCCCCGACCCCTCGGCCCCGTCCCGACGCACACCGGGACGGGGCGCTCTGCACTTCGGTGCCCGCCGCCCGTGGGTCCGGGCGGCGGGCACCGCCGTCATCGCCAGGGTCCGGCCGCGTTCGCGTCTCGGGCGCCGCGCCTTCCGGTCGCCCGGTTCTCAGAGCACAGCGCCCGGTTCTCAGAGCACATCAGAGCACACCGGTCACAGGCGCCCCTCGAGTCCGTGCTCCAGAAGCCGCCAGGAGGATCAGAACTCGTCGACCATGTCCTTGAGGATCTCCTGCGTCTCCGTGGGAGGGCAGGCGATGACGCTCAGCTTCTCCATGGCCATGGTGTAGGCGTCGACCTCCATCCTCTTGTCGAGGCAGAGGGAGCCGGTCAGGTGCTCGACGTAGACGATGTCGGACAGCTCGAAGTCCGGGTAGCGCAGGATCGAGAAGGATCCCGCCTCGGCCGCGTGCACGCCGGCGCTGAACGGGACGATCTGCAGCGTGATGTGGGGGTGGTCGCACGCCTCCACCAGCCGCTGCATCTGGCGGCGCATCAGCTCGGGGCCTCCGACGGGGCGCCGCACGGCGGCCTCGTCGAGGATGGCCCACAGCTTCACGTTGGGCTCGTCGAGCCGGCGCTGGCGCCGCATGCGCACCTTCACGCGGTCCTCGGTGGCCTGGTCGGGCAGGCCGACGCCGCCGTTGATCACCGCGCGGGCGTACTCCTCGGTCTGCAGCAGGCCGTGGATGAACTGCGCCTCGTACACGCGGATGCGGCTGGCCGCCTCCTCCAGGCCCACGTAGACCTGGAACCAGTTGGGCAGCGCCTCACCGTACTGCTGCCACCAGCCCGGCTTGTTGGTGTCGCGGGCCATCTGGCCCATGGTGCGGATGAGGTCGCGGTCCTCGACCCCGTAGAGCACGAGCAGGTCCTCGACGTCGCGGGCCTTGAAGCCCACGCGCCCCAGCTCCATGCGGCTGATCTTGGACTCGGAGCCGCGGATGTGGTGGCCCGCCTCGCCGCGCGAGACCCCGGCCTTCTCGCGGTACTTGCGCAGTTCCGATCCGAGCAGCATACGGCGCACGGTCGGACCGGCGCCCTGCTTGATGCGCGCGATGCCGCTCATGACCGCTGCCTCCCCAGACCTGGCCGTCCGGCGCCGCCCTTCCCGCGGCCGCGGGGCGGCCGGGCGCCGTGGAACTCACTCGTCCATCCCCCCACGATAGCGCCGCCGCACGCAGGTGTTCGGTCGGCGCGGGGCGGATCCGCCCACAGATTCCGAGTGTGGCGGGCATCACCGCGGGTCGGGGCGGGGGTAGGGAGGAGGGACGGCTCAGGCGAACAGCGCCCAGACGTACTTGCCGCGCGGCGGGGCCAGGACCACGCCCCACTCCCGGGAAAAGCACCCGACCAGGTGCAATCCCCTCCCCGTCTCCAGAAGGAGGTCCGGCTCCCGGGGGGACGGGACCCGGACGGAGGGGTCCTGGACGGCGCACACCGCCTGCCCCGCTCGGCGCAGGAGGCGGACGCGGATAACGTTCCCGTATCCGTACGAAGCGGTCTGGGCGGGCAGTCCGTGCCGGACGGCGTTGGTGACCAGTTCGGACAGGACCAGCTCGGCGTCGCCGACGAACCCGTCCATGCCCCACACCCCCAGGACGCGGGCGCCCAGTTCGCGTGCGGCCCCGGGCGCCCCGGGGGCGGCCGGCAGGTCGAAGGCGACGTCCGCGCGGCCGCGGGCGGCCTCCACCGCGATGCTCGCCGCCGGTTCGCCCGAGCGGAGCGCCCCGACCCACCAGTCGGCGGCCCCGAGCTCCCTGCCGGCCGGCGCCGTCTCCGTGCCGCCCGGTCCTGCCCCTTGCCGTGACGGTCCGCTCACCGCGATCCCCTCGCAGTCGTGTCGAGTCCCGAGCTCCATGGCCGGTCCCGGCCGAACACGCCGGACACCGGCGGCCGAGGCGCTCCGCGCACGGCCCAAATGCACGTGCATCTTCCTCATGCACGCATCCTAGGACACCGGCCCCGCGGGGACAGGGGATTCCGATAGTTCAGACCCGAACTTTCTCCGACGCCTCTTCCGGTCCAGGTCGGAGGGGGCGAAGGGGACCGCAGCACGGGCCGGCGCCTCAGGCCGCCAGCAGATCCTGCCCCGACACCCGGTCGGGATAGTCGGTGATGATGCCGTCCACTCCGTCGCGCACCAGGCGGCGGATGGCGCCGGGGTGGTTGGCGGTCCAGCCGAACATGCCCAGTCCCTGGCCGTGCACCTGGCGCACATAGGGGGCGGTGACCCGCAGGTGGTGGGGGTGCACCTGGCGGGCGTAGCGGGCCAGGCGGCGCAGCCCGAGCCGCCCGTAGGGGCGCCCCAGCGCCGCCGTGCACAGGCCGGGCAGGGCCTCGGCGAGGACGCGCAGCACCACCCAGTCGAAGCTCTGCACCATGAGGGTGCCGTCCCGGCGCGCGCTGCGCCAGTAGGGGTCGTGCGCGAGGAAGTCGAGGATTCGGGCGCACAGGAGCGGGTCGCGGCGCTGGACCTTCAGCTCGACCAGGGCGCCGCAGCCGGTCTGGCGCAGGACGTCGAGGGCCTCGCGCAGGGTGGGGACACGCTGGCCGGCGTAGCGGTCGGCGAACCAGGACCCGGCGTCGAGGGTGCGGATCTCGGCCAGGGTGAAGTCCTGGATGCGCCAGGGGCGCCGGTCCGGGAAGCGCAGCACGGCGTCGGTGGTCCGGGCCAGCGTGGGGTCGTGGACGACGACGAGCTCGTCGTCGGCGGTGCGCCGGACGTCGATCTCGCACATGTGCGCCCCCAGACGCGGCGCGGCCTCCAGAGCGGCGAGCGTGTTCTCCGGCGCGTACGCGGAGGCGCCGCGGTGTGCGACGACGATCACCGTCCACCCACCCCCGACCTTCTCCGCGAATCCGAACTCGTAGCGTTACGATACCTGGATTCTCAGCCGAATTTCGTCACCGCACGTAGTCGCCAGTGGCCTCTACCCGCCGAGTGGTGCCACCCCCACGGCGACGGTGGGGAACACCCCTCCGTGTGAGGGGCGCGAGCGAGCGGCCGCCATCATACTGCTACCGAAAGTAATTGGGGGCGAACCCGGAGTTTCCCCCGGGCGACACGGGAGCGACCCCCGGGCAGGCGGGTACCGGCGCCGGGGAGCGGGAACATCACGCTGCGTGATGAAGCGGCGTGCCGAGAAGGGGGCGTCCGCCGCATCCGGCCACCGGGGGGTGAACCTGCCGTCCCGACCCGCCGGAACGCATCCGGCGCCGCGGCGACGGCCGACGGCCCCCGCACCGCACTGAGAAGGCCGCCATCGCCCTGGCCCCCTCAGGGCCCCCGAAGGTCGCACGGACCCGCGCACGGCCCGCGCAGCGCGTTCAGCGGGCTCTGAACCCCGTCCCCGGCTCAGGGCTCAGGCCACGTGCGCGCGGGAAGCGATCCCGTAGAACTCGCGGGCGTTGGTCGTGAAGGCGCGCTCGGCCAGGTCCTCGCCGAGCGCGTCGGCGACCAGGTCGGCGTCGGAGTCGCGGAAGGGGCGGTCGGCCCGTGTCGAGGGCAGGTCGGTGCCGAACATCAGCGCGCCCGGGTTGACCCCGGCGATGGCGCGCAAGGCATCGGCCACGTCCATGTCGACCCGGCCGAACCCGGTCGCCTTCACCCGCGCCCCGGAGGCCACCAGGTCGAGCAGGGCCGGCAGCCCCTCGGCGGACAGGCCCAGGTGGTCCACGGCCACCCGGGGCAGCGGGGAGATCAGCGAGGAGATCTCCGGCAGCCGGCGGGAGTCGACGTAGAACTCGGCGGGCCAGCCCAGCAGGTCGGCCGCGCGCAGGCCCAGCTGGACCTGGGCGTCCAGGTCCCGGGTCATGCCCCGGTGCAGGTTGAAGCGCAGGGCCCGCACCCCGGCCGCGTGCAGGTCGCGCAGCTGGGAGTCGGAGGTGTCCGGCGGCAGCTGGGCGACACCGACGAACGTGGGCCCCAGCTCCCGCAGGGCGGCCAGCAGGTGGTCCTGCACAGTGCCCTGGTAGGACCCGGCGACCACGGCACCGCCGGTGACGCCCAGCGGCGCGGTGCGCTCCCTGTAGTCCTGGACGGTGAACGGCTCAGGGGTGAACCCGTCGTTGGCCGCCGTCGGGAAGCGGGGGTCGATGATGTGCAGGTGGGCGTCGAACAACGCCATCGCCTTTCAGCCGGGGATGCGGTGCGGGCGGCACGGGGTGGCTGACCGCCCTGGCGCGGCCCGTCGGCGCGCGGGTCCGCCGCTTCCACCGTAGCGCCCGCGGTACGCCGGGTGCCGCCGGAGCGGCGCGGACGTGCCGCCGCGCCCGCCGAATGCGCAGGTGGGATCCGCGGCACCGACGCCGATTCGCGCCCGGTCGGCGCGGCGGCGCGATCTCGGTCACGCAACCACCGGGCCCCCACATACCACTCGGTCGGTCGGCCCGGATAGGATCGCCCCGGATGTGTCCTGGACCACTCGACACCAGTCCCCACTAGGAGGTTCCCATGGCCGAGACCCCCCGTCGCGTCGCCCTGGTCACCGGCGCCGCCCGCGGCATCGGCGCCGCCACCGCGCGCCGCCTGGCCGCCGAGGGGCGCGCCGTCGGCGTCCTGGACCTGAACGAGGCCGACGCCAAGCGCACCGCCGACGCCATCACCGCCGACGGCGGCGAGGCGGTGGCCGTCGGCGCCGACGTCTCCGACGCCGAGCAGGTCGAGCGGGCGGTGGCCGAGGTCGCCGAGCGCCTGGGCCCGCCGACCATCCTGGTCAACAACGCCGGCGTCATCCGCGACAACCTCATCTTCAAGATGAGCGAGGACGACTGGGACACCGTCATGAACGTGCACCTGCGCGGCGCGTTCCTGGTGACCCGCGCCGTCCAGGCCCACATGACCAAGGAGGGCTTCGGGCGCATCGTCAACCTCTCCAGCAGCTCGGCCCAGGGCAACCGGGGTCAGGTCAACTACTCCGCCGCCAAGGCCGGCATGCAGGGCTTCACCAAGACCCTCGCCATCGAGCTGGGCAAGTTCGGCGTGACCGCCAACGCGGTGGCGCCCGGGTTCATCGAGACCGACATGACGGCGTCCACCGCCGCGCGCGTCGGGGTGGACTTCGACGACTTCAAGAAGGCGGCGGCCGACTCCATCCCGGTGCGCCGCACCGGCCGCCCCGAGGACATCGCCAACACCATCGCGTTCCTGACCGGCGAGGAGGCCGGGTTCGTCTCCGGCCAGGTCATCTACGTGTCCGGCGGTCCCCTGGACTGACGCGCCGTCCCCACCCCAGCGGTCCCACGGAGGTTTCATGTCAACGGTCACCGAAGGGGCGGCGCTGGACGCCGCCGAACTGCGGCGGCGGGTCGCCGGATTCGTCGCCGAGCACGACCCAGCGACCACCGGGCAGAAGGAGTTCCTGGCCGCGCGCTTCGACGCCGGTCTCGCCTGGGTCCACTTCCCCGAGGGCGCGGGCGGCCTGGGCGCGCCGCGCGCGCTGCAGTCCGTCGTCGACGACGAGTTCGCCCGCCTGGGGGCCGCCCCTGAGGGCCGCGAAGGACTGGTGATCGGCCTGGGGATGGCGGCGCCGACCATCCTGGCCTTCGGCACGCCCGAGCAGCGCGAGCGCTTCCTCAAGCCGCTGTACACCGGCGAAGAGGTGTGGTGCCAGCTGTTCAGCGAGCCGGGGGCCGGGTCGGACCTGGCGGCGCTGGGCACCCGGGCGGTGCGGGACGGCGACGCGTGGACGGTCAACGGCCAGAAGGTGTGGACCTCCCTGGCCCACCAGGCGCGGTGGGCCATCCTCGTCACCCGCACCGACCCGGACGTCCCCAAGCACGCCGGGATGACCTACTTCATCTGCGACATGCAGGCCGAGGGCGTCGAGGTGCGCCCGCTGCGGCAGATCACCGGCGAGGCCGAGTTCAACGAGGTGTACCTGACCGACGTGCGCCTGCCGGACTCCCTCCGGCTGGGCGGGGTCGGCCAGGGGTGGAAGGTCGCCCAGACCACCCTGATGAACGAGCGGGTGGCCATCGGCGGCCAGCCGGACCCGCGCGAGGGCGGGCTGATCGGGATCGTCGCCGACCTGTGGCGGGACCGGCCCGAGCTGCGCACCTCCGGCGCGCACGACGCGCTCATGCGGCTGTGGGTCGAGGCCGAGGCGGCGCGGATGACCAAGGAGCGGCTGCGCCAGCAGCTCGCCGTGGGGCAGCCGGGGCCGGAGGGGTCGGCCGCCAAGTACGCCTTCTCCCGCCTGAACCAGGAGATCTCCGGCCTGGAGCTGGAGCTGCTGGGGCAGGAGGGGCTGCTCTACGACGACTGGACCTTCCGCCGCCCTGAGGGGGTGGCCTTCACCAAGCGCGGGGCGGGCTTCCACTACCTGCGCAGCAAGGGCAACTCCATCGAGGGCGGGACCACGGAGATCCTGCGCAACATCATCGCCGAGCGCATCCTCGGGCTGCCCGCCGAGCCCCGGGTGGACAAGGACGTCGCGTGGAAGGACCTGCCGAAATGAGCACCGGAAGCAGCACCGGAAGCACGGAGACGGGCGAAGCCGCGGTGGACCTGCTCTACGGCGAGGTCGAGGAGGAGCTGCGCGCCAGCGTGCGGGCGCTCCTGGCGGACAAGTGCCCGGCCGAGGCGGTCCTGGCGCGGGTCGAGACGGACGAGGTCGCCGACGGCGCGCTGGCCAAGGAGCTCGCGGGGCTGGGCGCGGTCGGGCTGCCGCTGCCGGAGGCGCTCGGCGGGGCCGGGGCGTCCTGGCGTGAGGCCTCGGTGGTCGCCGAGGAGCTGGGGCGGGCGGTCGCGCCGGTGCCGTTCCTGGGCAGCGCGGTGCTGGCGACGGCGGCGCTGCAGGAGGCCGTCGCCCTGGCGGAGAAGGGCAGCGCCGGGGTCGAGGCCGACACCGAGGCGGGGCCCGAGGCGCTGCGCTCGCTGGCCACCGGCGACGCCTGGGGCGCGCTGGCGGTGCCGCTGGCCACGGCTCCCCCGGTCGGGGCGGCGTTCCCGGCGGCCGTTCGCGCGCAGGGCGGGCGGCTCACCGGGACGGTGGGGGGCGTGGTGGACGCGCTCCCGGCCGACCTGCTGCTGGTGCCGGCGCTGGGGCCGGGCGGGTCGGAGCTGTACCTGGTGGAGGCCGGGGACGCGGAGGTGAAGGGGCTGACCACCCTGGACCTGACGCGCCCGCTCGCGGACGTGGAGCTGGACGGCGCGCCGGGCCGGCTGCTGGCCTCGGGCGAGGCGGCGGAGCGGGCGGTGGCCCGCGCCCTGCGGACGGGCGCGGCGCTGCTGGCGGCCGAACAGCTGGGGACGGCGGAGTGGGCGCTGGAGGCGACGGTGGCCTACCTGAAGACCCGGACCCAGTTCGGGCGCCCGGTGGGCTCCTTCCAGGCGCTGAAGCACCGGCTGGCGGACCTGTGGGTGTCGATCGCCCAGGCGCGGGCGGTGGTCCGGGCGGCGGCCGACACGGCGGGCGAGGACACCGAGGAGGCGCGGATCAACGCGTCGATGGCCCAGGCGTTCGTGTCGGGCGTGGCCGTGAAGGCGGCGGAGGAGGCGGTGCAGCTGCACGGCGGCATCGGCTTCACCTGGGAGCACCCGGCCCACCTGTACCTGAAGCGCGCCAAGAGCGCGGCCATCGCCCTCG
This sequence comes from Nocardiopsis halophila DSM 44494, assembly GCF_000341245.1. Taxonomy (GTDB): domain Bacteria; phylum Actinomycetota; class Actinomycetes; order Streptosporangiales; family Streptosporangiaceae; genus Nocardiopsis_A; species Nocardiopsis_A halophila. The sequence goes on from NZ_ANAD01000014.1 coordinate 43,041, forward strand.
GCACGGCCGACCGTCACCGCGCCCTGCTGGCGGGCCTGGTGGAGCTGCCGTCGGCATAGGGCGTAGTCCCGTTGCCAGGGACGGCGAGAGCAAGGGGGGGGGTGCCGCGCCGTGGGAATCCGTTCCCTGGCCCGGCACCCCCTGGCTGCATGCCGGACCATGCCGAATGAGGACCGGACCTGTCCCTGGCGAGTGCGCGAAGAATCGCTTTTCGGTAACGTCGCACATCCACGCAGGTCAATAAGGGGAAAGCCCCGCGAAGGCGGGGATGGCCCGTTCACCGCCGAACTCCTCGCCGTCGCCAGCCAGAAAGCCCCGCGGACGCGGGGATGGCCCGGCCTTGCGGGCCTCCTGGTGGGGCGGGGC
>NZ_ANAD01000015.1 GCF_000341245.1 Nocardiopsis halophila DSM 44494
GCCGTCGCCAGCCAGAAAGCCCCGCGGACGCGGGGATGGCCCGGCCTTGCGGGCCTCCTGGTGGGTCGTGTCCGTTGGAGTGGTGGAACCTTCGGCCGCATCCTTGGGAGCGGTGCGACCGCTGCAGCGTGGTCGGCGACCCCGCCCCGGGTACGCGCCCCCTCCTCGTCGTTGATCTCGGGGAAGTCGGGGTAATACTCGCGAGTATTACCCCGACTTCCCCGAGATCAACGGGGGTGTCGATACGGGCGGCAGGCAGTGCTCCCGGGGGCGGCCGGGGCCCGGAGAGCGCCTCCACGCCAGCGGACACGACCGAGTGGTGGGCTTCCATGACGAAAGCCCCGCGGACGCGGGGATGGACGCATCTCGCCGCCCCATGGGGATGTGGCGCGGGGAAGGCCTCGCATGCGTAGGGGTGACCCCTGACAGGAGCCGATTCAGCCGAGGCATGGTAAGCGCTGGGGCCCTCGTACGGCGCCCCAGCGTTGGTCTTCGTCAGGCCGACAGTGACTCGGCCGCCTTGGTGATCCGTGCCGCCGCCTCTCCGATATCGGATTCGGCGATGTCCAAGTGAACGACCATGCGGACCGTGTCCGGGGCGATGGCGATGCACGCCACGCCCTGCGCTCCCGCCGCCTCTGCCAGCTTCGGGGCCTGCGCCGGCTCGGTCTTCGCAATGACCATGTTCGTCAACGCCTCTGCAGACAGCCCCGGGGCCGCGCTCAGTGCCTCCGCCAAGCGCTGTGCCCGCGCGTGGTCATCGGCCAGGCGCTCCAGGTGGTGGTCGAGCGCGTACAGCGCACCGGCCGCGATGATGCCCGCCTGCCGCATGCCCCCGCCGAGCAGCTTTCTGGCCCTACGCGCGCGGTGGACGGTGTCGCGGTCCGCCGCCAAGGCCGCGCCCACCGGGGCACCCAGCCCCTTCGAGAAGCAGACAGTCACCGTGTCCGCTCCCTCGGCCGCCTCGGCGAGGCTCACGCCCAGCGCGGTCGCGGCGTTCCACAGGCGAGAGCCGTCCAGGTGGACCTTCAGCCCGTGCTCCCGCGCGAAGGCGGCCACCCTCCTCTGCCCCTCCAACGGCATGACGCGCCCGGTGAAGGTGTTCTCCAGGGAGATCAGCGCCGGCTGAGCACGGTGGACGTCGTCCGTCCCCTGGATCAGCTTGTCCAGCCACTCCTGTTCGGGCGTGCTCTCCGAACCGCCGAAGGTCCGGGGCAGCAGGCGGGACAGCACCGACGTCCCGCCCTGCTCATTGCCGAGGATGTGCGCCAGCTCGTGCGCCCAGATCTCCTCGCCGCTCCGTGCGGCCAGATAGGCGGCGATCTGGTTCGCCATGTGCGCCGATGGCGTGTAGAGCGCCGCCTCCTTACCCAAGAGCTCTGCGGTGCGCTCCTCTAGGGCCCGGACGGTCGGATCCTCCTCGAACACGTCGTCGCCGACCTCGGCCTCGGCCATGGCGCGACGCATCTCGGGGGTAGGGCGGGTCATCGTGTCCGAGCGCAGGTCGATCTCGGGCGCGTTGGCGGGCATGGGTGTCTCCCGTTCCTTCGCGGTGGTCACTGGATCACCCTAGTCAGCCGACGCCCACCGGCCCCCGCGGGGCCTGGCCGGAGATGTCCGCGCTCATGGCGTCGACCACGGAGACCGCCACGTGCTCGGTGCACTCCACCCCCTGCCCGTATCCAGGATGGCCGGCGGAGAGCACCGCGACCAGGTACACCCGCCCGTCCTCGGCAACGATCCGTCCGGTGCTGTTCACCGCCCACAGGCCGCCTTCCGACTCAAGTGGCACCCACCCGTTCTTGACCTCGGCCTCGCCGTCCCTACCGGCAGCGGACACGCCCCACGCCTGCTCCGGGGCGACGCCGGAGAGCAGCTCCCGGACGGTCGCCCGGGAGTCGGGGTCCAGGGGACCGTCACCCGCGTAGACGGCGCGCAGCAGGGTGATGCGCTCACGCGCGGTGGTGGAGGTGGCGCCCCAGCGGCCGCCGGGGTGGGGTTCGGTGTCGACGAGCGCCAAGCGGTCGCGTCCCTCGTCGAAGCCGGGGACGAAGCCGATGCGGTGGAAGAGGTCGTCGGCGGCCTCGTTGTCGCTGTGGCGGATCATCTCCTCGGCCAGCGCGCGCTCGGAATCGCTGAGGTCGCGTTCCTCGTCCTGGGCTTGGAGGAGAAGGACGGCGAGGATGTCGAGCTTCACGACGCTGCCCGTCGTGAAGGCCTGGTCGGAGCGGTAGCCGTACACGGCACCGGTCTCCAGCTCGACCGCGGCGGCGGCGAAGTCGCCCTTGATTCCGGCCCGGTAGGCGTCGAGGTCGTCGGTGAGGTCGTGGACCATTGCGTCCGACAACGAGAAGGCCTCGCCGTCAGGAACCATCCACGGCGGAACGAACGGGGAGGGCTCGTCGACCGCCGGCGCGACGGACGCGCGCGCGGGAGGCGGGTCGAGGGCTGCGGCCAGGGGCGCCACCAGCACAGCCGAGGCCACGGCCGCGGCCCATTTCAGTACCGCTGCGCGACCGGGTAATAGGCGGGCAATGCGCCGTGAATCCGCATAATCCATAGCGATGCGGGGTCAATGCTGGCACATCCGACTGTTGATGATTCATACCCGCTCATATCGATTGGGATAACCCTGGGGAAAGGCCGGGGCACCCCTCCGGCAATCAGGTGTCCTCGAGACCTCCGCGAAGGGATCAGTCCACGCCGCGGGCCGCCATCGCCTCGCCCGTGGCCTCCGCGGTACGGATCATGCCGACGATCACCGGGACCACGATGAGGTGCGGCCACGGCCGGAGCCCCCGCGCGGCACAGGCGTCCTTCGACGTCTGCCAGGCCGCGGCGACCATGGGCACCGACCGGATCGTGAGGGCGAGCACGAGGGCGACCCGGTCGGGGCGGACACCGACCCGGGAGAAGGGGCGGGCGAGGCGCTCGAAGAGGTCGAGCATCGCACTGACGCGCGTGGTGAAGGTGACCAGTCCGGAGGCGAGCACGGCGGCGATCAGCAGGAGGCAGGCGCGCAGGGCCGCCCAGAGGTCGCCGGCCAGTGCCTGGAAGAGCGCGATGGCGACCAGGAAGGGCAGCAGCGGCAGGAGCATGCGCAGAGCGCGGCGCAGTCCGAGGCCGGAGGCGGGGTAGGCGGCCAGGCATCCGAGGCAGGCGGCGAGGCCCGCGCGGTGGTCGTCGAGTGCGATGAGGAGGGAGACCAGGGCGAGGAGGCCGAGGAGCTTGGCCCCGGCCGGGAGGAGGTGCAGCGGCGACCGGCCGGGGACGTACAGCCCGAGGGCGTTCACACCGCACCGCCTTCAGCGCGCGCTCGGTCCGCCCCTTCTTCTCGGGCGTCCATGAGGGCGGTGTAGTGGCCGATGGCCGCCTCGGGAGCGCCGTCGAACACGACCCGGCCGCCGTCCATGACCAGTACGCGGTCGAAACCGTCGAGCATGTCGAGCTGGTGGGTGAGCAGGACGAGCGGCTGCGGAAGGGCGCGCA
>NZ_ANAD01000016.1 GCF_000341245.1 Nocardiopsis halophila DSM 44494
CATGACCAGTACGCGGTCGAAACCGTCGAGCATGTCGAGCTGGTGGGTGAGCAGGACGAGCGGCTGCGGAAGCGCGCGCAGGGTCCGGCCGATGACGCGCGCGTTGTGCATGTCGAGGAGCGTGGTGGGTTCGTCGCACACGAGCACGTCGGGTTCGGTGACCAGGACCGAGGCGAGCGCAAGCATCTGCTTCTGGCCTCCGGAGAGCAGGTGCGCGGGGTGGTCGCGGTGGTCGATCAGGCCGTGGCGGCGCAGGACCGCGTCCACCCGGCGCCGGGTCTCCTCGGGGCCCAGGCCGAAGTGGCGCAGGCCGAGCGCGACGTCCTCTGCGACGGTGGGCATGAGGATCTGGGCCGAGGCGTCCGAGAAGACGAACCCGACCCGGCGGCGTGCGGCGTGCGGGTCACGGCGGGTGTCGCGGTCGTCGACGAGCACGCTGCCGGAGTCGGGGACGACGAGGCCGTTGAGGGTGCGGGCGAGGGTGGACTTGCCCGAACCGTTGGCGCCGATGATCCCGATGCGGTGTTCGGCCAGGTCGAGGGTGATGCCGTCCAGGACCGTGCGGCCCTCGTAGGCGTGGGTGACGTCGCGGAGTCGGATCATCGTGGATGCCGGTGCGGGGCTCATCCCGCGGTCGTGGACTCGGTGGTGCGGGCGTCGGCCGGGCGGGTGGTGCGACGCCCGGCCGGCGGGACGGGGTAGGTGCGGTGCACGGCGGAGGCGACCGCGGCGGCGAGCGCGGCCTTGGCAAGGTCGCCGGGGAGGAAGACAGCGGCACCGATGATCCCGGCGATGAGGGGGTCGCCGAGGTAGAGGGCGCTCCAGGGGACGCCGACGAGGTAGATGACCCCGATGCCGCCGGTGATGTTGATCAGGAAGCCGGGCCAGAAGCGGTAGCGGCGCATGAGGGCCTGAGTGAGCACGCCGATGACCAAGGCGCCGAGGACCCAGCCGAGGAGGTAGCCGCCGCTGGGGCCGAGGAAGGGTTCGATGCCACCGCGCCCGCCGGGGAGCAGCGGCAGTCCGGCGAGGGTGAGGGCGAGGAAGGTGAGGACGGAGAGCGTTCCGCGCTTGGCGCCGAGGAGTGCGGGCGCGAGCATGACGCCGAGGGTCTGCAGGGTGATGGGCACGGGGCCGACGGGGATGGCGAAGGGCATGCTGAGCACGGCAAGCAGGGCGGCGAAGACCGCGACGAGCGCCAGATCACGAGCGGTCAGCCCACGCCGCCGAGGGCCGCGGTGGGCAGGGGTGTGCGCAGGGGTTTCAGCCATGGATCCGTCCTCGGTCCGGGGTTGATGGGGCGTGATCCATTGTCTGTTTTGTCGCCCTGAGTCCCTCTTGTGCCGACCCACAGAGTTCACTGCGGCGTGTTTGTCGAGGGCCTCTCTGGTCCGCATCAGGAAGGGGGCGACCCCACACAGCTGTTCGCCCCACCCCGCGAGTGCGGGGCTCGCGTGCCGCTGAACGAGCCATCCTCACGGGTGCAGGGGTCGCCGCCTAGTAAACACTCAGGCGATCGGCAGGGGGGGGCCTCCCCCCCCC
>NZ_ANAD01000017.1 GCF_000341245.1 Nocardiopsis halophila DSM 44494
CTCACGGGTGCAGGGGTCGCCGCCTAGTAAACACTCAGGCGATCGGCAGGAGCGGGCCTCCCCCGCTCGTGGACGGCCTGGCCCATGTGCGGTCCATCCCCGCGCCTGCGGGGCTCACGAGGGCGGCCGCCTCGGGGACTCGATGTGGATCGGTCCATCCCCGCGCCTGCGGGGCTCACAATTGGTACGGAATGAATGGCGCCCCCTGGTGCGGTCCATCCCCGCGCCTGCGGGGCTCACGCCGGAGGCCAACGTCCTCCCGACCGCGATCCGGGTCCATCCCCGCGCCTGCGGGGCTCACGCTCGACGAGGGCGACGGCGGCCGCGGCACTCTGGTCCATCCCCGCGCCTGCGGGGCTCACCCTTTGTGAGCTGGGTTGATGGCGGACGTTACCGAAAAGCAACCGAAGTCGCTCCCTCTTCGGACAGGTCCTGTCCTCAATTCCCCTCCCAAGTCTCAGGCCGATGGAAGTTGGTCGCCTTCACTCACTCTCCCGCCGGGAGGATGCAGGCCGGGTCCGGGATGGACAGGCGGTCGATCGGGGCCTGCGCCACCCCCGAGCCGTCGATCGGGAGGCTCGTGATCGTGCCGCTGTTCTGGTTGGCGACCACGATGTGGGAGTCGACGATGGCGAAATGGCGCGGCCACTCACCACCCGTCTCCACCTCCTCCAAGAAGCGGAGGGACGCCCCTCCCTCCTCCACCGCGAAGGTCGTCACCGTGTCCGCGCCCCGGTTGGCCACGTACAGCCGCTCTCCCGAGGCCGACAGGGCGATCTCGCTCGGGTAGACCGCCTCCTCCCCCTTCGCCTGGGACGCGTCCACCGCTCCCAGTACTTCGGCCGTCGCCCCCCAGCGGACGATGTGCACCCGCGCGTCGAGCTCCCCCGCCACGTACACGAACCCCGCCGGGCTCACCGCCATGTGTCGGGGGCCGGTTCCCGGCTCAAGGCGGATCGGGTCCCGTTCCCCACCGACCGGATCGGCCGTATCCGGGTCGAAGGGGTGCACCCGGATCACGTCGGCGCCGAGGTCGGCGATGAGCAGGTACCGCCCCTCCGGCCCCATGGCAGTGCTGTGCGCGTGCGGCCCTGTCTGCCGGCCCTCCACCGGCCCCGAGCCCTCCCCCACAAGGCGGGCGATGGCGGCCCCCGGTGTGGAGTCGCCGTCGATCGGGTGGACGCTCACCGTTCCGTCGGCGTAGTTCGACGTGATGATGTGCCGCCCTGCCGGGTGCACCATCACGTGGCACGGCGAACCCCCGCCGGTCGGGGTCTCCCCCAGCGTCACCGAGGCCCACCCCTCACCGGCCGCGAACCAGGACAGCGCCCCCTCCGCGCGCTCGGAGACCGCGTACACCTTGGCGCCGTCCGGGTGCATCGCCAGGAACGACGGCCCCGACGCCTCCACCGCCGCGCTGCCGCCCCCGAGGCGGCCGGTCCGGGTGTCCAGCCACGCGAGGTAGACGCCGACCCCGCGCCCCACCGGCTCCGAGTCACGGGTGTAGGTCCCGACCCACAGCAGCCTCTCGCTCATCCGCAGCGCCTTTCCGTCCCGTCCTCGTCACGTGCACGACCGAGGATCGCACGACGCCTGCGCCGCCCCGACGGGTCGGGCCGGGAATGCGGGCCGGGCCCGCAGGCCGGCCCTGACTTTCGATAGATGACGCCGGTGACCACCTCTGGCTAGCGTCCTGGCCATGCACGTTCTGCGTCGTCGCCCCTCCCTCGGCCAGGCGGCCCTGGCCTGCGTTGTCCTGGCCGGGCTGGCCGCGTGGTGGTGGCCGCCATCGCTGCTCGCCCTCCCGGTCGCGGCGCTGCTGACCGGGCGCCTGTCCGCAGACCCGCGCCCGGCGGCGGCGGTGTACTGCGTCGGGATCGCGGCGTGGGCGCTGCGGTTCGGCATCGCCGGGGAGCCGGTCGGGATGTGGGTCACCGGGAGCGGCCTGGCAGTGTTCACGGTGCTGTTGCCCTGGCTGGTGGGCCTGTACCTGCGCAGCACGGCCGCCTTGGAGCAGGCCGGCTGGGAAAGGGCCCGGCGGCTGGAGCACGAGGCCCGACTGGTGGCCGAGCGCGCGCGTATGCGGGAGCGGTCGCGCATCGCCCAGGACCTGCACGACGCGGTGGGCCACGAGCTGAGCCTGCTCGCCCTTCGGGCCGGCGGCTTGGAGATGGCGTCCGACCTCTCCGACGCCCGAAGGGCTCAGGCCTCCGAGCTTCGGGAGGCGGCCGGCAGGGCCGCCGACCGCCTTGTTGAGGCGGTCGGCGTACTGCGCACCGACACCGCCCCTGAGGCGCCGGCGCTCCACCCGACGGGCGACGGGGAGACCGCCCTTGCCGTCCTCGTGGAGCGCGCGCGGGAGTCCGGGATGGACGTGGCTCTTGAGGACGGGGGCGGCGTGCGCGATGTACCGGTGCTGGTCGAGCGCGCCGTCCACCGGGTCGTGCAGGAGGGGCTGACCAACGCGGCCAAACACGCGCCGGGCGCGAACGTCCGTGTGGCGGTGCAACGGCGGGCGGACGAGGTGACGGTCCAGGTGATCGATTCCGGTGCGGAAGAGCAGGTGTCCGCCGCCGCGGTCCCGGGTGGCGGGACCGGGCTCGTCGGCCTGAAGGAGCGCATGCGTTCTGTGGGCGGAGTCCTTGCGGCCGGCCCCTGGGCGGAGGGTGCCGAGGGCACAGAGGGTCCCGGTTGGTCGGTGACGGCACGCATTCCGCTTCGAACTGCGGGAGGACTGGCGGGCCCGGGCTCTCTGGGAGACGAACCGCCAGAGGAGAAGGTGGGCGGCACAGGCTCCGCTGACGCGCAGCTCCAGCGTTCAAGGCGTCGGGCCGGGTGGGCCATCGCGGCGGCAGTCGGTCTGCCCATCGGGATGGTGGTCGCCGCCTACACGGTGTCGCTCGCCTACACCGCCTTTCAGGCCGCCACCGCGACTCTGGACACGTCCGCCTTCGAGCGCCTGGAGCCGGGACAGGAACGCGCTGAGTTGGACGGGCTCCTTCCTGCGAGGGACCTCTACGAAGGGCCCTTGGCGAGCGGTGAGCGCCCCGAGGGGCCGGACGGGCTGGAGTGCCTCTACTACCGCTCTGACGGCGGAGGGATCGGCGGAAGCGGGAACCCGTACCGCCTGTGCTTCGATGGCGATGTGCTGGTCTCGGCGGAGACGGCGGGCCGGTGACATGGATTGGGGCGGGGACGGGCGTTGGAGAGGCCGAACGTGATCCGAGTTCTGCTGGTGGACGACGAGGCGATGATCCGCGCAGGCGTGCGGTCGATTCTCGATGCGGATGCCGACGTCGAGGTGGTGGCCGAGGCGGCGGACGGGCGCGAAGGGGTGGACCTCACCCTGTCGCACCGGCCCGACGTGGTACTCCTCGACATCCGCATGCCGGGGATGAACGGTCTGGACGCGGCGGCCGAGATCAAGCGCGCGGCGCCTGCGGTGGGTGTGGTCGTCCTCACGACCTTCGGCGAGGAGGAGTACGTGGCCCGGGCGCTGTCGGAGGGCGCGGACGGCTTCCTGCTGAAGACGGGCGACCCGAGGGAGCTGTTGCTGGGCGTTCGAGCGGTCGCCGAAGGCGGCGCGTTCCTGTCTCCGAAGGTCGCGCGGCGGGTACTCCAACGGCTCGACCACGACCGTTCTGTGGACCGCCTCAAAGCGCGGGGCAAGCTGTCACAGCTGACGGGGCGTGAGCGCGAGGTCCTGGCGCTGCTGGCGGCGGGGATGTCGAACGGTGAGATCGCGCGGAGGCTGTTCCTGGTCGAGGGCACGGTCAAGGGGCATGTGAGCACGATTCTGACCAGGGTGGGCGCACGCAACAGGGTCGAGGCGGCCGTCATGGCCCACGAGGCCGGGCTGGTGCAGGGAACCGAGGGGCGCGAAGGCTCCGATTAGGAATCGGGGACCGATTCGTCGAGTGGAATGCGGTTACACATTTCACCGCCCCCTGATGGCGATGGTGAACACACCGGTTCAGACACCCACGTCTCCGACAAAAGGAGGGGTTGCTTCCGTTCCAGTGGCGGACAGGCTCGCGAATATCGCTGCTCCTACAGGGTCTCCCCTCACCGGCATGCCTAGACCGGTGCTTCGCCTGCGCGAGGCGACTCCACGGCTCCGATCATCAAGGGTGGCGGTTTCGTTACCCCGAGCCACCGCAGGTGATTATCCTATCATTCCCTCCCCCATTTCCCGACCACGCCACCCACGGACGCCCCTGCTTTACCTTCGGTTTACCTGGTGGCCAGAGACGGCCGCATTCGTACAAACGCGCCTTCTGCATTCACGGATGCCGCTACATTCTCAACGGCAGTTTGCACCAATCAGAAAGAAACCCCCATGGCCTACGGCAACAACACTCCCCCACCTCCGCCGCCCAGCCAGCCGCCGAAGCGCGGCATGTCCACCGGTGCCAAGATCGGGCTCGGTTGCGGGCTGGCGGTGGTCCTCGTCTTCATCCTGGTCATCGGGGGATGCATGGCCGCGATCGTCTCCAGCGACTCGGACGGCGGCGGAGGCTCGTCGTCCGACGGCGGGGACGGCGGGAACTCCGAGGGCGGCGGCTCCGAGACCGCGGCGATCGGGGACACCGTGGAGTCCGGCGCCTTCGCGTTCACCGTCACCAACGTGGAGACCGGCGTCACCGAGGTCTCCGATGAATCCGGAATGCTGACCGAGACGCCCGACGGCCAGTACGTGGTCGTGGACGTCACCGTCGAGAACGTCGGTGACGAGTCCGGAATCTTCGATTCGTCGTCGCAGAAGCTGATCGACGCCGACGGCAAGGAGTACAGCACCGACACAGCGGCTGAGATGACCGGCGGCACGGACAGCTTCGTGAACGAGGTCAACCCCGGAAACTCGGTCGAGGGTCAGCTGATCTTCGACGTGCCCGAGGGGGTGGAGCTCGACACTCTGGAGCTTCAGGACTTCATCAGCCTCGACTCCTCGGCCGTGGTGGACGTGTCCGGGGCCTAGGGGCGAGCCTGCGCCCGGCGGCTTCCGTCCCGACAGGCGCAGGCCTTCCGCCGCCCACGGCGATCCTGCTCTTCCGCCCCGCGCCCGGCCCCGGTCGGCGCGGGGCGTCTCTCGCTCAGCGCCGCTTGTCCGCCTTCTTGCGCCCCGTCGGCCTGAGGAGGAAACCGATCACCGCCCCCACCACCACCGCTCCGGCCAGGGTCGCCCACAGCGGTGCGACCACCGAGATGAGCAGGACCTGAATCTGGGTGGTGTCCCGGTTCTGGAACACGAACAGCAGCGCCACCACCAGCAGGACCAGACCGACCCACACCCTCGGCGGGACCGACCGGAGCACGCTCTTCCGCTCCCTCGGCCCCTCCCCCGCCGCCGCACTGCCCGGCAGGCCGCCTTCGACCATGGTGCCCCCGTACGTCATCCGGCTCGGCCTCGCTACCTCCGGCCCTTCATCACCTGCCCGGAAATCCCCTGTCTCCAAGGCAAGGGACGGCCAACACTTCGCCACCTACGCCGACGGTGCTCCCACGAGCCTTACAGCCGCCCTGCGCCCCTGTACGGCCGCCGCCGGCTCCCCGGTGATGCCTGCCGTCACGATCGCTCCCTCGGCCAGAAGGAAGACGGCGTCGGCGATCCGCTCGCAGCCCCCTTCGGGGCCGTCATCCCCCGTTCCCCCTGTGGATCCCGCGGAGCACGCACCCCGGACCCACGCTCCGATCTGCTCCCTGAACGCCCGCTTGTGTGCGCGCACTTCGGCCTGGACCTCCTCCGAGTCGGTCCCCATCTCTCCATGGGCGTTGATCCAGGCGCATCCGCGGAAGCCCGGTTCGGCAAACCACTCGGCGAGCCAGTCGAACACCGCCCCCACCCTCTCGCGCGGATCGGGCACCGCTTCGACGTGCGCCGCGAGCCGCCCCCTCCACCGCTCGTCGCGGCGCCGGAGCACCGCCACGACCAGCTCCTCCTTCGACGGGTAGAAGCGGTAGATCCGCTTGAGCGGCAGCCCGGAGAGCGCACGGACCGCGTCCATGCCGACCGCCCGTATGCCGTGCTCGTAGAACAGCCCTTCCGCGGCGTCGAGCAGCGCTTCGCGGTCCAGCCGGTTCTGCTCCTCGCTGATCGGGGCGGGCATCGACGCCTCCTTGACGTAGAGAACGAACGTTCTCTACGTTAGTCCACACCACTGGAGAACGACCGTTCTCGACCACAGGAGGCCCCGTGCCCGAGTCCCGACCCCCGGTCCCGCCCTTCACCCTGGAGACGGCCCTGCAGAAGGTGCAGGCCGCCGAAGACGCCTGGAACACCCGCGACCCCCACCGCGTGGCGCTCGCCTACACCCCCGACTCGGTCTGGCGGAACCGCGACACGTTCCTTCAGGGTCACGACGAGATCATCGCCTTCCTGACGCGCAAGTGGGAGCGCGAACTGGACTACGCGCTGCGCAAGAGCCTCTGGGCCTTCCACGGGAACCGGATCGCGGTCCGGTTCCAGTACGAGTCCCGCGACTCTGCCGGCCAGTGGTGGCGCAGCCACGGCAACGAGCAGTGGGAGTTCGACGCGCAGGGCTTGATGCTGCGCCGCGAGGCCAGCATCAACGACGTTGCCATCGCCGAGTCCGACCGGCGCATCATCGGCCCCCGCCCCGAGGCGGAGTACGGCATCGAGATCCCCCTCCGGTAGGCCGACCACCCGATAGGCCGCCCACCCGAGCCTCGGATGGGCGTCCCGGTCAGACCCACCCCGGCAGGTCAGGGAGTCCTTGAGGGCACGTGAGCCGCTCCCCCCTCGTGCGCCCGGCGAGCCAGCCGAGGAGGTCTCCAGGGGCTCCTGCGACCGTGCGGCTCGCCTTCCCTCGGCCGCCCAACACCCCGACAGGTGCCCCGTGGAGGTCGCGCAGCTCCATCGGCGGAACGTCCTCATGGGCGGAGAAGTAGCGGACCACGTCTTCTAGAACGATGCGGGTCGCATCCTCCGGAGCGGCTGAGAGTTCGTATCCCATGTCCAGGTCCGCATGGTGGACCTCCAGCTCCCTGAGGCGGATGACGAGGATCCTCCGTGGCGTGCACTCCTCACCCGTGAACGGCCGGATGCGCCGCCCCCACGCCGCGTCCGGCAGGACGAGCATGCTCTGCTCCAGATCGCCTGCCGTACGGACGATGTCCGCGACCAGGTCCGCGGCCGACCGGTCCGCCCCCTGCTCGATCTCGGTGTCCCGCGCCTCGCGGCTGGGGTACTGGGGGTTCTCCACGCCCGTACGCGCCCACTCCAACAGCCGCCCGAGCGCCGGCGCCTGGCGGGCGAGGTGGTTGAGCACGTGCCCGCGCGTCCACCCGGGCAGGGACGTGGGCGCGGCGATGTCCGCGTCCGTCAGGCGCTCGCACGTGGCCGACAGCCGTGCGGTGGCGTCCCGCAGCAGCCGGAGGCCGTCCGGTTCGGGAGGCAGTTCGAGGGGCTCACGGGGATGGGCGGGCACGGCGACCTTCCACGGGACATGGATTCTCATATCGCGAAATTTTCTTTCCGTTATTTGGATCCATGGTCGCAGAAGGATCCGCCGCACATCCGCCCGGGAGCCGGTCAGTCGTCGGTCAGCCCTTCGGCAGGTGCCACCCGGGCCGCCCGGCGGGCCGGTACCACCGAGGCCGCCACCCCGATCACCGACGACGCGGCCGCGACCAGGGCGAGCGACCCCCAGGGGACGTCGACCACGAGGGGCGCGGTCGCCCCGACGATCGCGCCGACGCCCGCGATCCCGAACGGCACACCGATGAGGATCCCCAGCGCCGCGCCGAGCAGCCCGATCACCACCGCCTCGGCCGCCAGCGTCCCCCGCAGTCCCGCCCTGGACAGGCCCAGCGCCCTCAGGAGCGCCGACTCCCGCGTGCGCTCAAGGACCGACAGGCCCAGGGTGTTGGCGACGCCCACCGCCGCAATCACCACGGTCACCAGGAGCATCGCCAGCGACAGGCCGACGAGCATGTCGAGCACTTCGGTGATGTCGCCGCGCTCGCTCAGCGCGCCGCCGACGAGGATCTGCGGGTCGTCGGCCGCGATGCGGGCCATCCCGTCCGCGATCATGTCGCGGTCGGCGCCGTCCTCGGCCACGCCCCACACCATCGAGCGAACGGTCTCCACTCCCAGCGCGTCCAGGACGTCGTCACGGACCACCGGCGCCGGTGTCCCCGACGCCGAGGCGAGCTCCGACGTGCGGACCGTGAAGTCGCGCTCGGTGCTCCCGCCTGAGGACTCCAGGGTCAGGCGGACCCTGTCGCCTGCTCTCGCGCCGAGTGTGCTCATCTGGTCGTCGGTGACGAGCAGCGTGGGGTCGGCGCCGCCGTCCAACCGTCCGACGTCGGCCTCCGAGGCCAAAGCCTGCGAGACCCCGACCAGCCTCGTCTCGCCCAGCGCCCCCATCCGCACGTCGGCCGTGCGCACGGGCTCCGCCGCCCTCAGGGAATCGAGCGATTCGATCGACCGGACGGTGTCGGGCGAGACCGGTCCGTCCGCCACGCGCGCGCTCACGTCCACCGGGTAGCGGTCGCGCAGATCCGCGTCGATCGTCGCCCGTCCCGTCGCCGCCGCCGTGGAGAGGGCCGTGATGAGTCCGAGCCCCAGGACGAGGGCGAGGGTCGCCGTGGCCGCACGCCCCGTGTTGCGCGCCAGGTTCGCCCCGGCCAGGGACGCCACCCCGCCCATTCCGCGCATCAGGACCTGCACGCCCTGGAGGCACCGGGCGATGGGGTACCTGAGCGCCGCCAGCAGTCCGAGCGCAGCGGCGAACCCTGCGACCACCGTGACGACCGGGGACGAGGCGGCCGTCCCGACCGCCATCCCCACCGCCCCTGCCACGGCCGCGAGCGTTCCCGCCGCGTGCACCGCGCCGAAGCGGACCGATCCGCTCAGCGCCGCCGAGCGCAGCGCCTCCACGGGGGCCGTCGCCGCCGCCCGGCGCGCCGGAAGCCATGCGGCGCCGACCGCGGTGCCCGTTCCCACGAGGAAGGCCGCCAGCAGAGCCCACAGGCCCACTCTGAAGCCGTCCCCTGCCAGCCCCATCGCCGCGGCGCCCGCGTACCCGAGGGCCGTCCCTCCGGCGGTGCCCGCCAGCGCACCCGCCGCCCCGGTGATCGCCGCCTCCATAGCGACCAGCGCCCGTACCTGGCCGCGATGGGCCCCCACCAGGCGCAGCAGGGCCGTGTCGCGGCGGCGCTGCGCCAGCAGGACGGTGAAGGTGTTGGCGATGACCATGCCCGACGCGAGCAGGGCGACCAGGGCGAACGCCAGCAGCACCACCTCGATCTGCCGCGAGCCGCCCGCGAAGCGGTCGGCGGCCTCCTCCGCCTGCCGCTCGGCGGTGGAGGCCTCCAGGCCCGCCGGCAGCCCGGCGTTCAACCGCGCGACCGCCTCCTCGGGACTCGTGCCCGGGGCGGTCAGCGCCAGCGCGGTGTCCGGGGTGTCGCCGGCGAAGAAGCCTTCCGGGGCGTAGAGCCGGTACTGCACGCCGGTCAGCGGCCGGAAGTCGAGGTCGGCGACGCCCACCAGGGTCGCCTCGGCCTCGGCCCCGTCGGCGTCGAGGAGCCGGACCCGGTCGCCCACGCCCAGTCCGGCGTCGCGGACCGTGGCGGGGTCGGCCATGACCTCGCCGGGCGCTTCGGGCCACCGCCCCTCGGCCGGCTCGAACCAGCGCAGGTCGGGCCGTTCGGCGATGCCGGAGACGTTGGCCGTACCGCGCCGTTCCTCGGTGAGGAGCTGGACGGTGCGGGCGTGGACGGGGGCGACGGCCGCGATTCCGGACCGTTCGGCGATGCCGTCGGCCCAGTCGGGGCCGGGGTCCGCGGCGTCGGGGTCGCGGTCGACGACCACGTCGGCGGCGGACAGCGGAGCGGCGGCGACCGCGCGCAGTCCGGCGTCCGTGGTCGCGGTGAACACGGCCGTCGCTGCGAGGAAGGCGGTGCCGAGCGCGACGGCGAGCAGGACGGCGGCCAGGCGGACGGGACGGGCGCGCACGTGCGCCCAGGCCTGAAGGAGCATCAGTCCCCCGCCCCGGCCATGGCCGCCATGACGCCCTCGGCGGTGGGGCGGTCCACCGTTCCGTTCAGCGCGCCGTCGGACATCAGGACGGCCCGGTCGGCGTAGGTGGCGGCGACGGGGTCGTGGGTCACCATGACGATGGTCCGGCCCAGCCGGTCGCAGGCGGCCCGGAGGTGGTCGAGGAGTTCCCGGCCTGTGGCGACGTCGAGGGCCCCCGTGGGCTCGTCGGCGAAGATGACGGCAGGCCGGGTGAGGAGCGCGCGGGCGACCGCGACCCGCTGCTGCTGGCCTCCGGACAGGTGGCCGGGCCGATGGTCGAGGCGGTCCCCGAGGCGCAGCGAGGAGACGATCTCGTCGTAGAGCGCAGGGTCGGGTCGCTGCCCCGAGAGCTTGAGGGGCAGGAGGATGTTCTGCTCGGCGGTGAGTGCGGGCAGGAGGTTGAAGGCTTGGAAGACGAAGCCGATGCGTTCACGCCGCAGGGCGGTCAGTTCGCGGTCGCTGAGCGCCGCAAGGTCGTGCCCTTCTACGGCGACGGTCCCGCCCGTCGGGGTGTCGAGCCCCGCGAGCAGGTGCATGAGCGTGGACTTGCCCGAGCCCGAAGGGCCCATGACGGCGGTGAACTCCCCGCGGGAGAAGGCGAGGTCGACCCCTGCCACGGCGGTGACGGCCGTGGGCCCCTGCCCGTACCGCTTCACCAGTCCGGTCGCTTGGAGGGCGTGTTCGTGCCCCGTGCGGGGCGGTGTGGTCCCGGTGGCCTGTGTGGCCTTCGTGCTCCGTGTAGCTGGACGCATGTCTCCGCTTCCGTGTCGTGTCCGGCCGTGGACGGCACGTTATGAAGCGGGGGACCAGCGTCGACAGCGCCGATCGGCAGGGAGGTACCCCTTGCTTTCGTCAGGGTTCCACCGCCCGGCACGGTGCGGGGGATCGTGTGCGGGGGGCGTCGTGTGCGGGGCCGACGGCCGGTCGGCCCCGCGGCCTCAGCGCACGTCCAGGACCAGGCGGGCGGCGAGGGCACCGAAGACGGCCGCGCACGCCCGGTCGATCCACCGGCGCACGGGCCCGCGGCGGAGCAGGCGCTCGGAGAGCATGCCGGCCATGATGCCGACGGTCCCGTCCACCAGCAGCCCGATGACGACGAACAGGCACCCCAGGAGCAGGAGCTGGGCGGTCACCGGGAGGGCCCCCGGACCCGTCGTCACGAACTGCGGGAGGAACGCCAGGTAGAACAGGACGACCTTGGGGTTGGCCAGGTTGGTCAGCGTCGCCATGGCGTAGACCCGGCGGAGTGAGCGCGCGGCCGGGACCGGTGCCGCGCCGGTGGCGTCAGGGGCCTCGTCCTTGCGGCGGCGGCTGTCGCGGAGCGCGGTGAACGCGAGGTAGGCGAGGAAGGCGGCGCCCAGCAGGCGCACGGCGTCGAGGAGGTGGGGGGCGGCGCTGATGAGCGCCCCGAGGCCGAAGGCGGCGGCCAGAGTGTGGCCGAACAGCCCCGTGCACATCCCCAGGGCCGCGACCACCCCGACCTTGCGGCCGCCGGCGGCGGCGTTGGCCATGATGTAGAGCATGTCGGGCCCCGGCGCGATGCTGAGGAGGAGGACGGCGAGGGAGAAGGCGGCGACCATGGCGGGATCCATGCCGGGATTCTGCCACGCGGCGCCTGTGCGCTGGGAGTAGGGGCGTCACGTGGGGATACGGGAGGACATCCGTCTGAAAGGCGCCCCACCGGCCCGAACCCGCGTTGATCTCGGGGGAGTCGGCCTTGTACCGGCCGGTACAAGGCCGACTCCCCCGAGATCAACGAGAACCGGCCGGAGCCGCCCCACTGCCCGCACGGCCGCGCGACCATAATGGGGGCCCGGCCGTTCGCCTCGGTTCGGGAACGGAGAGGGGCCGCCATGGAGCTCGGCAAGGTGATCGTGGACGGGGCGGAAGCCCGCGGGATGCAGCACTGCGAGACGACGGCGCTCGGCGTGCTCCTTCGGCACCGAGGGATCGATCTGTCCGAGCCCATGCTCTTCGGCCTAGGGGCCGGACTCTCCTTCGTCTACTGGGACAGCAAGCAGATGCCCTTCCCCTTCCTCGGGGGACGGGTCAAGCCTTTCGAGCTCACCAAGAACCTGGCCTCCGCACTCGGGCTGGAACTCTCGGTCCGCGAGACGACCTCCGCGCGCAAGGCGTGGGAGAACGCGGCCTCCCTCATCGACGCCGGGTGCCCTGTCGGCTTGCAGCTCGACAGTTACCACCTGGACTACTTCGGCTCGAAGGTGCACTTCGGGGGCCATGTCGTTGCCATGTACGGCTACGACGAGCACGACGCGTACCTGATCGATACCGACCAGCAGGGCGGGACGGTCTCCACGAGCCGGTCCTCACTCGCTCAGGCCAGGGCCGCGCGCGGTCCGATGACCGCCAGGAACCGGTCCTTCTCGGTCGCCGCCGTACCCGACAGGGCGGGGGATCCGTCCCCGCTCCGGGAGCGGATCGTTCCCGCCGTCACCGCGTGCGCCCGCGCCTTCCTCGACCCGCCCATCGCCAACCTGGGCCACCGCGGAATCGACAAGGCCGGCACGCTGGTCAGGGGATGGCTCCGGAGGACCGAGGATCCGGAGGTCGACCTCCCACAGGCCGCCCTGCTGATGGAGAAGGGCGGTACCGGAGGGGCCCTGTTCCGCAACCTCTATCGGGACTTCCTCGGCGAGTGCACCGGGCTGGTCGACAGTCCCCGCCTGCGCACCGGCCACCGCCTCTACGGCGAGGCGGCCCCCCTATGGACGGAAGCCGCGGATCTCATCGCGAAGGCCGGTCGAACGGGTGAAACGCGGTACCTGGACCAGGCGGGGACGGTTCTGGGCGATCTCTCACGCATCGAGCGTGAGGCGATGCAGGCCCTGAGCCTTCTGGGAGACGAGGACCCGAGGCCTGCCGTCTAGGTGCGGCGTTCCCGGCCTCTCCGGGAACCGAACACCGCTCCAGGCCTCGGGTGCCGGTCATGCCATGTCGGTGTAGCGGTGCACGCGGTCGAAGCGCAGGGCCGCAAGGTCCCGACGGCGGAGCACCCAGTGGATCACGCCGCCGTCCAGCTCCTCGACGTCGTCCCCGCACCTCCACGTGGCCAGGAGCGCCCAGTCCTCAGCCTCCTCCCCGGCCTTCTCGCGGGCCCAGTGGACAGGGTCGTTCTGGAGGACGATCGGGTGCCCGCCGATCTGGAGGTCCCATCCGGGCGGCAGGCCGTACACCTCCCTCCATGCGTCGTCCAATTCCTCAGCGAGCTCGAAGTGCTCGTCCTCAGGCGCGGGCCCCCACCGGTCGACGGCGAAGCTCTCGCAGGACTGCGGCTCCAAGCGTCGATACGACCGGGTCGCCTGCTTCGCCGTGAAGGGGACGCGCTCGCCGACGGGGCGGGCGACCGCGGCCGACCCCTCGGGGACGTGCACGACCTCGCCGGGCGCCGGCCCCTGTCTCCTGTCAGCGGGGTCGGCGAACAGCAGGAGGTGCCCTCCCGCCGGCAGGGGGAGGTCGGTTCCGCCGGACGGGAGGGCTGCGCAGTCGATCGAGGCGACGAAGGGCGACGGAGGGTCGGGCGCCCCTGCGGAAGAGTCGGGTTCCCGCCCAGCCTGGCCACAGGCGGTCCGTCTCCGCTGTCGCCGCCGTCTCCGAGGTAGACCGCAGGCAGGACGTCTCGGATCCACTCCTCCGTCTCGTCGGCGGGAAGGTTCCGCGATGCGGCCTCGGCGCGGAACCGGTCTCCGTTGGTGGATTCATCGGGCATGGCGGACACCCTAGGCAGACGGGCGCCGTGCGGCCGCCGCGAGGAGCGCTCCCAGGAGGAGCACCCCTGCGACCACGACGACGATCCCGGCGAACCCGAGCCCCGCGGCACCGGCGGCCAGCTGGGGGCCGATGCCCGCACCGACGAACATGGAGAAGGCGTAGAGCGCCGTCCCCACCCCCTGGCGCTCCGGCCCCGCGTGTTCGCCGATGCTCTGCACCAGCGCGGGCGCCGCGACCAGGATGGCGGCGGTGAAGACCAGCAGGACGGCGCCGAGGCCGATGGTGCTGCCTCCCATGAGAGCGGTGGCCAGGACCGAGAGCGCTGCGAGGGCGAGACCGGCGACGGCACGCGTCCCGGCGTTCCATCGCCCCAGGACGCCCGCGAGGAAGGGGACGGCCACCATCGCGGGCAGCGCGGAGGCGCGCAGGACGAGCAGGGCGCCGTCGTCGCCCGCGATCTCCGGCGGCCCTGCGACGGTGACGGCCGTGTAGACCGCGACGAACCCGCCGAGCAGCGTGGCGGTGGCGGCGAAGAGCGCCGCCGGCCGGGGCTCGAAGAACAGGCCGGGCATGGCGGCGAAGGCCCCGAGCAGGCCGCGCCGTCCGTCGTTCCGGGACGGAAGGAGGACGGCGCGTGCGACGGGGGCGGCGGCCAGCAGGGCGGCGGCACTGACCAGGAAGACCGCCTGCCAGCCCGCGACGAGGGTGATGCCCTGCGCGGCGATCTGCATGACGGGGGCGGAGGCCAGGGCGGCCCCGCTGACCGCCGTCATCGCGGCCGGGCGGTGCTCCGGGCGGATGTGCTCGGCGACGTAGGCGAACGCGGCCGGGGCGAGCGTGGCGGTGGTCAGCCCCTGCAGCGCACGCAGGGCGATGGCCGACTCGGGGGACTGCGCGGCGGCCACGAGCGCGGTGGTGGCGGCCGTGGCGACCAGGCCCCAGGTGATGGTGGCGCGGGGGCCGAAGCGCGCGCACAGGGGGCCCGCGAAGAGGAAGCCGACGGCGTAGGCGAGGGCGAAGGCCGTGGAGACCCAGGTGAGGGCGTGCGGGGTGGATCCCAGGTCCTCGGCCATCGGCCCGAGCAGGGCGAGGACGGAGTACATCTGGCCGACCATCGGGATCGCGGCGGCCGCGAGCAGGGCGATGGCGGGGCCCGTGCGCGCCCAGGCCGGAGCGGCGCCGCCGGGACCGGCGGCGGGCGGGGACGGGGGAACCGCGGAGGTAGGTGGGGTCATGGCCGGGACCTTATACAACCAACCTTTCGGTTGGCAACTTCTCCACGGCTCCCGACAGACCGGTCGGTGGGCGGTACCCTGTCCGCCATGCCCCGCGACGCCGCTGCCACCCGCGCCAAGCTCCTCTCCGCCGCCCGCGACGAGTTCGCCGAGCACGGGGTCGGGGGTGCGCGCGTCGAACGCATCGCCAAGCGCGCGGGCGTCAACAAGGAGCGCATCTACGGGCACTTCGGCAACAAGGAGGCCCTGTTCGAGGCGGTGATGGTCGACGCCCTCGCCGAGCACACGAACGGCATCGGCCTGCCCTCGGGCGACATCGCCGAGTACGCGGGGCGGCTCTACGAGTTCCACCGCAAGAACCCGCAGCTGCTGCGCCTGCTCATGTGGGAGTCGCTGCACTACGGGGAGGACGCCGAACTCCCCGGACGGGAGAACCGCCGGGCCCTCTACACCGAGAAGGTGGGGGCCTTGGCGGGGCTGCTGGGCACGCGGGCCGACCGGCGGACGACGTCGCTGATGATGGTGCTGATCGGCCTGGCGGCCTGGCCGTCCACCCTGCCGCAGCTGAACCGCCTGATCTCGGACGTGTCCGAGGAGCCGACCTCCGGGGAGGACCTGGACACCGCCGTCCGGGACACCATCGTCGAGGTGGTCCGCAAGGCGACGGCGGACTGGAGCGACGGGGGACCCGACGGCGGCGGTGGGCCCGGCGGGGACGGCCCCGGCGGGGACGGCCGGCCGGAGGGCTCCTGACGGACGGTCAGGCGCGCCAGGCCCCGGGGTAGTCCGGCAGGGGGCGGCGGATCTCCAGCCCCGCGCTGAGCCACCACGGGCCCGCGCACAGCAACGCCGCGACCACCGTCCAGGCAGGGTTCCAGGGCACGAACACCCCGAGGATCAGCACGACGGGGAAGACCAGCGAGAACAGCCACCGGGGCCACACGTGGCGGCGCTGCCCCAGGAACGGGGCCACGGTCAGGGCGGTCCGGCGCTTCCACACGGGCCCGAGGACCACCGGCGTGAGCACGAAGGGCAGGACGGTGAAGGGGAAGCCCTCCCCTTCCTGCCACACGAGTCCGAGCAGCGTCACCGTGACGGCGGCGGCCCCTCCGGAGAACAGCCCGAGCCCCAGGCAGAAGAGCACGTACGACCTGCGCAGCCGCGCCACCACCGCCCAGTGCTCACGCCAGGCCTGCTCGCCCAGGGGCGTGCCGATCAGGGCCTCCATCCGCGACCACGAGGCCACGGCTTGCATGAGGACGGGCTGCTGGGGTGCGGACACGCGCTCTCCGTTCGGGGGGTCGAGGGGGTGTGCGGTCGGAGCCGGTCGGAGCACGAATCACCTTATACAGGTGCCTTCCGCACCGCAGGTGGCTACCATCGGCCTCCTGTGCCCGGACGACCCCAGGAACCTCCCATGTCCGATCTCGCCCGTATCCGCTCCGAACTCCTCAGGGACGTCCTCTTCTCTGAGCACACGACCGCCGGCACCGGCAGTGAGGGCATCGAGAAGGCCGTGAACCGGGCCCGCGCGCTGCTGAAGCCCGAGAGCCGCGACCCGTGGCCGCACTACCTCCTGGGCCTGGCGCTGGCCATGCGCTACCTCGACAGCGGCGCCCAGGCCGACATCGACGGCGGCCTGGAGCACCTTCGCGAGGCGATCAGACTGGGCGGGAGCGAGGACCCCCACGCCGCGATGTACCGCCAGCAGCTGGCGGGGGCCCTGGGGGCCCAATGGTCGGCGTCCGCCCTCAAGGACCCCGGCAAGGACCCCACCGAGCTGAGTGAGAGCCTACGCCTGGCCCGCGAGGCGTTGGAGATGACCGATGCCGGCAGCCCGCACCTTCCGGTTCGCCTGCTCCAGGTGGCCGAGTTCCTCGGGCAGGGCGCCGACGGCCCGGACCGCCTCGACGAGGCGTTGGAGTTCGCCGAGCGCGCGCTGCAGGTCGCCCACCCCGACGACCCCCGCATGTCGAAGTACCAGCACACCCACGCCCAGCTGCTGCTGCACATCGCCGCCGGCAAGGAGAGGAAGGCCGAAGCCGCCGTGGAGGCCGAGAGGTCGGCCATCAGGGCGGGCCACCTCGCCCACCCCTACGACCCGACCCAGACGAAGATCGTGGGGACGCTCCAGCGCGCCCGCCTGCTCCAGGCAGGCTGAGCGGGCGGGGCGGGACCGCGGCCGGCCCCCTGCCCCTTCGCATCCGTGCGGTGGCGCGCGCTTCAGGCGCGCTCGCTACCGGCCTCCGCCCCTGCTCGTGAACGGCAGCCTCGCCTCTCCCAGGAGGCCCTTGTCCCGGTCGATCCAGTACCGGCGCAAGACCTCCAGCAGGACCGAGGACCTGACGTCGGCGATCCCCGGCAGCGCCGCCAGGTCCTCGGTGATGAACCGCCCCAGCTCGCGTTCGTCCCGGAAGGCACCGTGGTGGATCAGGGACACCTCCCCCGCGACCACCGACACATAGCGCGCCGACGGGTGGGCCGACAGCTTCTCGGCCACGTGGGCGATCGCCCCCGGACGCACCGTCAGGGACAGGATCACCTCCAGGTGCATCCCCAGGCGCTCCGGCTCGACCTCCACCCGCGGGCGCACGACGCCGCGCTCCAGCAGCGACTGCACCAGCCGGTACGCGGTCGACTGGCTGACCCCCAGTTCCCTGGCCACGTCCCCCGACCCCACGCGCGCGTCGGCGTGGAGGACGCCCACCACCGCGATCTCGTCGTCCGACAAGGGTCCTGAGGCGACCGCTCCCTCGTCCGGCTCGGGCACGTGCGTCCGATAGGGGCGAAGCGCCTCAAGGCGACCGAGCGGCAGGCGGTCCAGTGTCCAGGCGTCGGCGCGGGTCACGGGGCGCAGGACGAGGTCGGACTGGGTCCCCCGCACCCCTTCCACCGATGGGATCTCGGTGGTCAGCAGCTCCGCGGCGCGTGCGCGCTCCGCCGGATGCACCACGCAGTAGATGTCGGCGCGTCCGCTGCTGAGCGCCACCAGCTG
The DNA here is from genome assembly GCF_000341245.1 of Nocardiopsis halophila DSM 44494. Classification (GTDB taxonomy): domain Bacteria; phylum Actinomycetota; class Actinomycetes; order Streptosporangiales; family Streptosporangiaceae; genus Nocardiopsis_A; species Nocardiopsis_A halophila. The sequence continues at coordinate 18,002 of NZ_ANAD01000017.1, forward strand.
CGTCTCGGGCATGCGCGCGAGGCGGCGGGCGACCTCCACCGCCCTGCCCGACTCGGCGTGGAGCCACATGTGGCGCGGGTGGGCGTCGGAGACCAGCGACCAGTCGAGCTGTCCGACCACCCTGAGCTGGCCCGAGGACTGGAGCCTCTGCAGGCGCCGGCCCACCGTGCTCGGGGAGCTGTCGAGGACCTCGGCGAGCGCGCTGCTGGGCGCGCGGGGGGCGTACTGCAGGGCCGCCACCAGGTCGAGGTCGAGTTCATCCATCTCCTGTGCACCCACATGTGGATGATAGCCACTACACCATCCCCCTCTGCTGACTTAATCGCCCATTTTCATGCTCGATATTGACAAGACTGACCACCGCGAGGGACTCTTGCTCGTCATAGGGCGACGTGACGCAGCTCATGGCGACACGCCCCTCCCCTGCCCTTCCGATCCCCGAGGAGTCGACGGTGGCCACTGCCGACCTCCGCAGCACCGGCCGCACCATGGCCGGGCTCATGCGGTTCCTCCAGTTCATCGAGCGCGCGGGCAACCGGCTGCCGCACCCGTTCTGGCTGTTCATCCTGATGGGCGCCCTGGTCGTGGTGCTCAGCGCGGTCCTCGACGCCCTCGGCGTCGGCGCCGTCTCGCCCGCCGACGGGGAGCGCATCGCGGTCGAGAGCCTGCTCAGCTCCGAGGGCGTGCAGGTGATCTTCGGCGACGCGGTCGACAACTTCGCCGCCTTCCCGCCCATGGCGCTCATCGTGGTCGTGATGCTCGGCGTGGCGGTGGCCGAGCGCGCCGGCATGCTCAACGCCGCGCTGCGCGGCAGCGTCACCCGCGTGCCGGACAAGCTGCTGACCTTCGCGCTGTCCGCGGTCGGCGTCAGCGCGAGCGTGGCCTCCGACGCCGCCTACGTGGTGCTCGTCCCCCTGGGCGCCATGATCTTCAAGGCCGCGGGGCGCAGCCCCGTCCTCGGCCTGGTGGTGGCCTTCGGCTCGATCTCGGCCGGCTACAACGCCTCGGTGGCCCTGACACCCGGCGACGCCCTGTTCGCGGGGCTCACCACCGGTGCCGCGCAGATCATCGACCCGGAGTACGTGGTCACCCCGGTGGCCAACTACTTCTTCACCGCGGTCAGCGCGGTGCTGCTGGCACTGATCATCACCGCGGTCGCCGAGTTCGTCCTGGCCCCGGCCACCGCCCGGATGCAGGTCGACGGCGAGGACGCCGACGCCGAGCTGGGCGAGATGCGCCTGACCGCCGACGAGCGGCGCGGCCTGCGCAACGCCGGGCTGGTGTTCGCCGGGGCGGCGGCGCTCATCGCGGCCGTGCTGATCCCCTCCGGCTCGCCGTTCCGCGGCGAGGACGGCGGTGTGCTCGGCTCGCCCCTGATCACCGGAATCGCCTTCATCATGGGCCTGCTGTTCCTGGTCATGGGCGCGGTTTTCGGCCGCACCACCGGCAGCATGCCCCGGGCCCGCGACATCCCCGAGGCGATGGCCACCGGCGTGCGGGACCTGGCGCCGGTGCTGGTGCTGTTCTTCGCCGCCTCCCAGTTCCTGGCCTACTTCACATGGACCGGCCTGGGCGAGGTGCTGGCGGTGCGCGGCGCCGAGCTGCTGGACGCGGCGGGCGTGCCCACCCCGGTGATGCTGGTCGGGATGGTCCTGGTGTGCACCGTCATGAACATCATGATCACCAGCGGGTCGGCGCAGTGGGCGCTCGTGGCACCGGTGTTCGTGCCGATGTTCATGCTGCTGAGCATCCCGCCGGAGACCACCCAGGCGGTGTTCCGCGTCGCCGACTCCCCTACCAACGTGATCAGCCCGATGAGCCCCTACTTCGCGATGGCGCTGGGCTTCCTGCAGCGCTACCGGCGCGACGCGGGCATCGGCACCCTGCTGTCGATGACGCTGCCGATCTCGGTGGCCATGCTCGTGGGGTGGACGCTGATCCTCCTGGCCTGGTGGGGCCTGGGCCTTCCGCTCGGCCCTGGCGCTCCGGTCCGATGAGGACCGAGGCCGCCAGCGGGGCCGCCGGTCCGCCCCTTCAGGCGGCCCACGGCCCCGCCCCGCACACCCCCCGTGTTCCCTGTCCCTGGTTCCGACCGACGAGAAGGTGACGACGTGAGCGATGCGTCCCTGCCCGGGCTGGCCGAGGCGGCCCGGCGCGACCTGCCCCTGATCCTCGACGACCTGCGCCGCCTGGTGGAGAAGGAGACGCCCAGCAGCGACAAGCGCCTGCTGGACGCCGGGCTGGAGGACATCGAGGCGTGGGCGGTGGAGCGTCTGGGCGCCCCGGCCGAACGCGTCCGGAGGGACGGCGGCGTCCACGGCGACGTGCTGGAGATGCTGTACCCGGGTGACGGCGGCGGCGAGGTGCTGCTGCTGTGCCACTACGACACCGTGTGGCCGGAGGGGACCCTGGAGGAATGGCCGGTCGGCATCGACGGCGACCGGTTCAGCGGCCCGGGGTGCTTCGACATGAAGGCCGGCATCGTGCAGGGCGTCTGGGCGGTCAAGACCCTCCGTGATGCAGGGCTGCCCCTGCCGTCGATCCGTTTCCTCTTCAATGGCGACGAGGAGGTCGGCAGTCCGGCTTCCAGCCCGCACATCGAACACGCGGGCCGGGCCGCGGACGTGACGCTGGTGCTGGAGCCCAGCAGGGAGGGCATGGTCAAGACGGGCCGCAAGGGCATGGGCCTGTTCGACGTGACCGCGACCGGGATCGAATCGCATGCGGGGCTGGACCCGCAGGCGGGGGCGAGCGCCGTGCACGCCCTGGCCGAGCTCGTGCCCAGGATGGCGGCCCTGGCCGCCCCCGAGCGCGGAACCACGGTCAACGTGGGGGTCTTCAGTGGCGGAACGGCCCGCAACGTCGTGGCGGGCAAGGCCTCGTGCCAGGTGGACGTGCGTATTCAGGACCCGGAGGAGCCCGCGCGCGTCGACGCCGGGCTGGCGGCGCTGGCGCCCTCGGACGGCCGGGTGAAGGTGGAGGTGTCGGGCGGGTGGAACCGTCCGCCGATGAACCCCGGGCCGGCCACCGACCGCGCCTTCGGGCTGGCCCGCGAGGTGGCGGCCGGGCTCGGCGAGGACCTGGGGCAGATCTCGGTGGGCGGGGCCAGCGACGGCAATCTGGTCGCCGCCCTGGGCCGCCCGGTCCTGGACGGCCTGGGCGCGGCCGGCGCGGGCCCCCACTCCCGCGACGAGCACGTGAGCATCGGCCGCACCCCGCACCAGGTGGCCCTGCTGTCCGGGCTGCTGACACGCCTGTCCGAGGGGTGAGAGGACCGGCCCCGGGGCCGCCTGTGCAGTCTGGGCGGCTTGCGCGGCCTGCGCGGTTCATGGGGCCTGCAGGGGTTCATGCGGCCTGCACGCCCTGCACGGACCGCTGTGCCCGCGCCGCCTCCATGGCCGGCCCGCACAGTCTGCGATGTCCGTGCCCCAGCGGCCTGAGGACCGCGGGCCGTGAAGCCGGGGAAGCGCTCCGCCCGACCCGTGCGGGTCCCGTCCCGGGGCGCTTTCCCCTTTCTCCTCCTTCCGGATCGCTGGAGGACGACGGGAGAACGCCAGGGCGGCGGGCCGGTCACCCCCGCCGTCGCGGCCCTATACCTCCCTATACCGCCCTGCACCGAGGCCGGGCCAGGCATGGCCGAAACCGGCCTGGTTCGCACGACTAGGTCCGCAATTGGGCCGGTTTCCTCCTAGGCTTTCCCCCTCGTCGCGCCCGAGGGCGGCGCGGCGGCCCCGTGGCCGGGCGCGCACCCCCTCGTCGCGCGTCGCGCACGGGGTTCGCACGGCCTTCCCGGGAAGGCCCACGCCCTTGAGCGGCGGACCGGCCTTCCTCCTCTGGGGTCGGGGGCGCCGCGGCCCGGGACCGCCCTTACGCGGAGCGGCGGTCCCGGGCACCATTGCCTCCCTCTCCCTTCGCCCCCGTGCCGGGGCCGCGGTCAGTCGCCGTGCGGGCCCGGTGCGGCGCTGCCGACGTACTCGCCCAGATCGGAAACGAGCTTGGTGATGTCGGGCAGGCTGTCGAACCGGCGCTGGTGCAGGGCGGCGATCCTCTCGCCGAAGTCCGGGGAGGGGTCGTCGGTGATGTCGAACGAGGCGAACCTGTCGACCAGCGGCAGCCCGACCCGGTCGGTGTGCAGGTGGGCGGGGTGGATGAGGTACTCCCAGTAGCCGTCGAGGTCTTCGATCGCGAAGGCGGCCCCCCACTCGTACTCGCCGCCGTAGTCGCGGCCGACGACGAAGGAGGTCACGGCCGGGATGGCCCGCCCCTGCTCGCGCAGGCTCTCCAATGCCTCCTCGCGCTGCTCCGGCGTGACGCCGGACTTGAAGGTGAAGCGGATTCCGTGCTGGATCATCGTTCTTTCCTTTCGGTGGGGTGAGGAGCCTCAGTGCGAGGCGCCGTGGTCCCGGCCTGTGCGGGCCGCCCATGGCCCGATGACGGCGAGGGCGGCGACTGCCGCCATCGCGCCGCCGGTCCAGGTGAACGCGGCGGCGAGGCCGGTGGCGTGGACGAGGGGGTGGACGGCGAGCGGCGAAAGGAACTGCCCGAGGAAGATCGCCGTGACCAGGCCGCTGAGGACCCGGCCGCGCCGGTCGGGGCGGGCGAGCTCGCTGAGCCGCAGATTGAGGTTGGGGACGATGAACCCGACGCCGACGCCGCCGACGAGCAGCCCGGCCGCGATCGGTCCGACGGTGCCGGCCGTGCCGACCAGCAGCCAGCCCGCGCCGAGCAGGGCGACGCTGATCGCGGTGATCGCGGAGGGCGTCAGGCGGCGGCGCAGGGCCGGGAACGCCAGCGCGCCGACCGCGCCGGTGAGGGTGCTTCCGGCGATCACCGCGCCGGTGAGGGCGGGCCCGGTTCCGTGACCGCTGAGCAGGAAGGGCAGTTGGGTGGGCGCCATGTAGAACACCAGGGTGGCGACCAGCGCCAGCACGTAGACGCCGAGGATGCGGCTGGTCGTCGTCCGGACGGGCGGACGGGGCGGGCGGCGGGACGGGCGGCGGGGCGCTGCGGCGTGCTCCGCGTGCCCGGTGCGCCGGATGCGCGGCTCCGTGCGCAGAGCGCCGATGGCGAACGCGGCGACGCCCGCCGAGACGGCGTAGATCCAGAACGGCGCCCGCCAGTCGACCGCGGCCAGTGTCCCGGCCAGGGGCAGGAACACGACGCCGCCCAGACTGGCGAACGCCTGCTGCAGGCCGAGGAAGGACGCGCGCCGCGGCCCGTCGAACCAGTCGGTGATCAGGGCGCCGACCGCCGTCATGATCCCGCCCACCGCGACGCCGAGCAGCGCCCTGGTGGCCAGCAGCACGTACAGATCGGTGACCAGGAGTCCGGCGGTGCCGCTGACCGCGGCGAGCACCAGGCCGGACACGAGCAGCGGTCGGCGCCCCACGCGGTCGGCGACCAGTCCGGACAGGGGGGCGCTGACGGCGATGGCGAGGGAGGTGACGGTCAGCGCGGAGCGGACGAGGAGGTCCGCTCCGGGGGTGTCGGCGAACACCTCGCGCATCGCGGGCAGGCTGGGCGAGATGATCGCCGCCGCCATGATCGTCATCATCGCCGCGGCCAGCACCGCGGCGCGCGCCGGGCGCGACGGCTCCTGGCGCGGCCGGGCAGGCCGGGTCGACGCGAGCGGCATGGCAGGTGCTCCTCTCTCGGAGGTCGGGCCGGGAGACCGGCCGACGGGCCGGTTCCCGAGCGCGGCCCTGAGGGCCGACGCGGGGGGTGGGGAGGCGGACGCGTCGGCAGGGTCCGGCGGGGCGGTCACAACGGCCTCCTCAACGTGCAGTATGAGTGGTCGACCACTCACTCTTCGGGCCGAAGAAACGGCCATCGGGGCGGCGGTACGGGCAGCGGGGGCGCTCGGCGCCACGGCATGGACGGCGTCCCCGTCCAGGGCGGTCCGGGCACGCGCCCGCCCGCCCCCGTGAAACCGGCCGCCCCGAGACCGGCACGGGGCGCGGGCCATGCCCCCGCCTCCGCCCCGCCGTGCGGGCGTCAGAAATGGCGGAGCCCGTCGGACAGCGTCCGCGCCCACGGGGCGTCGATGCGGCCGGCATCGAGGGCGACCACGAGGTGGCACAGCATGCCCGTGGCGAAGAACCGTTGGACGTCGGCCTCCGCCGCACCGGAGACCCCGCGGACGTACTCGACCAGCCGGGCGTACCCCGCCCGCACCACCTCCCCGATCGCGGGCTCCGAAGCCGCCGCGCACTGCGCGTGCAACTGGAGCATCAGCAGGTCGCGGTCGGCGATGAGCCGGGCGTAGGCCTCGCCCATCGCGTCCAGGACCGCCTCCGGCGAGCTGCCGTCGGCCGCGGCGGCACCGTCGCCCAGACTTTCGCGGATCAGGGCGAAGCAGTGCTCCACCACCGCCGTGAACAGCGCCTCCTTGCCGGGGAACAGCCGGTAGACATAGGCCTGCGAGATGCCCGCCCGCTGGGCCACGGCCGTGGTCGTGGTGCCGAAGTAGCCCCCTTCGGCGAAGGCGCTGATCGCGGTCCGCAGGACCGTCCTCCTGCGCTCGTCGGCGGTGGACAGCTGTCGGCGGGACTCTGGCGTCGTCATGTGAGTAATAAACCACTCACACTCCTCCCCGTCAACCTCCCCTCCCCTCTTTGCTTCCTAATAGGAATACTCGACAGCCGTCTCCCGTTCCCTCATAGCCGGGCGACGACGCAGGGCCGCCGCCCGCATGAGAGGACGTGGAGGTCCACCATGGGACGGGTCGAAGGCAAGGTCGCGATCGTCACCGGCGGCGCGCGGGGTCTGGGGGCCGCGCAGGTCCGGGCACTGGTGCACGAGGGGGCGCGGGTCGTCATCGCCGACGTGCTGGACGACGAGGGCGTGGCGCTCTCCGCCGAACTGGGCGATGCCGCCGGGTTCGTGCACCTCGACGTGACCGATGCCGAGGCGTGGAAGGACGCGGTCACCGCGGCCGAGCGGCTCTTCGGGCCGGTGGACGTGCTGGTGAACAACGCGGGCATCGTGCACAACCAGCCCTTGGAGGAGATGTCCGAGGAGGACTTCCGCAGGGACATCGACGTCAACCAGGTCGGGGTGTTCCTGGGCATGAAGGCGGTCATCGGCTCGATGCGCACGGCCAGCGGCGGCTCGATCGTCAACATCTCCTCGATCGGCGGCATCATCGCCTTCTCGGGGATCATGGGCTACACCGCCACCAAGTGGGCGGTGCGCGGCATGACCAAGGGCGCCGCACAGGAACTCGGTCCGGAGGGCATCCGCGTGAACTCGGTGCACCCCGGCTTCGTGACGACACCGATGACGGAGGGCTCCGGCGTCGACGACCTGGCGAGGATCCAGCCCCTGCGCCGCACCGGCCGCCCGGAGGAACTGGCGAACCTGGTCCTGTTCCTGGCGTCCGACGAGTCAAGCTACTCCACCGGCTCGGAGTTCATCGCTGACGGCGGCTACACGTCCATGTGACGGCCTCCGCCACGGAACGCGCGCGGCCGGACGACACGGAGCCGCCGGTGACTCCGGAGATCGGCTCACCGGCGGCGCCGCACACCACAACCATTGAGTGACCGACATCACGCACCCCTCATTCCTTGCACTCGGGCACTCCGCCGCACCAGGGAATTTCAACGCGAATCAAAACCCTCGACAATGCACGGGCGATCTCTCTCGTCGCCGGATCAGGGCAGGCCAGCGCCCCGCCACCCCTTCTACTCGCCGCACTTCCAACGTACCCTCATGCAATTTGCGACCCCCGCAGGCGACAGCTAGCGTCTGAACCGGCGAAATGAGGAAATCTTTCAGGGATAGATCCTTCATTACCGCCCCAACGGGCGGAGTCGGAGCCGTCACACAGGACACTGGGGCGTTTACGTGCGCCCGCTCCGCCCGCCCTCCCCTGAAGGCCATACCTACAAGGGGTCCGAAAGAAGCCTGGCGTTGTATCGCGCCGGGCTTCGGACGACGAGAATTTTCACCCGACGAGGGGAATCCCGCATGAAGCGCATCAAGAAGGGCGCGGCCACGCTCCTGGTGGCCGCGGCTGCGACCTCCGGCGCCTTTCTCGCCACGGCACCCGCCGGAGCCGACACCGCGGGAACCTACGGCCCGCCGAACGACACGAGGCTCGAGCAAAAGGACCTCCCCGAGCCCATGTGCGAGTATCTCGCCGACACTTACACCTTCCTTTCTTCCACCCGCGACTACTGGTGTGTCACCAGCAATCCCCCCAAGATGAACCTCATGAGCCGCAGTAAATAGTGGCTCGCTGACGGCTTCGAGCGCTGTCGGTGTGCGCATCCGAGGACACCGACAGCGCTTGCTTTGCCCTACGGGCGCCCGCATCCGCAGCCCCGCCCCGTTTCCCGCGCACCGGAGCGGCCTGCACGACCGCACCGGCTACCGCACAGGGCCCTCCGAGCAGTTCTGCTCGGTGAAGTCCGACAGGGCCGTGTCATCGCCGGACGGCGGCTACATGTCCATGTGACGGCCTCCGCCGCGAAGGGCGTGTGGCCGGGGCACCCGTGACGGGCGCCCCGGACGCCCCAGGGCGGGTCCGCCGCCCGCACCCGAGGGGACTCACTCCCCCTTCGGCGCTCCGCCCATCGAACGGCCCTTGATCCAGTAGCCGCGGGCGGTGACGGCGTCCTTCGGGAGGCCGCAGGTGTCGCGCAGGAGAGTGCGCACGCGCTTGGTGGTGCCGGTGTCCGTGGCCACCCACGCCCTCCACCCGTCGAGTTCGCCCTTCAGCGCCTCGACCGCCTTCGGCAGCCCGTCCTCTTCCACGACCCAGGTGAGTTCGTCGCCCTCGCGCACTGCGGTGGGCAGGTCCATGTCCTCGACATGCTGGCGCTGGAGGAGCACGCGCGCGCGGGTCCGCTCAGGCAGTGCGCGCAGTATGTCGTTGATCGCGGGGAGCGATGCGGGGTCCCCGACGAGCAGGTACCCGGCAGGAGCCGGCTCCGGGACCGAGAAGGACTTGCCCGGGTAGACGGTCACCTTGAGGCGGTCCCCCTTCTCCGCCGCGCGCGCCCAGTCGGAGGCCAGGCTCCCGCCCTCGTGCAGGACGAACTCGACGGAGAACTCCCCGTTCTCCCGGTCCACGTCGGTGACGGTGTATCCGCGCTGGTACTCATCGCCCCCGCTGGGGAACCAGAGCCGCAGCCAGAAACCCGGAGGGGTGGCGTGTTCGGCGAGCAGGTCGGGGCCGTGGAAGCGGACCCTGCGGTAGTGGGGCGTCACGTCGGCGGCGCCCTGCACCGTGATCCAGTGGTCGGGGGCCCTCAGCACCCGCAGAACGGCGCGTTCGAACCGGCTCATTCGGTCCCCTCTCCGGGAGGCGTCGACGACGATGGCGGTCGATATTAGGTGAGCCTAATCTAACTTGCCATCGCGCCGAGGTCTACCGCCCCAGGACCCGCCTCAGCCAGCTGAGCCGGGCGTCGCGCGCCGCACGGGACACGGCCGCGCCGGGGGCCATCCAGTCGTAGCCGTGGAAGCCGCCCGCCCACACGTGCAGTTCCGCCTGCCCGCCCGCCGCCCAGAGGGCGGAGGCATAGGCGGCGGCCTCGTCGCGGAAGCCCTCCGCCGAGCCGACGTCGATGAAGGCCTGCGGGAGGCCGGACAGGTCTCCGGCCCGGGCGGGGGCGGCGTACGGAGAGACGTCCGGACCGCCGGCCGCCTCGCCGAGCAGGGCCGTCCAGCCGACGTGGTTGGCCGGGCGGTCCCACATGCCGAGTCCGTCCATCTGCCGCATGGAGACGCTGTCGTTGCGGTCGTCGAGCATGGGGCACAGGAGCATCTGCCCCTTGAGGTCCGGTCCCTTGCGGTCGCGGGCCATCAGGGCCAGCGCGGCGGCCAGGCCGCCGCCGGCGCTCCCCCCGCCGACGACGATCCGGTCGGGGTCCACGCCGATGGCGGCGGCGTTCTCCGCCGCCCAGAGCAGCCCGGCGTAGCAGTCCTCGACGGGCGCCGGGTGCGGATGCTCAGGGGCCAGCCGGTACTCGACCGAGACGACCGCGAACCCCTCCTCCGCGGCCCAGGAGACCACTTCCGGCATGCCGAGCCGGTTGTCGCCGATGACCATCCCCCCGCCGTGCGAGTAGTACAGCGCGGGGACGGGGCCGTCCACGACGGCCGGACGGCAGATCAGCAGAGAGATGTCGGGAGCCCCGTCCGCTCCGGGGACCGTGCGCTCCTCGACATCGATGGCGCCGCCGCGCCGCAGGTCCTCGTCGGCCACCGAGGCGACCTCAGCGTAGGCGGCGCGGATGGCGGCGATCTGGTCCAGGCTTTCGAGGGGCGGCCCCACAGCGCGCGCGGCACGCAGGGCCGGCACCACCTCGGCGTCGAAGGGCACGGGCGGCGGGACAGGGGGTTCGGACATGAGGCCCTCCTCGGGGATGGGACACCGGGACCCTAGCCCCCCTCCCCCTGTCCGGTGGAGGGGGTGTACGGCCTGTCTGCCCTCGAATCGTCAGAGGCCGAGGCGATAATCCTGCCTGCCCCGTGGCCACGGGGCAGGTCGCGTACCGAGCCGAGGAGCGTCAGATGCCGTCACCAGCACCGGGCCCGCGCCGTGGAGCCCACCGATGAGCGGCCGTGAGGACCTGTGGCCGCTGATCCACCAAGAGCGGGCGGCGCTGGCCGAGGACCTGGCGGACCTGACCGATGAGCGGTGGGCGACCCCGTCGCTGTGCGAAGGCCTGACCGTGCGGCAGGTCCTCGCCCACATGACGGCCGCGGCCACCTTGAACGGCCTGCGATGGTTCGCCGGGGTCGTCCGCTGCCGGTTCGACTTCGACGCCCAGGTCGCGATGCGCCTGGAGGAGCAGATGGGGGCCTCCGGGGCCGAGACCCTGGAACGCTTCCGGGCGGTCATCGACAGCACGACGTTCCCGCCCCTGCCCAAGCCCGCCATCCTCGGCGAGGCGGTCGTCCACGGCGAGGACATCCGGCGGCCGCTGGGCATCCCGAGTGACCGTCCGATCGCCGTGCTGACCCGTGTGGCGGACTACTACAAGGGCTCGGACCAGGTCGTCGTGGCCAAGAGCCGGGTCGAGGGGCTGGAGCTCCGCGCCACCGACGGGCCGTTCGCCTCCGGGGCCGGACCGCTCGTCTCCGGGAGCACCCTCGCCCTGATCATGGCGATGACCGGACGGCCAGCCCACCTGGACGACCTCAGCGGCGACGGAGTGCGGATCCTGCGCGAACGCATGGAGGACTGACGCGTCCCGGACGCGGCGGGCGCCGACCGCCCGGTCACCCTGCCAGGAGTTCCGGCCACAGCAGGGCCGCGCCCGCCACGGCCGCCGCGACGGCCATGACGAGGACGGCGAAGGCCCGCTTCAGCCGCTCGGCGGGGATCCGACGGGCCAAGCGCCCCATCACCAGGGACGACACCACCGCAGCGGCCGCGAACACGGCCACCGTGCCCGCCCCCTCCAGGGGCGCCGAACCCCAGTGCGCGACCAGCCCGGACGCGGAGTTGAGCGCCACCACCAGTAGCGAGGTCGCCACGGCCTCGGCCGCGTCCAGCCCCAGGAGCAGGGCCAGCGCGGGCACCACGACGAACCCGCCGCCCACCCCGAACAGCCCGGTGAGCAGGCCGACCGCGGCCCCGGCGGCGGCCGCCTTGGGCAGGCAGGAGCGCCAGTCCACCCCGCCCGAGCGGGTGCGGCACGCCCCGTCCTCGCCCGGCGACGCGACGAGCATGCGCACGGCGACCGCGACCATCACGGCCGCGAAGCCGAGCATCAGCCACTGCTCCGGGAGCCGCTGCCCGATCGCCGTCCCCGCGAACGCCGCCGGGATCCCCGGGACAGCGAACGCCAAGGCGACGCGCCAGCGGATGACGCCCTGCCGCAGACGCGGCAGGACCCCGGCCACCGACGAGGCCCCGACCACGGCGAGCGATGCGGGGATGGCGGCGTGGACCGACAGGCCGACGCCGAACACCAGGGCGGGAACGGCGAGGATCGACCCGCCCGCACCGAGGACCCCCATGAGGGCGCCGATGGCCAGTCCGGACAGGAGCGCCGCTAACACGGCCGCCCCCGCGCGCTCTCGGGTACGCGGGCGCCGACGCGACAGACGGCGCTCACCGGGAGCCCCCGGCGTCCGGGCCGGTCAGCGCCGTGAGCATCGTTCCCGAATCGCAGGACACGGCGCGGTTCCACGGCATCAGCGCCAAGACGCGGGCCATCCCGCAGGTGTCGGTGACCGCCGAGAACACCAGCCCCGCTCCGATGATCGCGGCGATCCAGGTCAGCGGAGGGAAGGCGAGGCCGGCGAGGACCGACACCAGGACGATCGCCCCGGCCGTGAAGCGGACCTGCCGCTCCATGGACCAGGTGCCGCGCCCCTTCTCGACCGGCGCGCCCGCCGTCTCCCAGGCGGTGACACCGCCCTGGAGCACGCTGATGCCGGTGAGACCGGCCGCGTCGACCAGCTTGCGCGCCTCGTCGGCACGCATGCCGGAACGGCAGACCAGCACGACCGGGTCGGAGTGGTCGGCCGTGAGCTCGTTGCGGTGCTCCTGCAGCAGGTTCAGGGGAACGTTGTAGGAGCCGGGGATGTGCACTGAGGCGAACTCGCCCGGAGTCCGCACATCGATCAGGCGCACGCGGGGGTCGTTCTCTCTCAGCGCTCGCAGCTCGTCGACGGTGAGGGAGGCGGAGTGGGCGGAGGGAATGGACTCGTTCATGGTTCCTCGATCTCGGTGCTCAGGATTCGGGGTGGGGGCAGTGAGCGGGTCGGGGACGGTGATGGCGGCCGGGCAGGGACCGGCGATCGAGAGTGGTGAATTCACCACTCCACGCCGCCGATAGTGGTGATTCCGCCACTCTCGATCCGTTTGGAGGGCACGCGGCGCGGGCCGGGTATCTCGGCACAGCGCACGCGCACGGGACGCGCGACCGATGCGGTGCGGCGGACCGCCCCGCCAGTGCGGTCGAGGTGGCGGCTCCGTCGCGCTCCCTGAGCTTCGGACCGTCCGCCGCTCCAACGCCTCCGACGGCCGCCATCGCGAGGGGCCTCAGGGGCCTACGGGACAGGACCTTCACGCCACCGCCATCGGCACGCCCTCGGACTCAGCCCGGTCGAAGGCGTCGTCCACGAGCACGACCCGGCGCCCGGCGCGCGCCAGCAGCGACGCCGCCGCCGTGGCGCGGTACCCGCTGCCGCAGTGCACCCACACCGCGCCGTGCGGGACGTCGTCCATGCGTCCCGCCAGCTCGGGCAGCGGGATGTGCACGGCACCGCGCACGTGCGAGGCATCCCATTCGTTCTTCAGGCGCACGTCGAGCACGACGTCAGGGGCGGGAAGACCGTCGGGGACCGCGCCGTCCATGGCCGAGGCCAGGCCGTCGAAGGTGGCCGTCGGCAGGGAGCGGAGCTGGTCGGGCGAGGCGGCAAGCTCCTCGGGCGCACCCGCGGCAGCGGCGGCGATGCGGTCGATGCCGATCCGCACCAGTTCGCGCCGGGCCTGCGCGACCTGGTCGGGCGTCTCGCCGAGCAGGGTGACGGGGGCGCCCCACTCGATCATCCATCCGAGCCAGGTGGCCATCGGCCCGTCCAACCCCAGACTCACGGTCCCGGCCAGGTGGGAGCCGACGTAGGCCTTGCGGTTGCGCAGGTCCACCACCCACTCGCCGCGCTCCAGGCGGTCGCGCAGCTCCCGCGGGTCGGCCTGGACCGGCGTGCGCAGGTCGACCGGCTCGGGCCCGGCGAGGTTGGCCACGCCCATGTGGGCGTAGTAGGCGGGGTAGGCGTCGAGCCCGGCCAGCGTCTCGTGGACGAATTCGTCGGCGGCCAGGCGCAGGGCGGGGTTGATCTGCTTCTCCCTGCCGAGGGTGGAGTCGTCGCCGGAGGCCTGGGTGGCCGAGCAGAAGCTGCCGAAGCCGTGGGTGGGCCACACCCGCACGCCGTCGGGCAGCAGCTCGGCGAGGCGGCGCGCGGAGGCGTGCTGGTGGCGGGCCAGGTCCTCGGCGTGGTGGTGGCCGAGCAGGTCGGTGCGGCCGGTGGTGCCGAACAGCAGGGACCCGCCGGTGAACACGCCTTCGGGGCCGTCCGGGCCGTCGAGGGCGTAGGAGAGGTGGTGGAAGGTGTGCCCGGGGGTGGCCAGGACCTTCACCCGCATGGACGACGAGACCTCCACGACGTCGCCGTCGGCCAGCGGGACGCGTTCGAAGGGGACCTCGTCGGCGGCGGCGACCCCGTACGCGGCACCGGTCAGCCGGGAGAGCTCCAGCCCGCCGGAGACGTAGTCGTTGTGGATGTGGGTCTCCAGGACGTGGGTGATGCGCACGCCCAGGCGGCCGGCCAGGGCGAGGATGCGGTCGACGTCGCGCTGGGGGTCGACCACGAGGGCGGCCTCGCCGTCGGTCGCGAGGTAGCTGCGGTCCCCCAGGGACGAGGTGCTGATGACGTGGACGTCGTTGGCCTGCGCCGTCATGTCGGCCTCCGTATCGGTGAAGTCGGTCGGTGGGGCGGGCCGGGCATCGGCTCGCGGCACCGGGGCCCGGTGACTACTTTCAGTTAAAACTCATTCCTTTTAGTCACACACCCTGGGGGGTATGGACCGGGCAAAAAGAGACGGCGCGCGAACGCGCCGCGCCCGCCGCCCGTCAGGCGAGGGCGAGGAACAGCTTCTCCAGCTCCTCCTCGGTCATCGGCGGCTCATCACCGTCCTCGCGAGCCTGCCGGCAGTGCCGCATGCCGCTGGCGACGATCTTGAACCCGGCGCGGTCCAGCGCCCGGGAGACGGCGGCCAGCTGGGTCAGCGTCGCCTTGCAGTCGGCGCCGTCCTCCATCATCGAGATCACGCCTGCGAGCTGCCCTTGGGCCCGCCGCAACCGGGTCAGCGCGTCGCCCACCAGCTCCGGGGACATCTCCATCCGTCCACCGCCTTTCGTCCGCCTGCCGTCACCGCCACGGTACCCCATACCCCTACCCGTATGAAAACCGTGCCTCGGAGACCCCGCCCACGTGGGGGCCGCACAGGGTCAGCGGGGGCTGGCCGACAACGCGAGGCCCACCTCGTAGGCGCGGATGACGGTCTGCACCCGGTCCCGCAGCCCCAGCTTGCGCAGGATCCGGCCCACATAGGTCTTCACCGTCGCCTCGGACAGCACGAAGTGCTCGGCGATCTCGCCGTTGGTCATGCGGTCGGCGATCGCCGCCATGACCTCGACCTCCAGCGGGGTCAGTTCCCCGAGCCCCGGGGCCGACCGCGCCGTCGGCGGAAGCGGTGGTGGTGTCGGCGGTGTCAGAGGAGTCGACGCGAAAATGGGTCCGCCGACCCTCGCCCCTGGGACCCGCCCCGCCCATGCCTGTGACACGATCCAACCGGACGAGCAGGGCCCGGGGCATCCGACCGTGGTCGACACTTCGACGCGGGCCGGACGGACACGGGCGGGGCTCCTCTTCGACCGGGGAGCCCCGCCTCTCAGTGGTGGTGCGTACCGACGGTGCCGCTGCGGGATTCCCACGGCCCGTGCGTCACCTCCGGCCACACGAACGGCCTAACGGCCGGGATCTCATGGTCCGGGGGAAGGCCGGGAGCGTAGGAACTGCCTGCGAGGCGGTGCGGGGATGGCGCGCAGATCGCGCACGACCGTGGCCCCGCGGGTCAGCAGTTGATGAGGACGACCCGGTCCACGAGGTCATTGATCTTGTGCCACCCGGAACCGACCGTCGTCGGCCGCGGGTACTTCCCGGTGGAGTAGTGAGTGCCCGTGCAGCCGTTCGGCACGTAGTACCCGTCGGCGTCCTTCATGTGGTCCTTGGAGCTCTCCAGCTGGTAGAGGCGGACCTTGTTGCCGCAGGCCGTGCCGCTTCCGCCGCAGTTCCAGTCGTCGGCGACGACCAGCCACTTCTCCGACCGGGCGGCGTTCGTGATCTCGCCGCCCGTGAACTGCGCCTCCACCTCGCCGGCCGAGGCCGGCGCCGCCATCGCAAGAGAGCCCGCGACTCCCAGGACACCGATCGCCGCCGCAAGCCCGAAGGAACGCCTGATTCGTGCCATGCCATCTCCCTGTTTTCCGGGGCAACAAACCCTAGAAAACTAGGAATTTCAGACCTTAGGGAGCAATATATTTCAACTATGCTCAAAATAGGACGGTCACGGCGGAATGACGCGTCTCGCGGCGACCGAGCAGGGGCCGGGGCATCCGACCGTGGTCGACATTCGAGGACCTCGTGTGCGGGACAGTGCCCTCGTGCGGGCAACGGCCGGGGAGCCGACCTCCTTTTCAGGCGGGGGTGCCGAGGCGGTCGTGGAAGAAGTCCACGGTGGTGGTGAAGCACGAGAGCACGTCCTCCTCCGGCAGGGCCCGCCACTGGTGGTCGCCGCCCGGGACCGTTCGGAGATCGGCTTGGGCCCCGGCCGCGTGGAGGGCTTCGGCGAGGCGGACGGACTGGTGCAGGGCGACGGTGCGGTCCTCGTCGCCGTGCATCAGCAGGAACGGGGGCGCCCCCGGGGCGACTCTGCCGACGGGGCTGTGGGCCAGGGCGTGCTCCGGGTCCTCGGCGGGAGGCACACCCAAGAGACGCGCCTCGGAGCTGTCCGGGTCGCGGGGGTCGAAGCGCTCCTTCGGGTGGTCGGTGCCGAAGTTGGTGAGGTCGGAGGGGGCGTACCAGGCCGCGCACCCCCGGACGGTGACACTCCCGGAAGCGGCACCGGTCTCCGTGCCCGCCGCCGGTGCCGTCGGCCCAGTGGGCGCCGTTGGCGCTGTCAGGGCCGCCAGGGCGGCGAGGTGGCCCCCGGCCGACTCGCCCCACATCACCGTGCGGCCGGGGTCGACGCCGATCTCGTCGGCGCGCGCCCCCAGCCAGGCGAGGGCGTCGGAGAGGTCTTCGAGCTGCGCGGGCGCCGTCGCCTCCGCGCTCAACCGGTAGTCCGGGCACGCCACCGCGATCCCCTGCCGGGCGATCCGGGCGAAGGGGCCGGGCTGCCACGCCCGGAAGCGCGGGCCCAGGTCATCACGCCTGCCGATGCGCCACCCTCCCCCGTGGACGAAGACGACCACGGGTACCGGCGCGCCGCGGTCACGCGGCAGCCAGAGGTCCATGGACAGGGGGCGCGACCCCGGGCGCTGGGCGTAGAAGGCACCGCGGAGGAGCTCCACGCCGGGGTCGGGGAAGGCGGCCGGGGGCAGCGGGAGAGTGCCCGGGTCCTCCGGGGCCGGGAGGCGGGTCGAGTGCGTCGGGGGTGTTGCCGGGCTCATTGATGTGTCCTCCGCTCGGCGGTCGGCGCCTGGCTCAGCGAGCGCCACGTGTTCTCAGTGGTCGGGGGTGTGCAGGACCGGCTTGGGACGAGGTGTCCGGCGGAGCCGGGACCGGTGGTGCGGGCGAACGCCCTCATGGCTCATCCCTCAATGACCCATCAGAGAGGGCGTCGACCGGTACGCCCGCCGGAGGGGCCTGGACGAACGGCACGACGGCTCAGCTCCCCGTTCGCCACTGATGGCCCGGTAGGAACCCGACGTCGAAGCGCTCTGGCACAACCGCGAACGCATGTGCCTCGGGAACGACCGGCTCGGTCGGCATGACGAGCTCGTCGGTGGGCTCGCCGAGGTTCTCGAAGAAGCGCTCGAACGTGCCGCCCGGCCCGGCGGCCACGCCCACGATGCGGCTGTGGTGGCGTTCGATGCGGTAGGCGTGCGGGCAGTCCTTGGGCACGAATCCGAAGTCGCCCGGAGTGAGCACCTTCTCGTGCTGCCGTCCCTTCAGGTCCTCTACGAAGAGCCGCACCGCCCCCTCGACGACGTAGAACACCTCGTAGGTCTCGGGATGGGAGTGGGCCGGAATGGTGTCGCCCTTAGGGCCTTCGACGGTGAAGAAGTTGAAGGTGTTCTCGGTCTGCTCGCCTCCGGCGTAGACGGTGATCAGGTCGGCGAACAGGTGCGCCCGGTCCCCCATGCCTTTCTCGATGAAGTACGGGACACCGGGGTCGGGCGGGATGTGGGAGCGGGAACGGTACGGGGTGGCGAATTCGATGGTCACACGGCCCTCCAAGGGGACAGGGCTTCAGGGGCAGGGATCGTGCGGCGGGCAGGCCATGACGGGCTGGGAGCCGCGTCCCGCCTCGGGCGGCCACGACGTCGCCGACAGGCCTGCGCGGGCTTGCTCGTACGCGGTGGAACGGGGTGCCTTCCGACCGTCGCCTTTCGGACAGGAGACGAGGGAGCGGTGGCCCCGGACTCCCCCAACGCTAAGGAGGCATGGCGGGCGGAGGCCCCTAAACTCAGGTCACAGAATGAAGAGAAACGGACAGGATTCGCCGCGCGGGGCTCACGCGGTGATCCCGCCGGTCCCCTACCGCCCGGCACCGGGGGTGCCTCCCGGGGTGGAGGTGGTCGGTCTCCCCCACATGGCGGAGCGCGCCGGAGGCGACGGTGCAGCCGGTCTGCACCGGCCTCGCCGACCGGCTTTCCATGAGCTCCTGGTGGTCCGGTCGGGGCGCCTGCACTGCTCGGTGGACTTCCGCGACTGCGACGCGGGGCCCGGCACCTGGCTGTGGGTGCGCCCCGGCCAGGTGGTGCGGTTCCACGCGCCCACGGAGCAGGCGCAGGGGACGGTGGTGCTGTTCCCGACGGGGTTCGTGAACACCCGGGGCGCCGTGGCCGCCGGGAACCGGAACCCGGTCTGCCGCCCGGTCACCCCCGCCGGCACCGACCGTTCGCAGCTGGAGTGCCTGCTGGAGGCGCTGGAGCAGGAGTACCGGCGCCTGGGCGACCTCCCGCTCGACGACCACATCGAGGTCATGCGCCACCTGACGTCGGCGCTGATGGTCCGCTTGGCGCACCTGGAGGAGGAGACTCAGCACTCGCCCACAGCCCGGAGCGAGGCCTTCCTCCGGTTCCGCGATGCGGTCGAGGAGGGGTTCGCGCACACGCACCGGGTCGAGGACTACGCGCGCCGACTGGGCTACAGCCTGCGCACGTTGACGAGGGCGACGCGGGAGGCCGCCGGGGTGGGCGCGAAGCGGTTCCTGGACGACCGGGTACTGCTGGAGGCCAAGCGCATGCTGGTGCACACCACCGCGCCGTCCGCCGAGATCGGTGCGCTCCTGGGGTTCCCCGAGGCCACCGCCTTCAGCGCGTTCTTCCGCCGGCGCACCGGCCTGTCCCCGAGCGCCTTCCGCCGCGAGACGACGGGGGCGGAGGAAGGGACGTCCGGGGCACCGCGGCCCCGGGGGACGACCGGTCCGGCGTGCGGGGCGGACGGCGTCGCCTGACCTCTGCCCCGCTGCTGCGCTGTGCGCGCGCTCGGCTCCGGGACGTCTTCTTGACTTCACGTTAACTGGAACTTCTAGGTTCGGATCCGCAGGGCGGCCGGACGCGCCGCGCCCCCTCCGGCCCTGCCCCGGCGGCAGGGGGCGGACGCGGAAGGGCGTCTTGCCCGACCACTCTGACGCGACCAGGAGGCCCCCATGGCCACGACGCCCTCCGACGACTCCGCCACCCCGATCACCGTGCTGGGGCTCGGTGCGATGGGCTCGGCCATCGCCCGGACCTTCCTCGACCGCGGGCACCCGGTGACGGTCTGGAACCGCACCGCCGCGAAGGCCGTCCCTCTGGCCGAGGCCGGCGCCGCGACGGCCGCCACCGCGGCCGAGGCCGCCGCGGCCAGTCCGCTCGTGGTGGCCTGCCTCCTCGACCACGAGGCGGCCGAGGAGGTGCTGGCCGACGTGGGCGGGGCGGCTGCGGGAAAGGTGCTGGTGAACCTCACCAGCGGCTCGCCCGCCCAGGCCCGCGAGGCCGCGCGTTGGGCGGGCGAGCACGGCGCCGAGTACATCGACGGCGGCATCATGGCCGACCCGCCGGACCTGGGGACACCCCACGCGCACTTCTCCTTCAGCGGCTCCCGGGCGGCGTTCGACGCCCACGAGGCGACGCTGCGCGAGCTGGGCACCGGCACCTACTACGGCGCCGACGCCGGCCTGGCCTCGGTGGAGTTCATGGCGCAGGTGGCGACGGCCTACGAGCTGCTGATCGGTTTCCTGCACACCCTTCGGCTGGTCCAGGCGGAGGGCGCCGACCCCGCCGAGTTCGCCGACCGGGCCGCGGATTCGGTGGCCGACGACTACCCGGCACTGCTGAGGGGCATCGGCAAGGCCGTGCGCGACGGCGCGTTCCCTCCGGACATGGGACCGCTGTCGGTCCAGGCCGCCCTGATGGACGACCTGATCGACCACCGGCGTTCCCTCGGCGTCGACACGACCCGGATGCGGGAGGTCAAGCACCTCATGGACCGGCGGATCGCCGACGGCCACGGAGACGAGGGCTTCTCCGGGCTGTTCCCCCTGCTCGGCGACGATTCATGACCACGAGTTAACTACCCCCTTAGACACAAGGACAGACGGACCGAGCGAACTTGGCCCACCCGACGGATTGATAGCAGGACGCACAAAAAACTCACATGACCTTCTCGAATCGCTTCCACCCCTTCTCAGGACTCCAGAAGAACACGTCACCCGAGTTCCAGGTACTCATAACCCAGAGGTGGGTGATCTCCTTGGGCATCGAAGGAGCCACGGCAGGCAGAGGGCCACTCGGTCTCATCAGAGGGTCGTAAGCTTCGAATGGCGCCACAGTGAAACCCGGAAGAATCAAGAATAAATGCCTCTCGTCGGCGCCAGAACGCTGCAACTTACTAAGGTTGTCCGCCTGAGATGGCTGGCGAAGCCAACTTCCTACCCAGCGCGCGAAGGCATCCCCCGTGTCACCTACCATGCCACCACTTCGCTCTAGCGGAAGTTCAATAGTGATGTAGATACTTCCGGGGTAATCAGTGGCAGATTGATGGGCGTGCACCACACCCAGTCGTTGCGCTCGATTGATTAGGTGACGGCTATACCCGTGCAGGTCACTCAGATTCTGGGCTCCCAGCCGTTCCAGTTCCACGAGTAACGCAGGGAGATCTGCCCAGATCCGCTTGGCGCGCGCAGTCGACGTAAGCGCAACCAACCATCCACCATCCAGATCCTCACGAATCCATCGTCCACCACCGTTCATGATTTTCCAAAGCGCCAGCGACGCAGAATCCGCGGCAGTCGTCACTTCCACTGCCGCAAATCTATGCCCACCACGGAAGAGGTTGAAGTCGTGAACGGCGTCAGCCCTACCATCATCGTTATGGGAAACCTCTACACCCGGCAGAGCAACCTGCATACATACTTGCGCCCAAGCCTCTTCATTTCTCATCTTCTGCATGTACTTACTATGCCGACTCGGCGCACGTCTCGCACGACACCTGAGACGAGAACCCCGGGTGATGCGGCCCCGCTTTGAACAGGCTGCCCTCACTCAGTCGTGGCCTTCACCCCGGCGAGGAGGCGGTCGAGCGCGCGCTCTGTCTGCTCCAGGGCGTCCGGGCCCTCCGAGCGGGCCAGCCATAGGGCCGCCTCGTTCATCGCCCCGGAGAGGAGCCGGGCGAGCGGTTCCACGGGCTGCTCGGGGATGGTGCCGGCCGCCACGAGGTCGGTGAGCGCCTCGGCCAGGTGCCGGGCCGACGAGTCCTCGTCCATGGCCCGCCATTCGTCCCAGCCGAGCACCGCCGGGGCGTCGGTCAGGACGATGCGGCGCACCGTCGGGTCGCTCCCCGCGGCGAGGAAGGCCCGGCATCCGGCCCGCAGTCGCTCCCAGGGGTCGTCCTGCCGGTCGGCGGCCTCGGCGACCCGCTCCCCGAGTTCGCGCTGCACGTCGGCGACCACCGCGCGGAAGAGCCCCGCCTTGCTGGTGAAGTGGTGGTAGGCCGCCCCCTTCGTGACGCCCACCGCCTGGGCGACGTCGGCCAGCACCACGGCCTGGTACCCCTCCTCGGCGAACCTCCGCCGCCCTTCCGCCAACAGCGCCCCGCGCGTCGCCGCCCGCTGCTCGGCCCGCGTGCCGGCCATCTCCGCCCCACTCCCCTCTTTCACATACCTCGGGTATGCTAGCGTTCCATTTCACATACCCCGGGTATGTGAACCCAATCTCCACGGACGAGGGGACCGAGCGCATGCAGAGCGAACTCAAAGGCTTCTACCCGGTGATCGCCAGCCGCGACGTGGCCGAGGCGCGCCGCTTCTACACCCGGCTCTTCGGTTTCGCGGTCACCTTCGAGGCCGACTGGTACGTCAGCCTCCACCGCCCGGACGCCCCGCACTACGAACTCGCCCTCCTCGACCACGCCCACCCGACCCTGCCCGAGGGGCACCGGGCGCCGGTCCAGGGCGGCCTGCTGCTCAATTTCGAGGTCGACGACGTCGACGCCGAGCACCGCAGGCTGGTCGGCGAGGAGGGCCTGACCGAACTGCTCCCCCTGCGCACGGAGGAGTTCGGGCAGCGCCACTTCATCGTCGCCGCGCCGGACGGCGTCATGATCGACGTCATCACCGTCGTCCCCGCGAACGAGGAGTTCGCCGAGCAGTACGCCCCCGGCCACGCCCCCTGAACCTGCGCAGCCGCGACGCTCCAGCGAGCACCACGGCCTGTCCCGCGAAGCTCGGCGCCGCCACCAGCCAACAGTCACCAGCCGACATGGGGCGGCTGCCGACGTGCCGGACGCCTTCACTCAGCGGCCGTGCACGCGACCGACGGGAAGCATGGACGGCGTCCGGGGTCGCGGGCGATGGGCCGCAGTTCAGTACAGACCAGTACAGGCCTGCACAGGTCGGAGCAGGTCAATGCTGCTCAGTGCAGATCAGCCTGGAAGGCATGAGCATGGTCGGCCGGGCAGGCGAAGATGCGCAGGTCCCCCCACCGGCCGACCACGACCTCTGTCTCGTCGTCGCTGGCCACGGTGAACAGCAGTGCCATCTCGGTGCCGCAGTCACGGCAGGCGAAGACTCTGGGGTGCGTCAGGTGCCAGGTCGGCCAACCACCGAGTTTCCAGCCGGCGAGGCGGGTGACGCCGTCTCCACCGTCTCCGGCCCGGACCAGGTCCTCGAGCCGTGCACGGAGTTCTGCCGGGAGTTCTTCGCGGAAGGGCAGGTCGGTGACGGGATCGCCGGTAATGGTGCACGCCTGCGGAAGGTAGCCGTCCTCGTCGCACCGCGAGGGCGACGGCGGGGTCGTCAGCCGGTCGGTCACGTCCGCGGCCCGACGCCATCGCACCTCGAGCACAGGAGCGGCGTCGGCCTGGCGGGCCGGGGGATCCCAATGCTCGTTGGGACACCACAGGACCTGCAGGACGTCCCTGTCGGCGGGCCACCAGGGTCCCGGGGCGTCGTGCCGGTAGATCTGCGCGACGGGCACCATCGCCGTTGCGGGAACGCCCTCAGGATCGGTCTCGTCGGGCAGGGAGCATTCGGGCCACGGTTCGTCACGGGGCCATAGCAGCGGTCCGCCGATCGAACTGTCACGGAAGCCAGGCTCTGCGCGCTCGGGATGGAGGACGACGGCGTCGCGCGTGTAGGGCACGAGTTCGGGAATCTCAGCGAGAACCGCGTCGGCCGTCAGAGAGGGAGTGCTGGTCATGGTGCTTTCGAATCGGCGAGGCGTCGAGCGCCCACAGTTTAGAGGGCACCTGCGACACCCGCTCTCTTGAGGTGTGACCAGCGACGCCGTAAGCAAGGACGGGGATGCGAAGACGGGGTCAGACGCCGGGGTTGCCAGGTCAGGGCCAAGGGGCCAGGCCCGTGAACACCAGGTTCATCTTCGGCTCGTTCCCGTCCTGCCCCCGGAGGTCCAGCTCGTAGAAGAAGCGGTCGCGGATCTGTTCGACCGTGCAGGAGTCACCCCAGCCGGTCGCCTGTCCGGCGGGCACGGTGACGGGCGTCGGTTCAGATGCGGAGGCGGCGTCATTCCAGGGCAGCAGGACACGGGGGCCGCAGTCCGAATACGCCTCCAGGTGCAGCTCCCCACCGGTCTGGTTGATGAACTCCATGCTCCATGACACCTCTACGCCGTCCCGGACCTGAGACGAAG
Source organism: Nocardiopsis halophila DSM 44494 (assembly GCF_000341245.1). Lineage (GTDB taxonomy): Bacteria > Actinomycetota > Actinomycetes > Streptosporangiales > Streptosporangiaceae > Nocardiopsis_A > Nocardiopsis_A halophila. The sequence continues at coordinate 41,890 of NZ_ANAD01000017.1, forward strand.
AGATGCTGAGGAGCTGAACGTATCCGAAACCGTCATCGTCATGGCTCTCGTCAGCGGGAACGACGGGTCTGATCACGAACACCGACACGGCCGCCAGGGCGACGAGTGCGGCAATTCCCGTAAGTGCCTTGGCGGCGGTCGATCGACGGCGCATGGTTCCTTCCGGAGTGGGGGCTGCTCCGGCGCTCAGGATAAGGGCGGTCACCGCATGCGGCGGGGCCCTCCTTTGGGGAGGGCCCCGCTCTGGGCTGTGGTGGGTGGGGTCTGTCGGGGTCGGGCGGGGTCACGGGCTCGCTCGGCGCATGAGGGTCCGGGCGATGCGGGCCGCGCAGGCCAGGTGCTGGACGTAGTCGTGCTGGACGTCGCGGTCCGGCGCGCTGCGGTCGAGCACGATCTCGGTGGTCGGGGAGAGCGTGAGGGTGATCCGGTCGCCGTTCTCCTCGATGCGGATCTGGTCCGGGCTCAGCCTCGACAGGGTGCGGTGCCCCTCGGAACCGCTCTCCGGGTCGGGGCCGGGGGTGTCGGGCGGCCGCGCGGTCACCGGGCCCCTCCCGGACGGGCGACGGGGCCGGCGGGCAGGGCGGGGGCCGGGGCGAGCAGGTCACCGGGCGGGCGGGGCCGGCCGGCGGGCAGGCCCGGGACCGCGGGAGCAGCACCGGTCACAGCGGAGTCGGTGGCGCGGGCGGCCGGGGCCTTAGGGCCGGAGGCCTGGGCGGGCAGGTAGGCGCGGGCGTGGCCGGGCGGGGTGAACTCGCTCAGCGCGAAGTCCAGGGCCCCGATGTCGGTGGCGGCCAGGGTGGTCTCCTCTTCGGCACGGTGGTGGGCCTGGTAGGGGGCGCGGTCGGCGGGCTCGTAGGTCAGGCGCCACAGGGCGCGGTGGCGCACGGCGGCCTCGCAGAATCGGGCGTAGTCGGGCACCGCGAGCGGGGCGGTGTAGGGGCGCGGGCGCGCG
>NZ_ANAD01000018.1 GCF_000341245.1 Nocardiopsis halophila DSM 44494
CCTGGCAGGGCCGCGAGGGGCGCAGGGCCCGCACGGGTGCGGTGCACACCAGCGCGACCAGCGCGAACAGCGATGAGAAGAGACGTGTGGGCATGAGGGTTTCCTCTGATCGGGCCGGAGGTGGTCCGGCGGAGGCCAGGACCTCATCTTGACTCTGAATATTCAGACTTTCAAGCTTTCATATAAAGCTCCATCACTGTTTGTAGCTTCATCCCACGATCTTCAGGATGTAGGTGTTCACGTATGACCGGTTCGCGAAGCTCACGCCGTGCTCGTAAGGTCCCTGGTAGCGATCCGAGCGCAGGAGGGGCCATGGCCGATCAGAAGCGGCAATCGATCCGGCGACGGCGACTGTCCGCCGAGATCAAGAAGGCTCGGGTCGAGGCCGGCATGACGATCGATGACGTGGCCGAAGCGACTGAGTGGTCGGTCGGCAAGATCAGCAATATCGAGACAGGCGTCCGTCTCCGACCTACGGTCATGGAGATCAAGGGTTTGCTCGACCTCTACGGGGTCACTGACGGGTCCAAGCGAGAAGCCCTCCTGTCGCTGACCCGTCAGGCCCGCGAGCGCGGCTGGTAGTCCAAGTACTCCGACGTCTTCGTCAGCGAGTACCCCGCTTTCGAGTCCGAGGCTCGCAGCATCCACACCTACGAACTCGCGATGATCCCCGGACTTCTTCAGACCCCGGGCTACGTCGAGCTACTTCAGAGGGCGACGCTGCGCAGGAATCCACTCGACATCGACCGAGTCATCGAGACCCGAAAACAACGACAGGCGATCCTGCACAGGGCCGATGCGCCTGAATACTGGGCGGTGATCGACGAAGGTGCGCTTCGGCGCTTCGAGAGCGAGGCGACCGTCTTCCGCGAGCAGGTTCAGCATCTGATCGACCTCGCCGAGGACGACAACGCCGTGACGATTCAGGTTCTACCGTTCAGCAGCGGCATGCATGCTGGCCTTAAGGGGAGCTTCGTCCTCCTCGACTTTGTCGAAGGCGTGAACCCCATCGTCTACACGGAGACGGACACTGACGGCCTGTACCTGGAAGACTCGGAGGACGTGGACAGGTACCGGCGCCTGTTCGACCATGTCAGGACATCGGCGCGCTATCCTGACGCGTCACTTCAGCTCCTGAAAGACATGCTCAAGGACCATCGATGAACAAGCCCTCAGACTTCACGTCCGCGTTCCGGAAGTCCAGCTACTCCGACCGCGACAACTGCGTCGAAGTCGCCGACCTCCCAGGAGTCGCCGCCGTCCGCGACTCTCAGCATCCCGACCGGGGACACCTGCTCTTCACCGCAGCCGAGTGGCGTGCCTTCCTCAACGAGGTCAAGCACGACCGGCTCTGACACGACCGCGGCCCCCGGCATCGCCGGGGGCCGTATCTCGGTGTCCTCCACCGGTGTCCTACGCCTGGGCGCTCACTCCGCGCTCTTGACCGCCTCTACGGCCTTCTGGATGCGCTTCTCCGAGACCGGGTAGGCCGTCCCCAGCTGCTGTGCGAACAGGCTCACCCGGAACTCCTCCAGCATCCACCGCAGCTCGCGCACGTCCGGGTCCTCTTCTCGCCCCTCGGGAAGGACCGCGACGCCCTTCTCCACGGCCTGGCGCATCTGCTCGGCCTTGGCCATGTTCACCTGGTCGCGCCTCGGGTTCTCCGGCAGCTTCTCCAGCCGGTACTCGATCCCCTTGAGGTACTTCACCAGCTGCGGCAGGCGCGCGCGCCCCGCCTCGGTCACGAAGCCCGGCTTGATCAGCCCTGCCAGCTGCCCCTGCGCGTCGTTCAGCGACGGCAGCACGGCCATGCTGGTCGAGCCCTTCATCTTCTTCTGCAGCCGGTGCGACGCCGCCAGCACCTGGGCCGTGCCCCGAACGACCTCGTCCAGCACGTCCCCCAGCTCGGCCCGCACGAACTCGCGCAGGTCCTTGAACGCGTCCGGGTCCCACACGCCGATCCAGCGCTCCCCGGCTGGCGTGTGCCTCGCCCCCCACTGGGCCATCAGCGCGTCCACCGACGCCTGCATGCAGTCGTCCAGCAGCTTGTCGACGCCCCCGTGCGGGTTGTGCCCCAGCGCCAGCTTCTGCTGGTTGTCCAGCCCCCGCCGGATCACCGCCGCCGGGGAGGGCACGTTGAGGAGGACCAGCCTCCGAAGTCCCTTCCACATGGCGGCCCGCTGCTCGGCCCGGGTGTCGAAGATCTTCACGCCGGCGGTCTCGCCCTCGTCCACCAGTGCCGGGTAGCCCTTGACCACCGGCCCGGCCGACTTGCGTTCGAAGACCTGCTGGAGCGGCCCGAAGTCCCACTCCTTGAGCCCCGATCGCTCGATCCCCTTGGCCTCCGCCGAGATCGCCTTCTGCAGCTTGGGCTTCAGCTTGCCCCGCAGCGCCGACAGGTCCTTGCCCTCGGCCAGCTTGCGCCCGGACTTGTCCACCGCGCGGTACGTGATGCGCAGGTGGTCCGGCACCTTCTCCAGGTCGAAGTCCTCCGGGGAGATGCGCTCCCCGCTCATCCGCCCCAGCTCGTGCGCCAGCAGCTCCACCAGCGGCGTCTCGTCGCTCCTGGGCAGCCGCCCCATCACCTGCTCGGCGTGGTCGGGCACCGGGACGAAGTTGCGCCGCAGGGGCTTGGGCAGCGACCGGATCAGCGCCGTCACCAGGTCCCGGCGCAGCCCCGGGATCTGGCGGTCGAAGCCCTCGTCCCCGACCTGGTTCAGCACCTCCAGCGGGATGTGCACCGTGACGCCGTCGGCGTCGCTCCCCGGCTCGAACTGGTAGCTCAGCGGGAACGCGAACGACCCGTGCGTCCAGGTGTCGGGGTAGTCCTCCTCGCTGACCTCGTCCGCGCCGTCGTTGATGAGCATCGACTTCTCGAAGTCGAGCAGGTTCGGGTCCGTGCGGCGGGCCTTCTTCCACCAGGTGTCGAAGTGGGCCGCCGACACCGCCTCCGCGCCCACGCGCTCGTCGTAGAAGGCGAACAGCGCCTCATCGTCGACGAGGATGTCGCGCCGGCGCGCGCGGTGCTCCAGGTCCTCGACCTCTTCGAGGAGCTTCCGGTTGGAGTGGAAGAACTTGTGGTTGGTGTCCCAGTCGCCCTCCACCAGTGCATGGCGGATGAACAGCTCCCGCGACACCTCCGGGTCGACCTTGGCGTACCCGGTCTTGCGCTCGGCGACGAGCGGCACCCCGTACAGGGTCACCCGCTCGTAGGCCATGACGGCGCCGCGCTTCTTCTCCCAGTGCGGCTCGCTGTAGGTGCGCTTGACGATGTGCCCGGCCAGCTCCTCGGCCCACTCGGGCTCGATGCGCGCGCACATGCGACCCCACAGGCGCGAGGTCTCCACCAGCTCGGCCGCCATGACGTACCGCGGCTGCTTCTTGAACAGCGAGGAGCCGGGGAAGATCCCGAAGCGCGCTCCGCGTCCGCCCAGGTACTCCTTCTTCTCCGGGTCCCTGAGACCGACGTGGGACAGCAGCCCGGACAGCAGGGCGACGTGCACCTGCTGCGGGTCGGGGTCGGCCGAGTTGAGCGTGACCCCCATTCCCTTGACGACCTGCTTGAGCTGGCTGTAGATGTCCTGCCACTCGCGCACGCGCAGGTAGTTCAGGAACTCGCTGCGGCACAGTTTGCGGAACTGGTTGCCCGACAGCGCGCGCTGCTGCTCGCGCAGGTACTTCCACAGGTTCAGGAAGGCGAGGAAGTCCGATTCCTTGTCGCTGAAGCGCGCGTGCTTCTCCTGGGCCGCCTGCTGGTGCTCGACGGGCCGCTCGCGCGGGTCCTGGATGGACAGCGCGGCGGCGATGATCATCACCTCGCGCACGCACCCGCGCCGCTCGGCCTCCAGCACCATGCGCCCCAGGCGCGGGTCGACCGGCAGCTGCGAGAGCCTGCGCCCCAGCTCGGTCAGGCGCCTGCGCTGGTCCTCGGCCGCGGGGTCGAGCGCCCCGAGCTCCTGGAGCAGGTGCACGCCGTCCTTGACCTGGCGGTGGTCGGGCCCCTCGACGAAGGGGAACGCCGCGATGTCGCCCAGCCCCAGCGCCTCCATCTGGAGGATGACCGAGGCCAGGTTGGTACGCAGGATCTCCGGGTCGGTGAACTCCGGGCGGGACAGGAAGTCCTCTTCGGAGTAGAGCCGGATGCAGACGCCCTCGGCGACACGGCCGCAGCGGCCCTTGCGCTGGTTGGCCGAGGCCTGGGAGACGGGCTCGATGGGCAGCCGCTGCACCTTGGTGCGGTGGCTGTACCGGGAGATGCGGGCGGTTCCCGGGTCGATGACGTAGCGGATGCCCGGGACCGTCAGCGACGTCTCGGCCACGTTGGTCGCCAGGACGATGCGCCGCCCTCGGTGGCCCTGGAAGACCCGGTGCTGCTCGGCCGCCGACAAGCGCGCGAACAGCGGGAGGATCTCGGTCTCAGGGAGCCTCTGCTTCTCCAGGGCGTCGGCCGTGTCCCGGATCTCCCGCTCGCCTGAGAGGAAGACGAGGATGTCGCCCGGCCCCTCGCGGCGCAGTTCGTCCACGGCGTCGCAGATGGCCTGGACCTGGTCGCGCTCGTCGCTCTCGCCCGGTGCGTCCTCGTCCTCGACGGGCCGGTAGCGCACCTCCACGGGGTAGGTGCGCCCGGACACCTCCACGATGGGGGCGTCGCCGAAGTGCCGGGAGAACCGCTCCGGGTCGATGGTGGCCGAGGTGATGACCACCTTCAGCTCCGGGCGCTTGGGCAGCAGGCGTTTGAGGTAGCCCAGCAGGAAGTCGATGTTGAGGCTGCGCTCGTGCGCCTCGTCGATGATGATCGTGTCGTAGGCGCGCAGCATGCGGTCCTGCTGGATCTCGGCCAGCAGGATGCCGTCGGTCATCACCTTGACGAGGGTGTCGTCGGAGGAGTGGTCGGTGAAGCGGACCTTGTAGCCGACCGCCTTGCCGATGTCGGTGCCGACCTCCTCGGCGATCCGCTCGGCCACGGTGCGCGCGGCGATCCGGCGCGGCTGGGTGTGGCCGATGGTGCCGTGCACGCCGCGGCCCAGCTCCATGCAGATCTTGGGCAGCTGGGTGGTCTTGCCCGAGCCGGTCTCGCCGGCGACGATCACCACCTGGTTGTCCCGGATCGCCTCGGCGATGTCGTCCTTCTTGCGGCTGACCGGCAGCTCTTCGGGGTAGCTCGGCTCGGGCAGGGCGGAGCGGCGCTGCTCGACGCGCAGTTCGGCCAGGTCGATGTCGTCGGCGATCTTGCCGGCCACGGTCTCGCGCTTGCGGCGGTCGCGGATCTTCTGCAGGCCGTCGATGCGGCGGCGCAGCCGGTGGCGGTCGGCGAAGGTGAGGCCGGTGAGCCGGCCGCGGAGGGAGGTGCGCTCCGGGTCCGTGGACGTCGGCGTGTCCGAGGGCGAGGTCAACATATCGGACTCAAGGATAGAAGGCTGCGGCAAAGACTTTTCGCGGCCGGGGGCGTTCGGCCGAGCCGGACGGGCCGCTCAGGGCCGCTCAGGGGGCCCGTGCCCTGCGGGCGCGGGCCGGGCGGTACGGACGAGCTGACGAGCGGCCGATGGGGCCGTGTCCGGTCGGGCCGCGTCGAGCACGGCCGCAAGAGGGAACACCGATGCGGTCCCGGGCATTCCCCTCCGACGCCCCAGGCCCGCTCCTGTTGTTGATCTCGGGGAAGTCGGCCTCACCAGGGCACTCATAAGGCCGACTTCCCCGAGATCAACGGGAGGAGCGCTAAGGGGGTGAGGGAGTGCCTTCGAGGGCGCGATCGCGCTCCCAGCGCGTCCTCCGCGCAGTGCGCGCGGCGTACCGCTTCAACTCCTCCTCCGGGACTTCCCTCTACCGGCTCTTTACGGTACCGGGGAAGCGCGAATGCGCTTTTCCCCGGATCATGGGACGCCTGACGTTCCCGGATAGGCGCCGGCTAAAACTCGGGATAGAACCGGCCACCCCGGCATGTCCGAATTCGCGCGCAACCCCGGCGGCGTGTACAGTCCCCGAACCGCCCGTACGGTATCGCCGCGGCGCCCCGCAAGGGGCGTTCGGCAGTCAGGGCCCACAGGGGCGGAATACGGGTGCAGGCTTTTTTAGGGGCGATGCATGCTGGACAGGTTGAGCGAACGGTTGGGTCTGCGGACCGACCCGGTCATCTTCTGGAGCTCGGCGGCGCTCGCCGCCGTTTTCGTGATCGGCACGATCGCCTTCACCGGGACGGTGGACGCCCTGTTCGGCGCCGCGTCCGACTGGGTCCTCACCCACCTCGGGTGGCTCTACATCTTCGGCGTCACCGCCTTCCTCGTGTTCCTCATCGTCGTCGCGGTCAGCCGCTACGGGCGCCTGAAGCTGGGCGGCCCCGACTCCCAACCGGAGTACAGCAACTGGACCTGGTTCGCGATGCTCTTCGCGGCGGGGATCGGCACCATCCTGATGTTCTGGGGCGTGGCCGAGCCGATCAGCCACTTCGCCAACCCGCCGCGCGGGGACGTGCCCCCCGAGTCCGTCCAGGCCGCCCAGGAGGCCATGGGCTTCACCCTGTACCACTTCGGCCTGCACACCTGGACGATCTTCACCCTGCCGGCGCTGGCCTTCGCCTACTTCGTCTACCGGCGCGGCCTGCCCTTCCGGGTCAGCTCGATCTTCCAGCCCTTCCTCGGCGACCGGATCTACGGGCCGATCGGCCGCATCATCGACGTCGTCGCCGTGCTGGGCACGCTCTTCGGCGTCGCCGTCTCCATCGGCCTGGGCACCATGCAGATCAACAGCGGCCTGAACACGCTGTTCGGCGTCCCCGAGGGGCGCCCGGCCCAGATCATCCTCATCACGGTCGTCACCGCCATCGCCGTCACGTCCGTGGCCATGGGCCTGGACAAGGGCGTCAAGCGGCTGTCCACGCTCAACATCGCGATGGCGATCGGGCTGCTGCTGTTCGTCTTCCTCTTCGGCTCGACGATCTTCCTCTCCCGCGGAATCATCGAGACGACCGGCACCTACCTGAGCTGGCTGGTGCCGCTGTCGTTCTGGAACGACACGTTCAACAACACCGGGTGGCAGAAGAGCTGGACCACCTTCTACTGGGCCTGGACCATCACCTGGTCGCCGTTCGTCGGCATCTTCATCGCCCGGATCTCCAAGGGCCGCAGCGTCCGCGAGTTCATCATCGGCGTGCTGGGGCTGCCCACCGCGTTCAGCATCATCTGGTTCTCGGTGTTCGGCCTCTCGGCCATCGACATCCAGATGAACCAGGGCGGCGGACTGGTGAACGAGGTCGTCGACCAGGGCGACATCCCCGGGGCGCTGTTCGCCTTCCTGCAGCACTTCCCGGCCACCGAACTCGTCTCGGGCCTGGCGATCCTGGTCGTGGTCATCTTCTTCACCACCTCCTCGGACTCGGCGTCCCTGGTGGTGGACATGCTGTGCACCGGGCGGGCGGACCAGTCGCCCACCCGGCAGCGGGTGTTCTGGGGCGTGACCGAGGGCGTGGTGGCCGCGACGCTCCTGGCCGCCACGGGCAAGGGCGGACTCGACGCGCTGCAACAGGTCATCACCGTGGTCGGACTGCCGTTCTTCCTGATCGGCTTTTTGATGATGATCGCCCTGTGGCGCGCGATGCACTCCGACACCTCCGCCGGCGCGGGGCAGGTCGCCCAGCGCACCGCCGACATCGCGGCGCGCGGGCGCCGCATCCGGCGGCGGAACCGGAAACAGTAGGGACGGCCGAGCCGTGGACGCGCTGCGGGCCCGGCTCCGACCGATCTCGTCGATCTCGGGGAAGTCGGCCTTGTACCGGTTGGTACAAGGCCGACTTCCCCGAGATCAACAATGCGGGTTTCGCTCGGGCTTGCTAGTCCTGGATCTTGCGCGCGGTGTAGGCCTCGCGCGCGGCCGAGGCGACCGCGTCCAGGCCCGCCCCCGTGGAGGCGAGCACCCCGGCGGCCACGGCCCCCTCGACGAACGGGGCGTCGACGACGGCGGCGTCGTCGCGCGGCTCGTCCTCCAGCACCAGGCGGGCGGTCATCACCGCGCTGCCGATGTCGGGCAGGACCACCACGCCCGCCCCCTGGTCGACCTCGGAGACGGCCTCCATGATCCGTTCATAGGAGGTGCCGATACCCCCGTCGGGGTCGCCTCCCGCGGCGGCGACCGATTCCGGCCGCGCCCCGAGCTGCTCCAGCAGTTCCTTCACTCCCTCGGCCAGTCTCCCGCTGTGCGACACGAGGACGATGCCGACCTTTGCGCCCATGGAGGATTAGGGTACTGGACCGAGCGTCCGCGCTTCAGGATCGACACCGCCACCCCTCGGCGAACACAAGGGAGCCGCACCGTGAAGAAGTTCCTGAACACCCCGGAAAGCTACCTGTCCGACGCACTGGCCGGCCTGGCCGCGGCCCACCCCGAGCTGAGCGTCGACCCCGAGAACGGTGTGGTCGCGCGGGCCTCGGGCCCCGTGGAGGGGAAGGTCGGACTGGTCTCCGGCGGCGGCTCCGGCCACGAGCCCCTGCACAGCGGCTTCGTCGGGGAGGGGATGCTGGACGCGGCCTGCCCGGGCGAGGTCTTCACCTCCCCGGTGCCCGACGGCTTCCTGGCCGGGGTCAAGGCCGCCGACTCCGGCCGGGGCACGGTGCTGGTCGTCAAGAACTACACCGGTGACGTGATGAACGCCCAGATGGCCGCCGAGCTGGCCGACGACGAGGGGCTGCGGGTGGAGCAGGTCCTGGTCAACGACGACGTGGCGGTGGAGGACTCCACGTTCACCGCGGGGCGGCGCGGCACGGGGGCCACGGTGTTCGTGGAGAAGATCGCCGGTGCGGCCGCGGCGCGCGGGGACGGGATCGAGGAGGTCGCCGAGATCGGCCGCCGTGTGAACGCGGCGTCGCGCTCCTTCGCCGTGGCGCTGACGGCCTGCACGGTCCCCACTGCCGGGCGCCCCGGGTTCGACCTCCCGGAAGGGGAGATCGAGGTCGGTGTGGGCATCCACGGCGAGCCCGGGCGGCGCAGGGAGAAGCTGCGCAGCGCGCGCGAGATCGTCGGGGAGATGGTCGAGGCGGTCCTGCGGGACCGGCCCCTGGAGTCGGGCGACGAGACCATCGTGATGGTCAACGGCATGGGCGGCACCCCCCTCAGCGAGCTGTACCTGGTCTACGGGGAGCTGGCCCGGGTGTTCGCCGACAAGGGGGTCACCATCGCCCGCAACCTCGTCGGCGACTACGTCACCAGTCTCGACATGGAGGGCTGCTCGATCACGGTGTGCCGGGTCGAGGAGGGCTTCCTGCCGCTGTGGGACGCGGCGGTGAACACCCCCGCCCTGCGCTGGGGCGTGTGAGCGGGGACGAGGAGGAGCGAGGAGCGTGCACGCCATGGACACCGCACTGGCCAAGGCATGGGTGGAGGCGGCGGCCGACGCCGTCTCGGCCGGGGCCGAGGAGTTGAGCAGGCTCGACGCCGCCATCGGCGACGGCGACCACGGCACCAACATGGACCGGGGGCTGACCGCGGCCCGCCGGGCCGTGGCCGACCTGGAGGCCGACGGCCCGGGCCCGGTGCTGGTCAAGACCGGGATGACGATGATCTCGCGGGTCGGCGGGGCGTCGGGGCCGCTGTACGGGACGCTGCTGCGCACCGCGGGCAAGCGCCTGGAGGGCGGTGAGGCCGGGCTCGCCGACCTCGCCGCCGCCCTGCGGGCGGGCCTGGAGGCGGTGCAGAAGATGGGTGCGGCCAAGCCGGGCGACAAGACCCTGGTGGACGCGCTCTCCCCCGCGGTCGAGGCGCTGGAGAAGGCGGCCGGCCAGGGGGCGCCGCTGAGCGAGGCGGCGGAGGCGGCGGCCGGGGCCGCCGAGCAGGGGGCGCGGGCGACGGTCCCGCTCCAGGCCCGCAAGGGCCGGGCCTCCTACCTCGGGGAGCGCAGCATCGGCCATGAGGACCCGGGGGCGGCCAGCTCCGCCTTGCTCATGCGGGCCCTGGCCGACGCCTGCCGGGCCTGAGGTACGGCGCCACAGGCGGTGCGCCGGCGCGGGTCTAGAGCGGACCCTGGGCTAGGGCGTGCCCGGTGGATCATGACCTGCTGCGCGACGCCCGGGCACGACCCTCGCTGCGTTCTCGTCGCTCGACGGCGCACCCGGGCCGACTCTCTCCTCGGCCTTGCGATGGCCGCACCTGGACGCCGCTCGCGACGGCCCTGATCCACGCAACACGCCCTAGGCGCACCGCCACGTCCCCGACAGCACGCGCGTCGCCGGGCTCGAGCCGGTGGGTCCACTCCCCCTGCTTGGCCTCGCTCCCGGCAGCGCGCGGCTTGGGTTCGATCACCCCTCCTCCGCCGAAGCCGACGTCGGCGACCAGCCGTTCCCCTACGACGTCGAGGTCGAGGAGCATGTGCGTGGCCGGGGTGAAGCGCCCTCCCACCCGGATGCGCCCGAGGTGCCCGGTCGCCCGGACGCCGATGCGCCCCAGGACCATGGCGAGCAGGCGGTTCGCCCACAGGCGTCTGGAGACCTCGGGGCTCATTGAGCGGCACTCGCCCCGAGCGACGCGCGCTTCGTGAGCGTCCGGCTCACTGAGAAAGGGCGCTCCCTGCGCGAGGCCCTGAACGGAGGGAACGCCCCGGCCGACCGCGCGCTGCGCGGCTTCGCGGAGGAGGAGCGGCACGCCTTCACACGAATGCCCGACGCGACGACGGCGGACCTCCGCGGGTCCTAGGCGGGGAAGACCCGGAGCGGCGAGCGGTGCCCCACCCGGAAGGGGCGGGCCACCGGACACGCTCCTCAGGCGGGGGCCGCCCTTATCCCGTTCTGAGCGCCCAGAGGTCATCCGGCGCAGGAACACTCGGCCGACGCCTGCTTACCGCCAGTGCGCCGCACCAGTTCGACGAAGGACACAGCGCATAGGCGGACACATGGCCATGCGGCCATTTCTTACCAACGAGCGTGTGCCAACGCGCCTATCCTCGTCAACGATCTACGGGTTGTGCTCCGCAACGAGGTCGTCCTTCGGGATTCTACTCAAGACCCCAAAGACCAACACGGCAGTCACAGCCAGAATGAAGGCTCCGCTTAGGGCGGCCGCTTGCATCCCCTCGGTGAAGGCTCTGAAGGCGACCTCCCGCACCTGTTCACCGGCCTCTGGTGGAAGTTGCTCGGAAATCGCAACCGCACCGGGAAGAGTCTCCTGGATCGCTTCCGCGACCTCGGTCGGCGCGTCCTCGGGGGCTTCCGCGCTCACCCCGCTCCGGTAAACCGCCATGCCGATGCTGCCGAGGATCGCGATGCCCAGTGCTCCGCCGAGCTCGCCGGCCGCTTCGGACAGGGACGCCGCGGATCCAGCGCTCCGTCTCGGGGCGATCGCCACGATCAGATCCGTGCAGATCGAGGCGATCGCCCCCATCCCGCCGCCCACCATCCCCATTCCGGCCAAGAGCAGGGCGATGCTCGTCTCCGGGCCGACCTGGGTCAGCGTCAGCATGCCGCCGGTCCCCAGCACCAGCGCCAGACCGACGACCTTGCCCGGGTGGATGCGCATCGACGCGGCCACGGACAGGGCAGCCCCTGTGGCCGACATGGCCACCATCGGCAGCATCCACAACCCCGCCGTGATGGGCCGCAGTCCCAAGACCAGCTGCAGGTACTGGGAGACGAAGTACATGAATCCGACCAGAGAGAACACCCCGAGCATCACGGTGACCGCTCCGACGCTGAACGCGGGGTTGCGGAAGAGCCGAACGTTGATCAGCGGATCCGCCAGCCGAAGCTGGCGGACCACTAGCCACGCCCCGACCACCAGGCCGAACACCACCGACACGATGACCGTCCAGGTGAGACCGTTCTCGGAGAACTGCTTGATCCCATAGACGACCGGGATGATCGCGGCCACCGACAGGACCGCGCTCAGGAGGTCGATCCGTTCCTTGCCGTCCCCCTTGGACTCCGGCAGCAGCAGCGGTGCGGCGATCAGGAGCACGACCATGACGGGAACGTTGACCAGGAACAGCGAGCCCCACCAGAAGAACTCCAGTAGGATGCCGCCGCTCAACGGACCGAGGGCCGTCCCGCCGATGAAGCCGCCGGTCCACAGCCCGATGGCCATCTTCCGCTGGCCGGGGTCGTCGAAAAGGGTACGGATCAACGCCAAGGTCGCAGGCATCAGCGTCGCTCCGGCGACGCCCAGCACCGCCCGGGCCGCGATGAGCATGGCGGGAGAGGTCGCGAACGCCGAGGCGACCGACGCGAGGCCGAACGCGGCGGCGCCGATGAGCAGCAGCCGGCGCCGACCGATGCGGTCGCCGAGGCTCCCCATGGTCAGGAGCATCCCGGCCAGCAGGAAGGTGTAGATGTCGATGATCCACAGCAGCTCCGTGCCACTGGGCTGGAGATCGGCTCCGAGATGCGGGACCGCGAAGTTCATCACGGTCACGCTCATGGAGATCAGGAGCACGGGGAGGATCAGCACGGCGAGGCCGACCCACTCCCGTCGCCCCGCCCGCGTGGGCGGCGGACTCGAAGATTCCGTTGTATCCATGCCCTCACTCTGTCCATCGCCGCTGACCGCGCACGCACCGTGTGCTGACCGCCCCGGACCTCCGGTCCGGGGCCGCTGGGTCAGCGGCCCCGTCCCCGTTCGGGCACGGGGACGGGTCCGCCGACCGGACGCGTGCTACTCGGAATGCGCCGCCGAAACGTCGTTCACGTGCTCGAGAAACGCTCGGGGGGTGTCCAGATCGGCCACAGCCTCGTCTTCGACCCGGATGCCGAACTCCTGCTGGATGCGGGAGGTCGTCTCCAGGATCGCGATCGAGTCGTAGCCCAGATCGGTGAAGGCGGTGTCCAGGACGTCCTCGTCCCAGGCGGGCGCGTCCGCCTCACCTGCGCAGTCGCGCAGGATGCGGCCGAGATCGTCGTTGCTGAACCGTTGCATCGTCATTCCTCCTTCGGTGGGGATGGTCAGTGGGGGGCGGTATCGGAAGCACGCAGGACCATCGCGGAGTTGAAGCCCCCATGGCCGCGGGCCAGGACTAGCGCGGACGCGGGCTCGGCCGGGCGCGGCTCGCCCAGCACCAGGTCGAGTCGGAGGCCTGGAACGGGATCCGTGACATTCGCCGTCGGAGGGATAACTCCACGGTCCAGGCAGAGCAGCGCGATAGCCAGGTCGAGGGCGGACCCTCCCGAGTACAGGCGTCCGGTCATCGTCTTGGGAACCGTTACCGGGACCGGGTCGGTGCGCGCACCGAAAACCGCGCTAATGGCGAGCGCCTCGGCCATATCGGCTTCGGGCAGCCCCGCGCCGTCGGCGAACACCACCCCTACCTCTTCGGGCTCCATCCCGGCGTCGGCGAGCGCCACCTCGATGGCCCTGCGCAGCCCCGGTTGCCTGCCCGACCCTGGTGCGGGATCGAAGGTGGCGCCGTATCCGGCGATGGTCCCGTAGCTGTGCTGACCTCGTTCGCGTACCGCCTCGGATTCTTCGAGGACGAGGACGGCGCCGCCCTCGCCGGGCACATAGCCGCTCGCCGCGCGGTCGAACGGCAGATAGGCGCGCTCCGGGTGACGCTCACGGCTCATATCTCCCCTGGCCATCTGGGCAACCCACCCCCAAGGGCAGATCGAGGCGTCCAGGCCGCCGGTGACCAGCAGTCCGGTGCCGCGCCGCAGTTGCCCGCGAGCCTGCGCGACCGCATCCAGCCCTCCGGCCTGTTCGGACACCAGGACACCACTGGGGCCGCGCATACCGTTCCGAATGGAGATCTGGCCGGTATTGACCGCGTAGAACCAGGCGAACGACTGGTAGGCGCTCACGTAGCCGGGCCCCTTGCTCCACAGCTTCTGCAGTTCCCCCTGGCCAAATTCGAATCCGCCTGAGGTACTCGCGGTGATCACGCCCATGTCGTACTCATCCCGCTGGCCGGTGTCGACACCGGCGTCCTCGAGCGCCCACTCGGCGGCCATGAGCGCCAACCGGGTCTCCCGGTCCGTCTGCGGGAGCAGCCGCTTGGGCACGTGCTCAGAGGGGACGAAATCCGGGACCTGGCCGGCCAGCCGCACAGGATACCGCTCGGCCTCGAAACGTGACACCGTGCGGATCGCACTGCGTCCGTCCAGCATGGCCGACCAACAGTCTTCAATTCCCAATCCCGTGGGTGCGGCAATGCCCAGTCCGGTGACGGCCGCCGCCATCAGCCCTCCCCGCCTTTCCCGTTCAGCACGAGCGCGCTCTGGAACCCGCCGAAGCCGCTACCGACGCTCAGTACAGTGTCGGTCCGTTGCTCCCGGGCGGTAAGCGGAACGTAGTCGAGGTCGCACTCGGGATCGGCCTCGCGCAGGTTGGCCGTAGGCGGCACGGTGTCGTTGCGGATCGCCAGCACCGACGCGGCGATTTCGATGGAACCAATCGCTCCGAGGGAGTGACCGACCATCGATTTCAGGGAGCTCATCGGGGTCGTGTACGCGCGGTCTCCGAAGACGCGCTTAACGGCGGCCGTCTCGTGCCGGTCGTTCTGCTTAGTACCCGATCCGTGCGCGTTGATGTAGTCGATCTGGTCGGTGTTCAGCCGGGCCTGGTCGAGGGCGGTGCGGACGGCTTCGGCCATCTCCCGCCCGTCGGGCCGGAGGCCGGTCATGTGGTATGCGTTGGAACGGGTCGCGAATCCGGCCACTTCGGCGTAGATTCGCGCCCCGCGGCGCCGGGCATGCCCCAGTTCCTCCAGCACGAACATCGCTCCCCCCTCTCCCAGCACGAATCCGCTTCGGCGGAGGTCGAAGGGCCGGGATGCCGATTCCGGCTCGTCGTTGTCGGGGGTGGTGGCCTTGATCGCGTCGAAGCAGGCCACGGTGATGGGGGAGATGGGCGCGTCCGCCGCGCCGGCGAGCATCACATCGGCGGCTCCTTCACGGATGGCGGCGGCGCCGTGGCCGACCGCGTCGAGCCCGGACGTACAGCCGGTGGAGATCACCGCGGCCGGCCCCTCGGCACCCGACCGCCAGGCCACCTCCCGCACGATGGAGCTGGGCACCATGTAGTCGAATAAGTGCGGAACCCCATAGGCCGGGTCGACCGTCCACTCCCGTCCCTCATCGCTGACCACCGCATACTCATGGTCCAGGCTCATCGTGCACCCGACGGCGGTACCCACGCTGGTACCGGTCCGCTCGCGGGGCAGAGTCCGGGCGTCGAGCCCGCTGTCGGCCAGGCACTGGTCCGCGCTGACCGCGGCGAACTGGGCGACCCGGTCCATACGGCCGACCTCCCGCCTGGTCAGCCCTTCACGATAGGGGTCGAAGTCGCATTCAGCCGCGATTTGGGAACGATAGGGGGACGGGTCGAACATGGAGATAGTCCGTGTCGCTGTACGCCCCGCGCTAATGAACCCCCAGAAATCCTTGACCCCGATCCCGCCCGGGGCCACCACGCCGATTCCCGTAATGACGACCCTGCGTTCTTGTTCTTCTACCATCCGAAAGTCCGTCCATCCATGAATGACGCCAGGTTCCGCCCGGTCCCGTGGCACCGGTGAGCAGCAGGATGAGGAGACCACGGATCGCTCCAGCGGCGATCGAAGGTGGCTGGATCGTGGGAGAAATCCCAGGCACGACCGACTGCGGCCCGGCCAAGCGGTCTCCGCGGCCGGCGCACAGGCAGCGGCAGCGATCCGGCGTCCGGCCGCTCGTCACCCTCCTCGCCCGACGGAATCCGGCAGCGGTCGGCCGGGATCAAGCCGAGGGAGGGACGGGAGGCTGGTCGAATTCCCGCCACTGCTCGCCTCGGAGGATCTCCGCTTGGAAGCGCTTGACCTCTAGCGACGGTTCGAGACCGAGCTCATCGTCCAGGCGCGAACGCAGCCGCTGGTAGACGTCGAGGGCTTCGCCACGGCGGCCGGCCCCGGCCAGCGCGCTCATGAGCTGGCCGTGAAACCACTCGTTGAGGGGGTGGTACTCGGTCAGGGTCCGCAGTTCCGAGACGGTCTCGCGGTTCCGCCCCATCCTCATCTCGCAGGAGACCTTGAGCTGGATGGTGAAGATGCGCAACTCGTCCAGCCGCACCGCGTAGCTCTGGATCCGGCGCCCGGGACGGACGTTCTCAAGGACATTTCCTTTCCAGAGGGCCAACGCCTTCTCCAGCCTACCGTGCGCCTCATCGTAACGCCCGGATTCGAAGGACTGCCGGCCCTCACGGGCCAATAGTTCGAAATTGTCAGAATCGATGGTACCTTGGGGAATACGCAGCTTGTAACCAGGCGCACTGGTGACCAGGGCGTGACTCAGCCCGCTTTCCGAAAGCTCTCCACGGAATGCCTTGCGCAGCTGGTATATATAGGTCTGAAGTGTCGTCGACACACTTCGAGGCGGAGAGTCCCTCCACAATTCGTCGACAATCGCATCATGCGCGACGACCGAATTGGCGTTTAAGAGCAGCAGCGCAAGGACCTGACGCGCCTTCGGTCCGCTCGGCGAATATCGCTTATCACCGTGACCGATTTCCAGAGCTCCGAGAGTTTGGCAGTTCAACACCAAGATTTTCATCCAAGATAGTGGGGATTTGGCGAAGATACGCTTCCTCGCTTGGACGCATGATGACGCTGCCCAGAGCCTCGACACCCCAGTGCACCGGCGGTGCTCAGGAGGCCCCCACGGGGAAGGGGAGGGCGCTGCGCACGCTCCATTGCGCTCATACCCGACTGGTACGTCTGCAGAATCGGGCGCGGGACGCATCGCCCAGTCGGCTATCGTGACTGCATACCGAACAGACGGCCGAGTCGATCACCTGAGGTGCATACATCGAAAAAGACAAGATGTGGGGAATATCTGCCGAGTCGCACCCCCGCGGCGAAAGTACTCGTAATCCCGCCTCAGTTTCCTAGCGCAGCTAATTATCACAAATCGGACACATGCATGTCAAGGTCAAAACGGCATCACTTTTGGCCGCACACGGCCTTCAGATGAGGGAACCTTCATGAAACCCCGTGACCGGCCCCCCGTCCAACAGTTGCAGCAGATAGTCGCCGTAACCGCTTTTAGCCAAAGGCTTGGCCAGGTCACGCAGCTGGGAATCGCTGATGAGCCCTTGGCGCCATGCCACCTCCTCGATGCACCCGATCTTCAGGCCTTGGCGCTCCTCGATCACGCGCACGAATTCGGTGGCCTGGACCAGGGAGGAGAAGGTTCCGGTGTCCAGCCAGGCGCTCCCGCGCTCCAGCACCGTTGCCCGGAGCCGCCCCTCCCGCAGGTATGCCCTATTGATGTCAGTGATCTCCAGCTCACCGCGCGCGCTCGGGGCGAGTCGCCGCGCGACTTCCACCACGTCGGCGCCATAGAAGTAGAGACCGGGGACCGCGTACCGCGACTTGGGCCGGCTCGGCTTCTCCTCCAGGGAGAGCACCCGCTGGTTCGCATCGAGCTCGACCACGCCGTAGCTACCGGGATCTGCCACCGGATAGCCGAATATGTGCGCCTCTCCCCCTCCTCCGCGATACCGCTGGAGCTGCTGCCCCAGCCCGGAACCGAACAGGATGTTGTCCCCCAGGATGAGGCAGACGGGATCGGAAGAGATGAAGTCGGCACCGATGGTGAACGCATCGGCGATCCCCCGGGGCTCGCGCTGCACGGCGTACTGCAGACGGATCCCCAGGTGGGCTCCGTCACCGAGCAGGTCTCGGAAACGCTCCTGCTCCCCTGGGGACGTGATGATCAAGACCTCGTCCATACCGGCCATCATCAGAGTCGACAGAGGGTAATAGATCATCGGCTTGTCGAATACCGGCATCAGCTGCTTTGAGCCCGCTTTGGTTATCGGCCACAATCGCGAGCCTGTGCCGCCAGCGAGGATAATTCCGCGCATCGGCCTCTCCAGCCATCGGTGCAAGTGAATGCGGAAACAGCGAAGGACCGTCCGACCGGCGCCCATCCCCCATACACGTCAACCCCTGGGTACACCCCGAAGCCATCAGTCTAAACGCTGCAGGGGAGAGTGCTCTGAGGTCAGAATTTCCCTGCACATTAAAGTGGAAACAGAGCAAATATCGACGCCTAATCGTCCGCACCCGAGGCTAACAAGCGTGCCGGGCCGCCGCCAGGCGCATCCGGGTCGATCCGGCCATATTCCACCGGGGCTCGAGCTGCCGTCGAGTCCCCTGCCCGCCCACCGGCCCCCGCCGATCCGCAATACTGGTGGCATGCGTTTCGGAATCCTCGGGGCGACCGAGGTGCGCGACGACGACGGTGCTCTCCTGGCCACCGGCGGTGTCCGCAGGAAGACGGTGCTGATCGTCCTGGCGCTGGAGGCCGGCCGCCTGGTCACCCGGGAGCGGCTCATCGACGATGTCTACGGGGACCGCCCTCCTGCTGGGGCCGCCAACGCCCTACAGTCCCAGATCTCCCGGCTGCGCAGCACACTGCGCGGCGCCGGCCACGACGTCCTGGAGTTCCAGTCGGCCGGATACCGGCTCGCTGTCGATCCACTCGACGTGGACGCGCTCAGGTTCGAGCACCTCTCCTCGTGCGGGCGCGACGCGTTGGAGGCGGGGAGGCTCGACGAAGCCGCTGCGCGGCTGGACGAGGCCCTGGCACTCTGGCGGGGCCCGGCCCTGGCAGACGCGGGCGAGGCCGAATTCGCCCGTTCCGCGGCACAACGGCTGGCCGAACTCCGCCTGACGGCGTTGGAGAACCGGATGGCGACAGGTCTGGCGCAGGGAGACGGCGATGCGCTCGTGGGTGAGCTCTACGGCCTGGTCAGCGCCCATCCGCTGCGCGAACGGCTACGGGGCCTGCTGATGCGGGCGCTGCAGGCCGCCGACCGCCACGCTGAAGCACTCTCCGTGTTCGCCGAGGGCAGGGCTCTGCTGGCCGAGGAGCTGGGAGCCGAGCCCTCACCGGAACTGGGCCGGATCCACACCGCCATTCTTCGCGGCGATTCCCCCGGAGGAACCGGGGACCGTTCCGTCGCGGACGGTCCTTCCAGGACATCCCCCGAGTCCGGACAGCGGCCGCTTTCGGTCCGCGCGGCCTCGGCCGATGTGCCCGCCCAGCTCACCAGTTTCATCGGGAGCGCCGAGCGGACGCACGGTGTGAGCACGCTACTGAAGCGGTCCCGTCTGGTCACCCTCACCGGGCCGGGAGGTGTCGGAAAGACGAGGCTGGCGGTCGAGACGGCGCGCCGTGCCGATGACGTGTGTTTCGTGGACCTTTCCCTCACCGCCTCCGGCGCCTCAGTGGCCCAGGCCGTCCTCAACGCCCTCGGAATGCGCGAGCCGGGGTGGGTGAGCTCCCCGGCCCACATCCACAGCGAACCGGTGGACCGGATCATCGAGGCACTGGACGAACGCGCCCTGCTGCTCGTGCTGGACAACTGCGAGCACGTCCTTCCGGCAGTGGCCGACCTCGTCGGTCGGCTGCTCGGCGGCTGCCTGAGGCTGCGCATCCTGGCGACGAGCCAGGAGACGCTGGGAATCACCGGAGAGGCCCTGCTGCCGGTCGCGCCGCTCCCGCAGCCCCCGGCCGACGCCGACCCCGTTGCGGCCCTGGACTACCCGTCGGTCCAGCTGCTGACCGAGCGCGCGGCGGCGGTCCGCCCTGACTTCGCCGTGGACGAGTCCAATGTGGCCGCCATTGCCTTCGTCTGCCGGGCCCTCGATGGCCTGCCCCTGGCCATCGAGCTGGCCGCCGCGCGCCTGAACGCGCTGCCGCCCGAGGAGATCGCCGCCCGGCTCGACGACCGCTTTGCCCTGCTGTCCCGAGGCAGCCGTACCGCGGCACCCAAGCACCAGACCCTACGGGCCGTGGTGGCGTGGAGTTGGAGCCTACTGGACGACCGCGAGCAGCGTCTGGCCCGGCGGTTCACCGTCTTCCGCGGCGGCGCCGACCTGGATGCCATCCGCGTCGTCTGCGGATTGGGCGAGGACACCACCGACGTCATCGCCGGTCTCGTGGAGAAATCCTTCATTGAGGCGGTCGACGGGGCCCGGCGCTACCGGATGCTGTCCACCCTCCAGGCGTTCGCCGCCGAGCATCTCGCCGAGGCCGGTGAGCGGGACAGCACTCAGCGCTCACACGCGATCCACTTCCTGGGTAGGGCCCGCACGGCGGAGCCTCAGCTGCGGTGCGCCGCTCAGCGGGAGTGGCTGCACCGGCTCCTCGCCGAACACGACAACCTGCACGCAGCCCTTCGCTGGGCAGTAGAGCACGACACCGCGACGGCGCTGGAACTGATGGCCGCACTGTCGACCTACTGGTGGCCGCGCGGCCGACACAGCGAGAGCGCCCCGTTGGCGTCCACACTGATCCAGCGCATCGGGGACGCGATCCCCGCGGACCTGGTCGAGGAGTACCTGCTCTGCCTGACCAACGCCATCGCCCTCGACCCCGACACCGTGGACGAGGCCACCTGGCGCAGGGCCGAATCACTGGCCGGCGAACTCGCTCCCCCTCTTCGGTGGCCGCTGCTGGCGATGCTATGGCCGACCTCCGTGGGCAGGTCCGGCCGCGGACAAAGCGGCATCCGGCCGTTCCTGAAGCGTTGCGGAGACGCCGACGACCCCTGGGTGCGCGCCGCCTCCCACGTCGTCTCCGGCTATCTGCAGTTCTTCCGCAGTGAGCCGGACCGCGCGGAGCAGGCCTTCGCCACCGGTCTGACCGCCTTCCGGGCCCTAGGCGACCAATGGGGCGCGGTCCAGGCGCTCGCCGGACTGGCGACCATCACCTCCTGGCAGGGCGATCTTCCCCGCACCCTCGCCCTCACCGACGAGGCCCTGGCGGCCACCAACCTGCTGGGCGCCGTTGAGGACAGCGCCGATCTGGTTCGGTTGCGTGCCGAGGGGATGTTGAACGGGGGCGATCCGGACGGCGCGCACGAGGAGTTCGGGGAGGCCGCCGAACTCGCCCGGCGCAGCGCGGCGCGCGGGGTGCTGCTCTCCGCAAGGTGCGGGCTCAGCGAGATCGCGCGTCTGCGCGGCGACCTCGATGAGGCGCGCCGGCTCACCCAGGCCGCCCTGGAGGCGATCGGGAGCGCGAAGGCCGGAGACCGGGCCGTAATCGCCCAGCGTGTACTGGTCGAGCAGGGGCGCCTGGCGATCGCGGAGGGCCACACCGCGTCGGCCCGCCGGTGGTTCGGGCAGGCCCTGGCCGGTGACCCGGCGCTGTGGTACCCGCCCCAGACCACGCTCGCCGCCGAAGTCCTCGCCGAGGCCGCCATGCTCTGTGGTGATGCCGAACAGGCCACCGTGCTGCTGGGCGCCAGCGCATCCCTTCAGGGGCGCCGGGAGCCGTCCACCCCCGGCGCGACTCGGACGGTGGACGCGGCACGCGCCGCACTCGGCGATGAGGCCCATCACGATGCGTACACCCGAGGGAGCGCACTGTCCCGTGCCGAGTTGCTGGAGGTGATCGGAGCATCCCGCAGGACGTACTTCGGGTAGCCCCGTCAGCGCACGGTTTGAGCATGGTCAGTGGCGGTCAGTCATTCGTGCGCACCCGGTCAGCACCGTCCGCGAGGGTGTGCTTACCCGAGCGGAATGTGAGGTGCGTGATGAGGATTCTCGTGACAGGCGCGACCGGTACCGTCGGCGGGGCCCTGGCGACCCAGCTGGCCGAGACCCACCACGAGATCGTCGCGCTGACGCGTGATGTGAACCGCGCCGACGGACTGCCCGCGTCCGTGGAATGGGCCGAGGGGGATTTCCGTGATCCTGAACGACTGCGCAATGCGTTGAGCGGCGTGGACCGGATGTACCTCTTCTCCGACGCCGCCACCGTGCATACGGTGGTCTCGGCCGCGGCGGACTGCGGACTGGACAGGCTGGTCGTACTGACCTCTCCCGTCGACGGCACGGCGGGCAACCCTGTCAAGGAGGCGGTACGCGCCTCGGGGATCGACTGGACCTTCGTAGAACCGGGCCCGTTCGCCATGAACGCACGTGACTGGTGGAGTTACCCCATCCGGCATTTCGGGGCGGTCCGCTGGGTCTACCCGAAGGCCCGTATCGCCCCCGTGCACGAGGCCGACGTCGCCGACGTGGTCGCCACCGTGCTGCTGGAGGACGGGCACACCGGCCGTGAATACACGATCAGCGGCCCCGAGAGCCTCACTCAGCAGGAGCAGGTCGCCGTCATCGGCGAGGTCCTCGGAAAGGAGATCCCCTTCCAGGAGATCAGCCCCGAGGAGGGCAAGGAACTACTGATGTCCCATGGTGTACCGGCCGAGATCGCCGACTGGGTGGTCGCGACCCTGGCCCAGCACGTGGACGCACCGTCTGTCGTGGACGATCCAGCCGAGCGGATCACCGGCAGGCCGGGGCGGACCTTCGCCCAATGGGTGGCCGAGCACGCGGACGACTTCCGGCCCGGGCCCTGAACCCGCCCGCGGATAGGGAGACGACGGCGGCGCATGCGACCGCCCCTCCGTGGGCGTCCGGGGCCGTCCTCCCGGGGACCGTCGTTTCCGACGGCGCTGGGGCAGAGCGTCTCCTCTGCCCCAGCGCCGCCCTCAGGCCCCGCCGATGGCCTCCCACCAGTCGCGGTTGTCCGCGTACCAGCGGGCCGTGGCCTCCAGGCCCTCGTCGATCCCCTGCCGGGGGGCATACCCCAGTTCAGAGGCGGTCGCGGTCGTGTCGAGGGAGTAGCGCCGGTCGTGGCCCTTGCGGTCGTCCACATACTCGACCCGGTCCCATCCCAGGCCGTACAGCTCCAACAGGCGGCTGGTCAGCTCGGCGTTGGTCAGTTCGACGCCGCCGCCCACGTGGTAGACGCCTCCGCTGCGGCCGCGTGCCGCCGCCAGGGCCACCCCCCGGCAGTGGTCGTCCACGTACAGCCAGTCGCGGACGTTGGCGCCGTCTCCGTACAGGGGCACGGTGCCACCGTTCAGCAGCCGGGTGACGAACCTCGGGATGATCTTCTCCGGGTACTGGAACGGCCCGTAGGTGTTGGAGCCGCGGGTGACGACCACGTCCATGCCGTGCGTGCGGTGGTAGCACTGGGCCATCAGGTCGCCGGCGGCCTTGGAGGCCGCATACGGCGAGGACGGCCTGAGCGGGTCCTCTTCCACGAAGGACCCGGTCGAGGTGGAGCCGTATACCTCATCCGTGGATACCTGCACAAACCGCTCCACACCGTGTCGCAGGGCGGCACTCAGCAGACTCTGCGTCCCCACGACGTTGGCTTGGACGAAAGGTCCGGAATCGGGAATGGAACGGTCCACATGCGTCTCGGCGGCGAAGTGCACCACCAGGCGGTGCCCGCGCATGGCCGTGTCCACGGCAACAGGGTCCCGGATGTCGCCCTCGACGAAGTCCAGCCGCGGATCATCCGCGACGGAGGCGAGGTTGACGCGGTTGCCCGCGTATCCGAGGCAGTCCAGGACGCTCACACGCGTGGCATCGAGCTCCGGATACTCCCCACTGAGAAGAGCACGGACGAAATGCGAACCGATGAAACCGGCTCCGCCGGTCACCAGGGTCATCGAAGCCTCCAGACGTTCTGGACGCGGGGCCGCGGGGGAATGGAACGTCGACCATCGGCCCCCTGACCCGGGCAGCCTCCCAACGCGGACTCGAAAGCTGGTGGAGGCGCAGCAGAGGTGCCGCCAGAGCCGGAGCGGCTCTCGACTCGACACGCTTCCACTCTCATCCCTGAGAAAAGAGGGTCAGCGATGACCAGCATCGACCCACGCGAAATCTGCCGGATCCAGTTCGACGCCATGCGTGCCGGCGGACTCGACGCGTTCACCGACCATGTGCACCCGCACGCCACGAACCGCGAGGCACGGTCGGAACCACTGGCCTGTCGGGCAGAGGGCCCCGAGGCCTTCCTCGCCACCGCTCTCATGCTGCGCAGCGCGTTCGCCGACCTGGACTGGGACGTGCATGACGTCGTGGTCGAGGGCGAACTCGTCGTCGGGCATGCCACCATGCGGGCCCGTCAGACCGGCGTGTTCCACGACTACGACGCGGAAGGACGCGTCGCCGCCGCCTTTCCTCCGACCGGCAAGCGGTGCGCCGTCACGCAGACGCACTGGTGGAGGATGGCCGACGGCCTCATGGTCGAGCACTGGGCCAACCGCGACGACCTCGGCATGGCCCAGCAGCTCGGCTGGGTCCCGCCGCGCCCGTTCTACCTGGCGTCGATGGCGCTGGCCATGCGCCGGGCGCGACGCGCCGAGGCGCGCAACGGCGGCCCGATCCCCGAAGGGCTCAACACCGCCGCGGAGTCATGACGCCGGACCCCGGCCTCCCGCTCACCGGATCTCGAGCGGGAGTCGAGACCCGGTCAGCACAATGGCCCGGCCGGTCCGACCACTCGAAAGGCGGGGACCCCTATGACCGTGCCTCCACACCGCAAGAGCTCCTACGATGCCATCGTCATCGGCGGCGGCCCCGCGGGCAGCGCCTACGCGCACACGCTGCGCCGCCGCGGCCACAGTG
Source organism: Nocardiopsis halophila DSM 44494 (assembly GCF_000341245.1). GTDB lineage: Bacteria > Actinomycetota > Actinomycetes > Streptosporangiales > Streptosporangiaceae > Nocardiopsis_A > Nocardiopsis_A halophila. Next base: position 24,371 of record NZ_ANAD01000018.1, read on the forward strand.
TCCTGCTCCTGGAACGGACCCGGTTCCCCCGTTTCCACATCGGCGAGTCCCTGCTCACCGGCGTCGCCGACACGCTCGAGCACATGGGCCTGCTGCACCGGGTGGCGGCCCAGGGATTCCCCGTCAAGACCGGAGTCGAACTGACCGGCGACGACGGGAGCCACCGGCGCATCGCCTTCGCCGACATGGGCGACGACTTCCGGGATTCCACCTTCCACGTGGAGCGTGCCGACTTCGACAAGATCCTCCTCGACGCCGCAGCCGAGGCCGGCGCCGAGGTGGTCGAGAACGCGCAGGTCTCCGCACCACTGATGAACGGTGACCGAGTGGCCGGTGTTCGGTACAAGGTCGGCGGTTCGACCTATGAGGCCCCCGCCTCCTTCGTCGCCGACGCCAGCGGAAGGGCCGGAGTGCTCGCGCGCCGCTTCGGTCTGCGCAAGAGCAAGGACGAACTGAGAATGGCGGCCGTCTTCAAGCACTTCGGCGGCCTCGACGAGAAGTTCAACCCGGGCACTGAGGGCGACATCCAGCTGTGCAACCACAAAGACGGCTGGGTCTGGGCCATTCCGATCCGCAAGGACGTCATCAGTGTCGGTGCCGTCACGCCCCAGCGAACGCTGCGCAGCGCCCCCACCCCCGAGGACCTCTTCAACGAGCACGTGAACCGCATCCCGCGGGTGCGCGAGCGGATCACCGGAACCGAAGTCGTCCGCGAGCTCACCGGCGAGACCGACTACAGCTATCACGCCGACCGGATCGTCGGTCCTGGCTTCTTCCTCCTCGGGGACGCCGCCTGCTTCACCGACCCGATCTTCTCCGGGGGCCTCTTCCTCGCCCTCATCAGCGGTATCCGCGCCGCAGAGCAAACCTCGAAGATCATCTCCGGCCGGGAGGAGGAGGCGGAGGCGCAAGAGTACTTCGCCAACTTCTACAAGACCGGCTTCGAGACCTACCACCGCCTGATCCGGGCCTTCTACGACAACGATTACGTCATCACCAACTACATGCAGGACCTGTTCGCCGCGGGGATGCATCCGCGCTGGGTCGCCCGCACCCTCAACGGCGACTTCTGGAGCAAGGACAACGTCCTCGTCAACGCGATGCGTTCCGAGGAGCGCTGGAAGCTCTTCGAGGACTTCGAACCGGTCTACCGGCCCCTGTTCCGGGCCGACGACTGAGAAGGGCGGCAGACAGCCATGAGAATCCTGTTCGGCGCGGTCCTGCAGCCGTCGCACTTCTATCCCCTCGTGCCGCTGGCCTGGGCGCTGCGCAACGCAGGGCACGAGGTGCGCGTCGCCCATTCGCCGGCCCTCGCCCCCCACGTGCGCGAGTCGGGTCTGGCCTCCGTCGTCGCCGGCTCTGAGATGCGCATCGATCCCGCACTGCGCAGTGAGGCCAAACGTTCCCAGTCCTCCTGGGCCGAGGGCAATGGCGGCGCCGCATCAGACGGGCAGCGGGCGTCGCGCCCGGCCCCCGGCGATCAGCAGCACCACAATCGCGTGGCGTTCTCCCTGTTCCGCGCCGCGGCCGAAGACATGGTGCCGGACATCCTCGAGTACTGCCGGCACTGGACGCCGGACCTCGTCGTCTTCGACTGGCAGTGCTACGGTGCCCACCTCGCGGCGGAGGTGCTGGGGATCCCGAGCGTCCGGCACCAGTCGTCGGGACCGGACTACGCGGCCGGTGTCGCCGACTGGCCGGAGCTGGAGGCGGAGGCTCTGCGCGAGCTCTACGGTCGGTACGGTGTGGACCGGGTCGATCCCGGCGGAGCGGCCACCGTCGACCCGTGCCCCTCGGTGCTCCAGTACGACCTGCCGAGCTCGCGCACCTATCTGCCGATGCGGTTCCTGCCTTACAACGGCAACGGAGACCTCCAGGAATGGATGGTGCGCAAGGAACCCGGCCGGCCCCGCATCGCGCTCACCGTCGGCGGTGCCTACTTCTGGATGATGGGCAGCGTCGACCCCGTTCAGTGGTTCGGCGACGCGCTGGCGGACGAGGACCTGGAGATCATCGCCACAGTTCCCAAGGGCAGCGCCGCCACGCTGGGCGAGGCACCGCCCGGAATGCGGGTGGTCGAGAACCTTCCCCTGGAATTCATCCTGCCCACCTGCGACGCCATCATCAATCACGGCGGTTCGGGCACCGTCAGCAGCGCGCTGGCGTTCGGCGTCCCCCAGATCATCAGCCCGCCAGCCGCCATGGGCGATCCGCCCTTCCAGAACGCCGAGCGGCTCGCCGCCGCCGGTGCGGGGGTCGAGGTCGATGTCCACGTCGACCCGGCCGAGAAGCTCCGCACGACGCTGTCCGGCGTCCTGTCGGACCCGGCGTACCGGGCTGCGGCAAGGAAGCTCTCCGACCAGATCCGGGAGCGTCCCGCCCCCGCCGATCTCGTGGCTCCGCTGGAGGAGATCGCGCTCGGATGAGGCCGGGACGCCCGTTCCCCGCCCACAACGACTCTCGGGAGGCTTGACTTGAGTATCGGTGTATGGGACTACCTGCCTGAGTACGAGCAAGAGAAGGAGGACATCCTCGACGCGGTCGGCACCGTCTTCGCGTCCGGTCGGCTCGTGCTGGGGGACAGTCTGAGGTCCTTCGAACAGGAATTCGCCGACTACCACGGCGTCGCCCACTGCAAGGGCGTGGACAACGGGACCAACGCCCTCAAGCTCGGCTTGGAGGCGCTCGGCGTGGGGCCGGGCGACGAGGTCGTCACCGTGTCCAACACCGCGGCACCCACCGTCGTCGCCATCGCGGGAACCGGCGCCACTCCGGTCTTCGTCGACGTCCGCGACGAGGACTTCCTGATGGACACCGCACAGGTCGAGGCCGTGCTCACTCCTCGCACCAAGGCGATCCTGCCGGTACACCTCTACGGGCAGGCCGTCGAGATGGAGCCACTGCTCCGACTCGCCGCGGAGCGCGGACTGACCGTGCTGGAGGACTGCGCCCAGGCCCACGGCGCCCGCCACTACGGACGGCCGGTCGGGACATTCGGCGCCGCCGCGGCGTTCTCCTTCTACCCGACCAAGGTGCTGGGTGCATACGGGGACGGCGGCGCCGTGATCACCGACGCCCCTGACGTCGACCAGAACATGGCGCAGCTGCGCTACTACGGGATGGACCGGGTCTACTACGTCGTTCGCTCCCCTGGACACAACTCCCGGCTGGATGAGGTCCAGGCGGAGATCTTGCGGCGCAAGCTCACCCGGCTGGACGCGTACCTGGAACGGCGCCGGGCGGTAGCCCGCCGCTACGAAGAGGCCCTCGGGGACCTCACCGGGGACGGAGGCCTGGTCCTGCCGACGACCGCCCCCGGCAACGACCACGTCTACTACGTCTACGTTGCCCGTCACCCCCAGCGCGACGCCCTGCTCAAGGCGCTGGAGAAGAAGGGCGTCGATCTCAACATCAGCTACCCCTGGCCCGTGCACACCATGACCGGCTTCTCCCACCTGGGCTACGCCAAGGGGTCGCTACCGGTCACCGAGCGGCTGGCCGACGAGATCTTCTCGCTGCCGATGTACGCCTCGCTGTCCACCGACCGGCAGGACCGCGTCATCGAGGCCGTGCGCGCGACCCTGAGGGAGCTGTGACGGGCGGCATGCAGAGCCGAGAGCGCATATACGACCACGGGGACCTGTACGACCTGCTCTACCGCGACGGCGGCAAAGACTACCGGGCGGAGGCGGACATCGTCTCCGACCTGATCACCGAGCGGAGGCCGGACGCCTCGGCCGTCCTGGACGTCGGATGCGGAACCGGAGGGCACCTAAGACGCCTCACCGAGCACTTCGACACGGTCGAGGGCATGGACCGGGCCGAGGGCATGCTCCAGGTGTGTCGGCGCGAGCTGCCGGACATCCGCGTCCACCACGCGGACATGCGCGACTTCGACCTCGGCCGCCGATTCGACGCGGTGGTGTCACTGTTCAACGTCGTCGGCAACGTCGCCGACTCGGCCGAGCTCGACGCCACGCTGAGCGCGCTCATGCGCCATCTCGCGCCCGGCGGGGTCGTGGTCGTCGAGCCCTGGTGGTTCGATGAGCAGTTCACCGACGGCCACATCGGCTCCAGCACCGTCACAGTCGGCGACACAACGGTGGCGCGGCTCTCGCATTCGGTGCGCGACGCCGGGCGGACGCGGATGGAGGTGCACTGCCTGATCGGGACCCGGGGCAACGGTCTCCAGCACGTCTCCTACCAGCACGACATGGCGCTGTTCACCCGCGACCAGTACGAAGCGGCGTTCGCCCGGGCCGGCTGCCCGGTGACCTACATCGGCGGAGCCTACCCCGGCCCCGGACTCTTCGTCGGGGTCCGCCAGGACGGTGCACGGCGCTCCCCGACGGTCAGCGGCCGTCGAGCGAGCGACCAGAGAGAGCGGAGGTAGACGCCGCGTGCGTGCTTCGAAGACATCGATCGTCGGTGTCCTTGACTTCGATGTGGACGTCCATACCGACCGGCGGGGACTGTTCAGTTCGCCCTTCCAGGGCGAGGCGTTCCGCGCAGCACTCGGGCGGCCCCTGTTCCCCGTCGCCCAGATCAGCCACAACCGGTCGGCACGCGGTGTCCTGCGCGGACTGCACTTCACCGCGGTGCCCCCTGGAGGCGCAAAGTTCTTCTACGCGGTGCATGGACGGGTCCGCGACTTCCTTGTGGATCTGCGGACGGGCTCCCCGACCTTCGGCCGGTGGTCCGAGGTGCTCCTCGGACCGGACCAGGCGCGCGGGCGCTACATCCCTCCCGGCATCGGCCACGCCTTCTACGCCGAGGAGGAGGACTCCGTTATGGTGTACGTCCTCTCCCGTGAGTACAGGGCCGCCAACGAGCTGGCGCTCTCCCCTCGGGACCCTGATCTGGGGTTGCCGTTCCCGGACGAGGTGCTGCTGTCCGAACGGGACGCAGCCGCCCCCGGTCTCGCCGAGGCGCGGGACCGCGGGCTCCTGCCGGAGTACAGGGACTGCCTCGAAGCCGAGGAGGAGGCATGGCACTGAGGCCTCCTCTCGTCGCCGTACTCGGGGCCACGGGTTTCATCGGATCGGCCGTGCTCGCCGAGTGCGCCGCCCGCCCCCTGCGCGTACGCGCGGTCTCCCGTCGCCCCGCCGAGGTCCCCCCCGGTGCACGCGCCGAGATCGAGCTGTCCGTGGCCGACCTGACCGAACCTGGAGCGGTGGCCCGCGCCATCGACGGCGCCGACGTCATCGTCCACACCGTCGCGCACATCGGCGGGTCGGCCAGTTGGCGCGTGGACGGTTCCGACCGGACCGCGGAGCGGGTCAACCTCGGTCTGATGCACGACGCGGTCACCGCGCTAGGCCGCCGTCCCCTGGCCTCAGGGCCACCGCCGGTCCTCGTGTTCGCCGGAGCGGTCACACAGGCCGGCCCCGTAACCGGAGCAGCGCTTACCGGCACGGAGACCGACCGTCCCGAGGGGCTCTACGACCGCCAGAAACTTGCGGCCGAGCACTTGCTGATGGAGGCGGATCGGGCCGGGTCGGTGCGCGGTGTCTCGCTGCGTCTGCCCGCCGTCTTCGGCTCCTCAGCACACTCCGCGGGTGTCGACAAGGGGGTCGTGTCCAGCATGGTGCGCCGTGCCCTCGCCGGCGAGCGACTCACGCTCTGGCACAACGGGACCGTCTTGCGAGACCTGCTGTACGTGGAGGACGCCGCGAGAGCCTTCGCCTTGGCGATCGAACACGGGGACACGCTGGCCGGTCGGCACTGGGTGCTGGGCTCGGGTGACGCCGTACCCCTGCGGGAGGTGTTCCGCCTCATAGCCCGCCGAGTCGCCGCCTACACAGGGGGACCGGAGGCGGCGGTGGTCCAGGTGCCCGCGCCGGACTACGCCGATGCCGGCGACTTCCGCGACCTGCTCATCGACCCGTCGGCGTTCAGCGACGCCGTGGGCTGGCGGGCCCAGGTCACGCTGGAGGAGGCACTGGACCGGACGGTGGCGCACGAGGCCGAATCATCGGAAAGGACGCATCAATGAACTCCGCGCTTCTTCACCGCGCCGATCGCGCGTCCCTGGCGAAACGGCTGGACCGCTCGGCCGCGGCCACGCCTCCGAGCCGTTCACTGTGCACCGCCGCGACCACCGCCGACTGGCTGTCCGAGCGCGAGCGGGCCCACCCCTTGAGCGTGCGCCGGGTCCCCTTCCACGAGTTGGACGACTGGTCGTTCGCACCGGACACCGGCAACCTTGTCCACTGGACAGGCAGGTTCTTCTCTGTCGGAGGTCTTGAGGTGCACTCCGACGAGGGCACCGTGGAGCGGTGGCGCCAACCCATCCTCCACCAGCCCGAAATCGGCATCCTAGGGATCCTCGCCAAGGAGTTCGACGGGGTCCTGCATTTCCTGATGCAGGCCAAAATGGAGCCCGGCAATCCGCGCCTGCTCCAGATCTCCCCCACGGTGCAGGCCACGCGCAGCAACTTCGACCAAGTGCACCGGGGTTCGGCGGTCCGGTACCTGGAGCACTTCATCGAGCCGCGGCGCGGCAGGGTGCTCGCCGACGCGCTGCAATCCGAGCAAGGTTCGTGGTTCTACCGCAAGGCCAACCGGAACATGGTGGTGGAGACTACTGACCATGTAGAGGTCGCCGGGGACTTCCGCTGGTTCACCCTGGGGCAGCTCGGCGAGCTGCTCCGCACCGACGAGACTGTGAACATGTGTTCGCGGACCGTCCTCGCCTGTCTCCCCAGAGGGACGTCCGCGGCGGAGTCGCTGCTCACCGATACCGGCCTTCGGTCCTGGTACACCGCCGAGCGGACACGCAGGAATGTCGTCGTCCGACGCCTGCCGCTGACGATGACCACGGGCTGGTGCAGGCGCCCCGACCAGCTGGTCCGCCCGGACGGGCGCTACTTCCGCATTGTCGGTGTCAAGGTGGAGGCGGGCAGCCGTGAGGTCACGGGATGGAGCCAGCCGCTGCTGGAGCCCTCCGGCACCGGCGTGGTCGCGTTCCTGGTCCGCCGCATCGGCGGCCGGGTGCATCTGCTCGCGCATGCCCGTGCCGAGGCCGGGTTCGCCGGCTCTGTGGAGGTGGGCCCCACCGTCCAGGCGGCACCCGTGAACTGGGGCCACCTGTCCGCGGCGGACCGGCCGCACCTGCTGGACACGGTGCTCGGGGCCGACCCTGAGCGCATCGTCTACCAGGCGGTGCACTCGGAGGAGGGCGGGCGGTTCCTGAACGCGCGGAACCGCTACATGTTCGTCCAGTGTGATCCCGCGACGGTCCCGGACGAGCCGCCCCAGGGGTTCGCCTGGGCCACGCCCGGGCAGCTGACCGACCTCGCTGCGCACGGCCACTACCTGAACGTGCAGGCCCGCAGTCTGCTGGCTCTCATCACCGCCGGTGCCATCGATCTCGAGACCGTCGACTGAGCGGACCGCAGGGGTCCATCATTCAGCGGTTGCACGGCGCCTCTCCGGTGCCCGGCGCCCCGGACCACACGGGGGACCGGGGCCCGTCCCGTCATGCCCGATCCGGAGGCGGAGGGTCCCGTTGCGGGACCGCACGAGAAGGCACCGAAGGGGCGCCTATGGGCTCATCTCCGTTCCAGGCCCTGGTAGGTGGCGGCCTCGATCGCGCTGCACTTCTCGTAGTCGGGCAGCATTCCCAGCCTCTTGGCCTGGGCCAGGGTGACCGCCTCACGGTCGCGTGACGACATCACGGGGGCCATCCCGTCCGGCAGCGGCGGCAGCCCGAGCTCGGGATCGAAGAAGGAGATCGCCAGCTCGTTCTCCGCCACGTAGCTCTCGGAGATGACGTAGGCCATGACCGTCTCGTCCCGCAGGGCGACGAAGGCGTGGCCCACACCGACCGGGAAGTACATGGCGTTGAACGTGGTCGGGTTCAGGACCACCATGTCCCAGGCACCGAAAGTGGGCGATCCGACGCGCACGTCGATGACGAAGTCCATGGCCTCGCCGTGCGCACAGTAGACGTACTTGGCGGTGCCGGGCGGGGTACGAGTGAAGTGCACGCCGCGGACCACACCGCGGCGGGAGACGCTGTGGTTGGACTGGGCCAGGGGGAACACCGGACGGGAGACCGCCTCGGCGAACGCCGGTCCCTGGAACGGCGAGACGAAGAGTCCCCGTTCATCGGGGTGGACGTGCGGAGTAAAGGCGTAGGCCCCTTTGACGGCGAGTTCACGGGCTTCCATCTATTCTCCCTGGGTGGTTGCGAGACGGGCCCGGTCATGCGCCCCGGTGGGATGTTCACAGGGCTATGACCAGTCCAACGACATAAAGCAGGGCGCCGGCCTGGCCCAGGCCGACCCGTACCAGGTGCCAGGTGCGCCAGCGCACGCGCAGTCCGCGCCAGTCCGGGCGCGGGGCAGCCGGATCGATGGCTCGAACGGCTTTGTTGAGCGGTCCGAGAGCAGCGATCGACACCCCTGCCACAGCGGCGAGCGCGACCGCGCCCGTCGCGTACGCCGTTCGCTGCACGGGGTCGTCGAGCAGCACCGCCAGTGCCAGTCCGGCGGCCACGGCCACGGCGATGGCGGCCGGCATCAGCTTGTCCATCCGGGCGAGCACGAAGGTGTTGGTGCCGGGATAGTCCTTCACTGACAGCGAGAGCAGCAATGGCAGAATGACGAACACCCCTACCAGCAGGGCCCCCGCCGCGGCCGCGCTCGCGAACGCGGCCACGACCGTGAGCGCGGTCTCCATCAGACCCAGCTGCGGTGGTAGAACTCGTGAGCCCGGGAGTCCCGGACCCCGTGCCAGTCGTCCACAAGCGGCCGCATGTGCGCGGACAGCGCCTGGTTGAGCTTCTGGAACGAGGGGTCGGCACGCAGTTCGCCGAACCGGTCGAGGACCTCAGCCTCCGACTGGATCAGATGCATGGTCAAGCCCTCGTAGTGCAGCAGCGTCCTGCTGGTGACCCCGAGGCGCGCGGCCACCCCGGTCGAGTCGTGCTCGGCGAACAGCCGGGCGACCTCCTCCGCACTCTCGGCCCGCATCCTGCTCACCATCAGCGTCCTGGTGGACATGGTGTCCTCACCTTTCTTCACGGGTGTTCATTCACGGCCGCCCACAGGGCCGGGAGGACGCGGGGAGCGTCCGGATACGGCCGAGAGGGATCGGCGGCCTTGCGCCCGGCGGTGTCCCCGCAGCGGTGGCGGACCGGGGCGCTCATGTCTCGCCACCGCAGGGCCCCGGCAATGTCATCGGGCGTCCTCCTTAGGGGGCGACCTCCGGTCGGTCCTGGGGACCGCGGAGGGGAGGGGAGAGAACGGGGCCCGCTCATAGGTCCAAGCCATCAATGACGTCACCGATGAGCGACGTGGTGTGACGGCCGGCCCGAAAGCGTGGATCGGCGATCACCCGCCGCAGCAGGGGAACGGTAGTGCGCACCCCGGGTCCCTCTACCGCGAATTCCGCCAGCGCGGTGTCCAGCCGCTGCAGGGCCTGTTCGCGGTCGGGTCCCCAAACGACGGTCTTGGCGAGCAGGGAGTCGTAGGACGGGGGGACCGTGTAGCCCGTGTAGCAGTGCGAGTCCACCCGCACGAACGGCCCGCCCGGTGGTTGGAAGACACGCAGCTCGCCCGGGGTCGGCACGAACCCGCGCTCGGGGTCTTCGGCGTTCACTCGGCATTCGATGGACACCCCTGAGCCGGATGCCTGGTCACCGCTGAGCGACAGTGGCTCACCGGCCGCCGCGAGCACCTGCTCGCGCACGAGGTCGATGCCGGTGGTCATCTCGGTGACCGGATGCTCGACTTGGAGACGGCAGTTGACTTCGATGAAGTGGAACTCGTTGGCGGAGTCCACGATGAACTCGAAAGTGCCCACTCCCTCGTAGCCGACGGCCAGGGCCAGTTCCACGGCGGAGGCGCCCATGGCCTCGGCGGTCGCGCGGTCCAGGCCGGGGGCGGGCGTCTCCTCGATGAGCTTCTGGTGCCTGCGCTGCACCGAGCAGTCCCTCTCGCCCAGAGAAACACCGTTTCCATGCCGGTCGCACAGCACCTGCACTTCGATGTGCCGTGCGCCCTCCACGTACCGTTCGACGTAGACCCGGCCATCGTTGAACAGCGTCCGCGCCCGGCTGTGGGTCTCCTGGAAGGCCTGGACGAGATCGTCCGCTGTCCGGACGATCTGTATACCGCGTCCCCCGCCGCCGGCCGCAGCCTTGATCATCACCGGATACCCGATGGCGTCCGCGACCGCCTTGGCCTCGAACGCGCTTTCGAGCGCCCGAGGGCTGCCCGGGAGCAGGGGCGCCCCCAGGTCACCGAAGAGGGTGCGGGTCGCCGCCTTGTCGCCGAGCTTGTCCATGACCGCCGGTGAGGGGCCGATGAAGGTGATGCCGTTCGCGGCGCAGACCTCGGCGAAATCCGGGACCTCCGACAGAAGGCCGTACCCCGGGTGGATCGCGTCCGCCTCCGCTGCCTTTGCCGCCTCGATCAGCGCAGGGATGTCCAGATAGCTGCGGGTCCCCGGCGGGCCGATGCACACGGCCCTGTCAGCTCCGTGAACGACGGCCGCATCCCGCTCGTCGGTGGTGTACACCGCGGCAGTGCGCAGGCCCATTGCTCGGCAGGTGCGCTGCACCCGGAGCGCGATCTCGCCGCGGTTGGCGATCAGTACCGTGTCGAACATGTGCTTGCCCTCCTCGGACGGACCGTCGGGCGGTGGTTCAGCGGTCGTCGTGCGGGGCGAGAGCGAGCAGGGGCCGCCCGAACTCCGCCGGCTCCCCGTCGGGAACGAGGTGCCCGATGACCGTCCCCGCCTGGTCGGCCTCGATCGGGACCATCATCTTCATCACTTCCATCACCCCGACCTGCTGCCCGGCCTGCACCGTGTCGCCCTCCGCCACGAACGGCGCCGCTCCCGGCTCGGGCGCGTGGTAGTAGGTGCCGACCAGCGGAGCGAGGAGGAGGTGTCGGTCCGGTTCCGCCTCGGCCGCTGGCCCGGCGCCTCCGGGCGTACGTGCCGGTCCGCCGTCGGACGCGGGCCCGGTCGCCACCGCCGCACCGGCGGCCGCGGGCGCGGGCGCGGCGTCGGCCGACCAGTCCAACTCGGCCTCCACCCCGTTGGCGTTCAGCCGGACGCGGCGCACCGAAGCCGGTGAAACCTCCAGCAGCCGACCGATCCCGTCGCACACCGCGCTGATCGACGTGTCCGCAGCGGTCCGCTCTTCAGTCATCCGATCACTTCCTCTGCAAGGCGCGCGTCCGGCGCCCCGAAGGCACGGATACGGTCATGCCGTCGACTCCGCAGTTCCTCCTCGGGCAGCGCCAGGAGGTCACGGAGCGTGTGGATCAGGGCGCCGCGCAGCGCTCCGGCCATGGCGGCCGGGTCCTCGTGCGCGCCCTCTCCGGGCTCGGACAGAACGCCGTCGACGACGCCGAGCCGCATCAGGCTCCGTGAGTCCAAGCCGAGTTTGGCCGCGGCGGTCGGAGCCTCGTCCCGGTCGTTCCACAGGATCGCCGCGCACCCCTCGGGGCTGATCACCGAGTAGGTCGCATTGGCGCACATCACGGTGCGGTCGGCGAAGCCGAGCGCCAACGCGCCCCCGCTGCCGCCCTCCCCGATGACCACCGCGACCGAGGGCACCCGTAGCTCGGCCATCTGCCGGAGGCTCTCCGCGATGCGCAGCGCCTGTCCCTGCTGCTCGGCCTGCACCCCCGGATGTGCACCGGGGGTGTCGATCAGGGTGACCACCGGAAGCCCGAGTTTGTCGGCGAGCCGCATCAGCCGCCCCGCCTTGCGGTACCCGGGCGGCGATGCCATACCGAAGTTGCGTCCCGCCATGGCCTGCGGGGTGTGGCCCTTCTCCGTCCCGATCACCACGACCGGCCGACCGCACAGCAGTCCCACTCCGCCGACCAGCGCGGGGCAGTCAGCCCGGACCCTGTCGCCGTGCAGTTCGACAAAGTCCTCCAGGATGAGGGAGATGTACTCCAGAGCGGTGGGCCGACGCAGGTCACGCGCCTGCTGAACGGCCTGCCACGGATCGCGCTCGGGCAGGAGCGCGGGGTCGCGCAGCAGCGGGTCGGGCGTCTCGGGCGGATCCTCCGTCGGCGTCTGCTGCACGGCGAGCAGCCGTCCGAGTATGGATCGCAGGAGGGTACGCGGGACCACTTCGTCGATCAGGCCGTTCTCGAAGAGCGTCTCCGCGGTCTGGAAGCCCTCGGGTAGATCCTCCCTGATGGTCTGGGCGATCACCCGGGGGCCGGCGAACCCCAGTCGGGCGCCCGGCTCGCTGAGGATCACATCGCACGCGGTGGCGAAGGAGGCGGCCACACCGCCGTATGTAGGGTCGCTGACCAGCGAGACCGTCAGGATGCCGGCCTCGTCGAGCCGGGTCAGGGCCTCGACGGTCTTGGCCATCTGCATCAGGGCCACGACGCCCTCCTGCATCCTGGCTCCACCGGAGGCCGAAACCAGTACCAGCGGAACGCGGTCCTCCAGCGCCGTATCGGCGGCCCGGACGATGGCCTCCCCGACTGCGCTGCCCAGGCTGCCGCCCATGAAGCGGAAGTCCATGACAGCGGCCACGGCTCCCCGGCCCTCGATGGTGCCGCGGACGCACATCACCGCCTCGTCCATTCCGGTTCGGTCCCGTGCGGCGGCCAGTCGATGCGGATAGGGGTGCGAGTCAACGAAACCCAGGGGGTCGTACGTGGTGTGCACCCCCTCGAGGACCGTCCATCCGTCCTCGTCGAACAGCTGGTGGACCCGCTGCCGGGCGCTGAGCGGCCCGTGCCACCCACAGTCCGGGCACACGCACGCGGACCGGTGGAACCGCTTGGTGTAGATGAGCGCCGTGCAGCGCCGACACCACGTCCACTCCTTCTCAAGCGTTTCCCCCGACAGGCCCATGCTCCTCACCCCCGGTCCGCGACGGACGCGGCGCGTTCCTCGATCCGGCTTTTGATCACCGCCATCTGCTCACGGCCCACACGGTTGAGCCGCTCTGTCATCGCGGCGTCGTCGAAGGGCGCAGTGGGCTTCATGGTGAACTCCTGGCGCCAGCGCATCTCCACGCCTCCCTCGACCTCGCGGTAGGTCCACACCAAGTTCATGAACTCGAACGGCCCGGTCTCCACCCGGTGCGCCCGTACGGTCAGGCTGTCGCGGTCGGGGGTGCGCTCGGACACCCAGCTCCACGCCGTGCCATCGGGATCGGGGTGCAGGGTCAGCCGGATGACCATCGTGTCGCCCCTGCGTTCCAGCACCTTCGCGTCGGCGTACTCGGTGAACAGTCCTGGCCAGGACTCGACGTCGTTGGTCATCTCCCACACCAGATCGAGCGGAGCGTCGATCACGATGCGATTGTCGGTCTGCGCTGGCATGTTGTTCCGGCCTCTCTCGTGTCATCGGCGTGGCCGCTGCCCCCGGTCATCCGACTCGGGGAACCTCGGCCTCCGGGTGGGGCGGGGGCGCGGTGTCGACATGGCCCAATTCGGGACGCGGGGCCAGGGGGGCGATGGTGAAGACGAGACGGGCTTGCCCGCCGCCCGCGTGGTCCAGTTGATGCCTGGTGCCGCGTCGGACCATCAGCGATTCGGAGGCCTCCACGCGGACGGTCTTACCGTTCAGGCGGAAGTCGACCGTGCCCTCGAGCACATAGAAGAACTTGTCCGAGTACGGGTGGTAGTGCTCGGAGACCGATTCGCCCGGAGCGAGGTCGACCGTGCCGAGGAATCCGGACGTCGCCCCGACAGAGGCCGGGGTCAGCAGAGCCCTGACCCGTCCCCCCTGGCGCCGGGAGGCGGCCACCTCCTTCTGCGCCACCTTCAGCGCCATCGGGTCCGCGACCTGCTCCGGCTTAGGGCTTTCCATCGCCGTCCCCCTGTCAACACCTAACATCCGTCGAACGTCAGCGATCGTGACGCCGCGCCCTCGAGCCGTTCTGAACAGTCGCTCGAGCCCCCGTCCTTCGAGCCGACGTCGATCCGGCGTTTAGGGAGCGGGGCGATGCTCGGTGGGCACGGTGCTTGCCCCGCTCGCCGCGGGCGACGACGACCTGGAGGCTCCATGACGATCGACGAGTGCCGGATCTGTGGCAACCGCACCCTGATCTCCATTCTTGACCTCGGTTCCCAGGCCATGACGAGCGTGTTCCCGGCCTCCGCCGAGACACCGGTGCCCGAGGCGCCCTTGGAGCTGGTCAAGTGCTCGCCAAGCGGTTGCGGCCTGGTACAGCTGCGACACACCGCGGACTTCGGCAGCATGTACGGGGACCACTACGGTTACCGTTCGGGGATTCGGCCGTTCATGGTCGGCCATCTCGGGAGCAAGGTCGCCGCCCTACGGGAGCGGGTCGCGCTGAACCCAGGCGACCTTGTCGTGGACATCGGCAGCAACGATGGGACGCTGCTCGCGGCCTACCCCTCCGAAGGTGTGGACCGCGTGGGGATCGACCCCAGCGGGGCGAAGTTTCGCGAGCACTACCCTGCGGGATCCGAACTCATCCCGGACTTCTTCACTAAGGCCGCCTTCACTGACCGCTACGGCGACCGCAAGGCCAAGGCCGTCACCTCCATTTCGATGTTCTACGACCTGCCGCGCCCCTTGGAGTTCATGCAGGACGTACGCGACATCCTGGACGACGACGGCGTTTGGATGATGGAGCAGAGCTACATGCCCTCCATGCTGGACGCCACCGGATACGACATCGTCTGCCATGAGCACTTGGAGTTCTACGCCCTCCAGCAGATCGAGTGGATGGCCGAGCGGGTCGGCCTCACCGTCATCGCCGCTGAGATCAACAGCGTCTACGGCGGAAGCCTCTGCGCGATCCTCGCGAAGCACCCCGAGCGACACAAGGTGGACAGCGCTGACATCGACCGCATCCGTGCCTCAGAGAAGCGCATGGGACTGGAGACCATGGCCCCCTATGAGGCGTTCGCCAAGCGTGTACCGGAATTCCGCGACGAACTCCTTCGGTTCCTGGAGGACTCCCGTCGTTCGGGGCTGACCACCTTCGGCTACGGGGCATCCACCAAGGGCAACGTCATCTTGCAGTACTGCGGCCTGAGCGAGGACGAACTGCCGTGTATCGGGGAGGTCAGTGCGGAGAAGGCCGGCCGTGTCACTCCGGGCACCAATATCCCCATCGTCTCCGAGGAAGAGGCCAAGTCCCGCCGGCCCGACCAGCTCCTCGTACTGCCGTGGATCTACCGCGAAGGGTTCATCGAACGCGAGCGCGACTTCTCGAACAGAGGGGGTCGGCTCGTCTTCCCGCACCCCCGACTCGAAGTGGTCTGACCCCCAGACGGGGAACGTTGTCCTGACCGACCGAAAAACGCCGCAGGACTCCAGAAACGAAAGAGGACACCATTGTGAAAGCGCCTGGAGAAACCTCTCTCACCCGCCAGGACCTGCACGCGATGATGACGGCCTACAAGACGACCAGCCTGCTAAGGACGGGGATCGAGCTCGGCGTGTTCGACGTGCTCGCCGAGCGGCCACTCCGCCCCGAAGAAGTCGCGGAGCGACTCGGTCTGGACGCCCGGGCAACGCGGATCACCCTCGATGCCTTGGCCGCACTGGGTTTGCTGGAGAGCGAAGACGGCCGACTCGGCCTCTCCCCCGGTGCCGACGAACTCCTCGTCCGCGAGAGCCCCGGGTACTTCGGCGACATGGTCCACGTGATCTCCAGCGATGAGGAATGGGAGGCGTTGAGGAGGCTTCCCGAGGCCGTCAGGAACGGCGGCTCCGTGCTGGACACCGACGCCGAGTCGCCGGAATACCGGTATTGGGAGGATTTCGCCTCCTACGCGGCGGCCATCGCGGAACCGACGGCACAGGTCGTGACAGACACCTTGGAACCGTGGGCGAAGGAGCGCGACGACCTCGACGTCCTGGACGTTGCGTGCGGGCACGGCATCTACGGCTTCACTTTCGCCGAACGGCATCCCCGGGCCCGCCTCTGGGCACTCGACTGGCCAAACGTTCTCACTGTCACGGCCGAACACGCCGAGGCGTTCGGGCTGGACGACCGGACGGAGTACATCGAGGGCGACATGTTCGAGGCTCCCCTCGGGGGCCCCTACGACCTGATCACCATCACTAACGTCCTGCACCACTTCTCCGAAGAGCGGGCCACAGAACTGCTCCGCAGGGCCGCCGGAGTGCTCAAGCCGGGCGGCCGTATCGGGATCGTCGGGTTCACCCTCGACGACGGCAGGCCACCCCGGCAAGACCCGGCCCCGCACCTGTTCTCGGTCCTGATGCTGGTCTGGACGTCCCAGGGCGAGGTCCACCCCATGTCCGCGTACAAGCGGATGCTGTCCGCGGCGGGCCTGGAACTCGAGATTCCGGCAGTGGTCCCGGGCCTCCCGTTTCGCGTGCTGACCGCACGACACGCCTGACCCGGGCGAGCACCGGAGTCGACGGCGAGGCCCGCACCGCCGCCGCGCCCCCGGGCAGCACCTTGCAGACCGTTCGGGGGGCGCGGCAGCACCCGACCCACTTACGGAAGGCCGAGGAGACCGAGCGGGACAGATTTCCGAGAACCCGATACCCAAGGAGAGGGAGATGAACAGGAATTACGGCGCCAACGACCAGTGGCAAAAAATAGCAGCCGAACACATGCCAGGGAGGACATTGACAGACTTGGCCGGATTCAAGTCCAGTTCCATAAACTATAGAATTTCACTAAACGACGCACAGGCGAACGGCGTCCGCTACCTCAAGGCCCTGACATACAATCTTGCCGCCGACCTCGAACAGGACGACTGGGACAAGATAAGGGCCATTAAGGGGCGTGAGCACGGAGATCCCTTCTCTGTCACTTTCAATGACGAGGAAGTCGATCTCGATTATCTGCGCGCCATCCTCGAGGTGTCGTTCATCTCCAAGCAGCTCGAACTTGACCGGGCGCGGGTTATGGAAATCGGTGCGGGATACGGCCGAACGTGCCACACCATGTTCTCCCTGTTCGACATCTCGGAATACTGGGTCATCGACCTCCCCGAGACGATGAGGCTCTCCAAAGGATACCTTTCGACCGTCCTGGAGCCCCACCACCTGGAGCGCGTCACCTTCGTAGAGGTCGACGACATCGACGAGAGAATCAAAGGAGCTGGACAGTTCGATATCTGCATAAACATCGACTCAATGGCCGAGATGGACCGGGACGTGGTTCAGTCCTACCTATCCCTCATCGACGAGCGATGCGCCGGTTTATATGTACAGAACACGGTAGGAAAATTCAAGGACAAGAGCCTCGACGGTCACCCCTGGGGAGAGGAGGCCGTGGACATGGCACTGCGATCCGGCCTGCTCACCGACGTCATCGACATTCACGATAGCCGACAGATCAAGGAACAGGCTCCCAAGTTCGTCTCTGCTTACCGCCCCGGCAGGCGGTGGCGGTGTCTGGACGATTCGTGGGCACGGCCCTTCACCCACCACTGGCAGGCCGTGTACGCGCGATCATAGACTGAGCCATTTTCATCCTGAGGGTGCCAGCGAGCCCAGGCCGCCCCGCAGCACGTCCTGGCCCGCCCCGAGACCGTGCACGTCCTGCACCTGGACGGCAAGACCCTGCGCGGTACCGCACGCAGGCCCCGACACGGCCGCCGTGCACCTGGTCGTGGCTATGGATCCCGGCGGCCGCATCGTCGCCCAGCGGCCCCAGGCCGCCAAGACCAGCAATATCGCCGCGGTCAAGGACTTGCTGGGCCCGCTGGACACCGCCGGGGCCGTCGTGACGGCCGACGCGCTGCACACCCGGCACACCACCGCCCGCCTGATCGCCGAGCGATTCCCCGCGGACTACGTCGATGGCGGCCAGCCGGGCGGGAAGGTCGGCGATCAGCGGGGCGTGCATGGCAGACTGGGGGCGCAACGGAGTCCTCTCTGAATCAGAGGTGTGGGGGTCCCTGTTCCCCTACCGGGGCTCTGTTGTCGTATGTCGGAGGTTCCCGTCTCCCGTCATCAGCTTGTGACCTGCAAACACCCTCCCCAGCCGGGACTTTGAATCAGCCGTGCGCGGCACCGCGCCCACGGCCGGAGCGAAACGCGGACCGCCAAGGCACTCACCGTAGGCGGGCTCTGCTTCCCGCACGCGGTCCAGGCGGTGCGCATCCGCCGCCACATCACCGATCTGCGCACGCAGAAGAGCTCATGGACCTGCGCTTATGTAGTGACCAGCCTTACGGCCGAGCGTGCCGAGGCCGCCGAGATCGCCTCCTTGGTCCGCGGGCACTGGGGGATCGAGGCACTGCACCACATCAGAGACGCCACCTTCGGCGAGGACGCCTGCAAGGTGCGCACCGGGCACGCGCCGACGAACCTGGCCGCGCTCCTCCTGCGCGCACTCGGCCGCACCGCGGTCCCCAACGCGTTGCGCTGGGTGTCCCACGAGTGCTTCAAGCGCCCGCTCGACCTGATCGGACTCCACCGGCCAGCAAGAACGTTTGACCACACCGAGAATGAATCAGCCGTGCTGGTCAACGCGGGTTCGCGCCGACGGGCCGTCGATCCTCCACAATTCCAGCGGACACGGTCACCTCATTGCGCGATCGCCGTTTCAGGGCCGACTCCCCGAACACGAAATCTAGACCCGGACCAGCATCTTGCCGGTGTTGGCTCCCTGCATCATGTCGAGGAACGCCTGAAGCGTGTTGTCCACGCCGTCGACCACCGTCTCGTCGTAGACCAGGCTGCCCTCGCGCAGCCACTGCCCCGCCTCGGTGACGAAGTCCTTCATCCGGTCCATGTGGAACCCGACCGTGAAGCCCTTGAGCGTGAGGCCCTTCTTGATGAGCTCGAACAGGTTGTTCGGGGCCACCGCGGGCTCCTCAGAGTTGTAGCCCGAGATCATCCCGCACACCGCGGCGCGGCCGCCGCGGTTGAACGCTGCCAGCGCCGCCTCCAGGTGGTCGCCACCCACGTTGTCGAAGTAGACGTCGATCCCGTCCGGAGCGGCGTCCTGCAGCAGGGTGCGCACGTCCCCGCTCTTGTAGTTGAACGCGGCGTCGTAGCCGTACCTCGACGTCAGCAGCGACACCTTGGCGTCGCTGCCCGCCGACCCCACGACCCGGCCCGCGCCCTTCAGGCGCGCGATCTGCCCGGCGACGCTGCCCACGGCGCCGGCCGCCCCGGAGATGAACACGGTGTCGCCCGGCTCCATCCCCGCGATGTCGAGCAGACCCACGTAGGCGGTCAGCCCGGTCATGCCGAGCACGTGCAGGTAGGCCGAGTCGGGCACCCCGGCGGCGGCGTCCAGGCGGCGGAACCCGGCGGCCGGGCCCTGCGCGACGTCGCGCCAGCCCTGCATGTGCAGGACCAGGTCGCCCTCGGCGAGGCCGTCGGACCGCGAGGCCTCCACGCGCCCGACCGCGCCGCCCTCAAGCGGCTCGAAGAGCCCGAACGGCGGCACGTAGGAGGGCGCGTCGTCCATGCGCCCGCGCATGTACGGGTCGACGGACAGGTAGGCGTTGCGCACCCGCACCTCTCCAGGACCCAGCGGGGGCAGGTCGCGCTCGACGAACCGGAAGTCGTCGGTCTTGGGCCAGCCCTGCGGACGGGCGACGAGCTGCCATTCGCGGGTGGTGGCTGTGCCGTGCTCGGTGGCGGACATGCTTCTCCTCAGTTGTGTCGCGTTCTCCCGGGCAGGGCAACCGACGCCGCCCCCGTCCTCTTCCCGAACGCGGTTCGGTGTGACGGAGGAGTCGCACCCCTGACCGGTGGACCACACCGGCGGCGGTCCGCACCAGCGGCCGCGGGCCGCCGCCTGGCCCCTGGCGGCTAGGGCGTGCCCGGTGGATCATGACCTGCTGCGCGACGCCCGGGCACGAGCCTCGCTGCGTTCTCGTCGGTCGACGGCGCACCCGGGCCGATTCCCTCCTCGGCCTTGCGATGGCCGCACCTGGACGCCGCTCGCGACGGCCCTGATCCACGCAACACGCCCTAGTCGATGGACTCCGCCTCGTTCTCCAGACCCTTCTCGGTGATGTAGGGCATGAGCTCCCCCTCCCGGACCCGCTGGAAGACGCCCGAGACGATCTCCTCGTCCAGGTAGACCACGTTCTGCTCGCCCTCCCAGCCGGTGGAGGACGCGGGCAGCATCATGAAGACGGTGCCCTCGGGGCCGATGCCCACCAGGCGCATCATCAGGCCGCGCATCATGCCCATGGTGGTGTCCTCGTCCACCGCGACCGACTCGCTGGCGGCGACCAGGAAGGCGTCCAGGCGGCTCGGGTCCCCGCGCACCTCCTCGCTGACCGCCTTCTCGGCCATGGCCCGCAGGAACACCTGCTGGCGCTCGATGCGGTCCAGGTCGCTGCCGGAGAGGCCCTTGCGCTCGCGGACGAAGCGCAGCGCCTCCTCGCCGTCCATGTGGTTCTCCCCGGCCTCCCAGTACCAGCCGTTGGTGGGGTCGTACACCTCGTAGGGCAGGTCGATCACCACACCTCCCAGGGCGTCGGTCATCGCCTCGAATCCGGCGAAGTCCACCGCCGCGAAGTGGTCCACGCGAACGCCGCCCAGGTCCTCGACGGTCTGCGTGAGCAGTTTGGGGCCGCCCTCGGAGTAGGCGTCGGCGATCTTGCCCTCGCCGTGCCCGGGGATGTCCACCCAGGCGTCCCGGGAGATCGCGACCACGTAGGCGCGGGCCTCCCCTTCGGGCACGTGCAGCAGCATGATCACATCGGCGTCGGCCTCTCCCTCGCGCCACTTGTCGGCCGTGGACTCCCCGCGCATGTCCGACCCGATGAGAAGCCAGTTCTCCCCCGGGTCGTCGACCGGACGCCCGCCCTCGTCGGGCACGGCGTCGGGGATGCGCCCGATGTTGCGGTCGTAGACGTCGGCCCTCCAGGCCACGGCGATCGCCAGCGTGACGGCGACCGCCAGGCAGCACAGGAGCGCCGGGACGAGCATGCGTCGGCGCCTGGTTCCCGGTCTCGCCATCTCGGTTCCCCGGTCGGTCCCCTTCTCCGTCAAGAACGGCCTTCCCCTCCGGACCGGTCCCAGCACCCCTCCCGGCTCACCACGCTCTGTGTCCTCGCGGGTGCGAATCGCAACTATATGCGGTCACACCCGCCTTAACCGCGCCGACATCCCCGGCACAGCAGAGCTTTTGCCGCACCTCCCCCCGCCGCGCCGACGCCGCGACCGCAGGCGGCCACGTTTTGAGAACGTTGCGTTCCCTGTCGGGGGAGGTTACTTTGAGAACGCATCGTTCATTAAACGTTCGCCCGCCCGTGGCGAGGAGGCCGCCCGATGGTCCGGACCCGCACCCCCGCGCCCCCGCACGTGCGCCGGGCCCTGCCCGGCCTGACGCTGGGGATGCTGCTCGGCGCGGTCGACCAGACCGCCATCGCGCCGGCACTGCCTGCCGTCGCGGGCGACCTGGGGGGCTTCGCCCTGATGCCCGCCGTGCTCACCGCCTACCTGGTGGCGGCCACGGCGGTGATGCCGCTCGCCGGCAGGCTCGGCGACCGGTTCGGCCGCACTCGCCCCCTCCAGGCGGCGATCGCGCTGTTCACCGCGGGCGCCCTGGCTGCCGGGCAGGCCGACTCGATGGAGGCGCTGATCGCCGCCCGCATCGTGCAGGGCGCCGGCGGGGGCGGGGTGATGGTCGGCGTCCAGGCGGCCCTGGGCGAGCTGGTCAGCCCGCGCGAGCGCGGCCGCTACCTGGGGCTGTTCGGGGCGGTGTTCGCCCTGGCCGCGGTGGGCGGCCCGCTGCTGGGCGGGGCGGTCACCGACGCGCTGGGGTGGCGCTGGATCTTCCACCTGTACCTGCCGCTGGGCGTGGCGGGGCTGCTCGCNNACGCTGCGCCTGCCCCGCCCCGGCGTCCGGCGCCCGGTCGACGCCGCCGGGACGCTCTCGCTGGCCGCCGCCGTGGTGGGGCTGGCACTGCTGGGCTCGGCGCCCGGCTGGCCCGACCGGCCGGCGTGGGCGGTTCCCGCCGCGGCCGCACTGCTCGGCTGCGGCGCCGCCGCCTGGGCGGTGTCCGCACGCCGCGCCGCCGACCCGGTCCTGCCGCCGCGGCTGCTGCGCGACCGCTCGGTGGCCCCGGCCGTCGCGGTCGCCTTCCTGGTCGGTTTCGCGCTGTTCGGCATCGCCAACTACGTCCCCGCCTATGTGCAGGTCGCGCTGGGGGCGTCGGCCTCGCAGGCGGGCACGGTGATGATCGCGCTCATGGGCGGCATGCTGGCCACCACGGTGGTCTCGGGGCGGATGATCACCCGCACCGGGCGGTACCGGGCCTTCCCCGTCGCCGGGACGGCCGCCGCGGCCGCGGTGCTGGCCGCCATGGGGGCGCTCGGGCCGCACAGCACCCCGCTGCAGGTGGCCGGGCTGCTGGCGCTGCTCGGGCTGGCCCTGGGCCTGGTCATGCAGGTCACCACGCTGGTGGCGCAGAACGCCGCGCCCCGCGAGGACCTGGGGGCGGCCACCGCCGCCGTGGTCTTCTGGCGGCAGGTGGGCGCCTCGGCCGGGGCCGCGCTCACCGGTGCCCTGCTCAACCTGCGCTTCGCCGCGCTGCTGCCGGCGCCGACCGCCGAGCGGGTCGGCGGCGCCTCGTCGCTGTCGCCCGAGGCGGTGGCGGCGCTCCCGGCCGCGGACCAGGCCGCGGTCGCCGAGGCGTTCGGCCGCGCCCTGCCCCCGCTGTTCGCCTGGGCCGCCCCGCTGATGGGGGCGGCCGTGCTGCTGTGCATCGCGCTGCCCGCGCTCCCCCTGCGGGAGACGGCGCACGCGCCGCCGCCCTCCCCCGTTCGGGGGAATACCGGTAGTGAGACCGAGGAGACGCCATGACCCGACCGCACACCCCCGCGACCGCCGTGGCCCCTGGGCCCGCCGGCACCGCAGGCGCGCCCGGTGCCCCCGGTGCCTCCGGCGCCCCAGAACGCCCCGGGAGCGCCTTGGTCGCCCCGCTGTCCGCCTTCAGGCGCACGGACCTGGAGACGGCCGGCGGCAAGGCCGCCAACCTGGGCGAGCTGGTCCGGATGGGGCTGCCCGTGCCCGACGGGTTCGCCGTCACCACGCAGGCCTACGCGCGCGCCGTGGCCGAGGGCGGGCTGGAGGAGGTGGTCCGCGCGCACCTGGAGGCGCCCGCACACGGGGACGGGAGCGCGGACGGCCCCGGGGACCCGGACGGGGCCGCCGTGCGCGCCGCGTTCGAGGACGCCGCCCTGCCCGAGGAGCTGCGCGCCGCGATCGGCTCGGCCTACGCGCGGATGGGCGGCGGCCCCGTGGCCGTGCGGTCCAGCGCCACCGCCGAGGACCTTCCCGGGGCGGCGTTCGCCGGGCAGCAGGACACCTACCTCAACGTCGTCGGCGAGGAGGCGCTGCTGGACGCCGTGCGCCGCTGCTGGGCGTCGCTGTGGAGCGACCGCGCGATCGCCTACCGGCGCCGCATCGGCATGGACGCCCCCGACGTGCGCATAGCGGTGGCGGTGCAGGCGATGGTGCCCGCCGAGTGGGCCGGGGTCGCCTTCACCGCCGACCCGGTCACCGGGCGCCGCGACCGGGTCTGGGTGGACGCGGGCCGGGGGCTGGGCGAGTCGGTCGTCTCCGGGATGGTCACCCCCGAGCACTACGTGCTCGACGGGCGCGGCGCGGTGGTCGAGCACCGGGAGGGCCGCGGGGAGGTGGTCGTACGCGCGGCCGACGACGGCGGCGTCGTGCACGAGGAGGGCGGCGCCCCCGGGCGGATGGCCCCGGAGGCCCTTAAGGAACTGGCCCGCCTGTGCCGCAGGGTCGCCGGGCACTGGGGACGCCCGATGGACATCGAGTGGGCCGTGGCCGGGGGCCGGGTGCTGCTCCTACAGGCGCGGCCGATGACCGCGGTGCCGCCCGAGCCGGTGCGGCTGAACGCGGTCCAGAGGCGCGTGGGCCCCATCCTCCTGGACATGTTCCAGACGCGGCCCTACCCGCTCGACGTGACGACCTGGACCGCCGAACTCGTGGACGGCCTCGTCGCGGGGATGCTGAAGGGGGTCGCCGGTGCCCGCCTGCCCGCCCTGCGCGAGATCCTGCCCGAAGAGGACGGCGTGGTGGTGCGGTTCCTGCCGCCCACACCGCGGCCGACGGCGCGCACCCTCACCGCGCCCTTCCGGCTGGCCGCCAAGGCGCGCCGGTTCCCGGCCGACCGCTGGACCGAGGACCCGCGCTTCGACCGGTGGGAGAAGGCCGTCGAAGAGCTGTCCGCCCGCCCGGTCGCCGACGCCCCCTGGTCCGAGCTGCGCGAGCGGCCCAGGCAGGCGCTGGGGCTCATCCCCGTCATGACCGCCCTGCGCACCGACTACCTGCCGAGCATGGTCCTGGCCCTGATCCGCGTGCAGGTCATGCTGGCGCTGCTGGGCCGCCCGGTCTCGGCGAGCGACCTGGCCTTCGGGGCGCTCACCTGCACCGAGAAGGCCAACCGCGCCTTGGAGGACCTGGCCGCCACGGTGCGCGGCGACCCCGGTCTCGCCAAGGCCTTCGCCACCCGCACGCCACTGGAGCTGGCCGAGTCGGTAGAGAGCGACCCCCTCATGGCCCCCTTCGCCGAGCGGCTCGACGCGTTCATGGCCGCCTATGGGCACAGGGAGACCACCTCCGCCGTCTACGCCTCCTCACCGACGTGGAAGGAGGCACCCGAGACGGTGCTCGGGCTGGTGAAGCTCCTGGCTTCCGAGCCGCCGCAGCGCCCTTCCAAGGCCGGGGCCAAGGACGGGGCCGAGGGAGAGTCCGAGCGCGCGCGCCGGTCCCTGAAGCGGGTGACACACCATCCCCTGCTGCGCTCCCGGCCCCGCGCCCGGCGCCTGGCGACCCGGCTGGTCGAGCGCTTCCGCGCCGGGGTCGCCTTCCGTGAGGACACCCACTTCCACTTCACCCGTGCGCTGCCGATCCTGCGGAGCGCGCTGCTGGAGACGGGGCGGCGCCTCGTGGACGAAGGGGTTCTGGAGTCCCGGGACGAGGTCTTCCACCTGCGGTTGGAAGAGCTCGACGGGATCACCGCGCTCCCCGGCCTGCCGCCCGGAGAGGCCGCCCGGCTGCGCGCGACCGTCCGCCGACGGGCCGCCAAGCGCGACTCCCTGGCCCGAGTCCCCATGCTCGAACTGCCGGACCGGACCGCGTCCCGGGGCCGGGGCGAGGGCGCCGGGGACGCGGGCGCGCAAGTGCTCACGACCGGTGCCCCCGCCGGCGGGGGCACCGCCTCCGGCACCGCCCGCATCATCCGCGAGCCCTCGGAGTTCGGGCGCATGCGGGCCGGGGACGTGCTGGTGTGCCCCTACACCAACCCGTCCTGGACGCCGCTGTTCCAGCGCGCGGCGGCCGTGGTGGTGGACTCCGGAGGGGCGGGCTCGCACGCGGCGATCGTGGCCCGCGAGTACGGCATCCCGGCCGTCATGGGGACCGGCGACGGCACCGGCGCGCTGACCGACGGGGCACCGGTGCGGGTCGACGGCGACACCGGCCGCGTCACCGCGGACGCCCCGGAGCCGTCCGTAGAATCCCCAGGAGCCGGCGGTGCATGAGACCGACCGGCGCGGCAGGGGCGGCTTCGGCGGCCGGTCCGGCACGGCCCGATCGGCCGGGCGGCGCCGCCCCGGGCCCCGCGCCGAGGCCGTACCGCAGCGGCCGTACTGCACCTGAACCTGATCCGCGAAGGCGGCCGTTCCCCTCTCCGCGGACCGGCCAGCGACCCGAAAGGCGGCCCGATCCCGTGGGCACCCAAGGCGCCGAAGAACCCGAGAACACGCCGCAGAGCGCGTCCGGGGAGGACCCGCGCAAGCGCCCGCGCCGACGCGGTGAGGCGCTCAACGCGGCGATCTTCGAGGCGGTCCTGGCCGAGCTGGAAGAGGTCGGCTACGCGCGGCTGACCATGGAGCGCGTCGCCGAGCGGGCCCGGACCGGGAAGGCCTCGCTGTACCGGCGCTGGCCCAACCGGGGCCGCCTGGTGATGGACGCGGTGTACCACGTGCTGCCGCAGTACGTGGACCCGCCGGACACCGGGGGCCTCCGGGGCGACCTGCTGGAGCTCTTCCGCAGCACGGCGCGGCTGCTGGAAGGGCCCGCCGGGGAGGCGATGCGCGGGGTGCTCGGCGAGGTCCTGCTCGACGACGAGACCGCCCGGCAGATCCGGTCGGCGTCGCGGGGAACGGGGGTGGCCCAGATCCGCCGGGTCGCGGAGCGCGCGGTGGACCGGGGCGAGATCTCCTCCAAGGCCCTCACCCCCCGGCGCCTTGAGGCGGGCCAGGCCGTCATGCGGCACCACTTCCTGTTCCACGGGACGCCGATCCCCGACCACGTGGTCGAAGAGGTCGTGGACGAGGTGGTCCTGCCCCTGCTCACCACTCCGTCGCGGGGGTGAGTCCGGCCGGCCCCGGTCGCCCCTGTGGCCGGCACTGTAGCGGGCCCTGTGGTCGGCCCTGTGGCCGGCTCCGTGACAGGCTCCGTCCGGTGGCGGAGTGCGGTGCTCTCAAGCGGGCGCGTCGGAGTCGGCTTCGGCCAGGTAGGAGCGCAGCAGGGCCCTGCACTCGCCGATCATCGTCTCGTCACCGGACGGGTCGGCGCGGAAGGCCAGGGAGAGGACGGCGTCGGCCGCCTCCACCGCGACCCGCACGCGGCGCTCCACCTGCGGGGCGGGCTCGGTCCCGGTGACCGCCAGGCCCATCGCCAGCAGGGTGTCGGAGACCCGGTCGTCGCGGGCGCCGGGACCCGTCCGCCCGGTCGTGGGGCGGGCGGGGCACGCCCGGGGGTCGTAGCCGGGGTCCGGGTCGGCGTCGAGGACGCCGAAGCCGGGGACCGTGCGACGCATCTCGACGTAGGTGTCGACGGCGGTCAGAGCCACGGAGGCCCAGTCGGCGGCGCCCGCGCGGCCCGCGGCGTCCAGGCACTCGGCGAGGCGTTCGGTGAACAGCTCCATGTTCCGCGCGGCCAGCGCGCGGACGAGGCCGTCCTTGTCGGTGAAGAACTGGTAGACGGTGCCGATGGGGATGTCGGCGCGGCGCGCCACCTCGGTGGTGGTCACCCCGGCCGGCCCGGTCTCCTCCAGCACCTCGGCGCAGGCGCACAGCAGCCGTTCGACCCGCTCCCTGCTGCGGCGCTGGGCGGGGCGGCGGCGCAGCGCGGTCTCGGTCCAGCTCGGCGCGGAGCGCCCGCGCGCGGAGGCGGGCCGGTCGGTGCGGGACATGCCCCCATTGTGCCCGGACGGCGCCGGTGCCTCGGCGGTCCTGCCGGACCCGGTGGTTCGCGCTTCGGGCCGCCTGCGTGTACCCGCCACGCCTATATGCGCCGCATGGACAATCGGATCAGCATCCGCGAATTCCGCGCCGGGCTCGCCGAGATCGTCAGCGCCGCAGTCAACGATGAGCAGGTCACCGTTGTGACCCGGGACGGCGAACCCGTCGGCGCATTCGTCCCCATGTTCATGCGGGAGAAGCTCGAAGATCGGGAGGACCAGCGGCTCGGCGAACGCGCCATGCGGGTCTTGGCCGACGACCACGGCCCTGGATCCACCATATCCCAGGTCATGGCCGACATCATGGACGAGCACAGGCCAGGCGGTTCCTATTGAAGTACGCGTTATCTTCCACAGATCCTGCGGCTCGTTCTCAGTGGGAAATCGCCCGGACCGACGCAAGCATCCATTTTCGGGGCCCGGGAACACTCGGCGACACCCCCTGAGCGCCGAACCATCGGGTGAAACGCCTCAATGGACAGGATGGTCTCCACCGATTCCGGTGCGGGAGCAGCTGCCCGGTTCGGACGATCGACGAAGGGCGTCCGGGTGGCCTTGTCGTGGATGCGGGCGCCCGGAGGGAGACCGACCGGCAGCACTGAGCGGCGCCGACGAGGCACCACAGGTAGAGACGCCTCATCTTGTACTGCTACGTTGATACAAGAGCAATACAAGGAGTTCCCATGGCCACCTGGATCGCCCTCGCCGTCGTCTTCCTCAGCGTGTCGCAGTCCGTCTCGTCCAGCCTGAAACCCCCGGCCGTCAAGCCGGTGCGGCGCTTCGTCGCGCGGGCCGGGCTGCCCCCCTCCTACGCCGGACCGTGGCTCGCCCGGCGCCTGTACGGCGACGAGTCCGCCGCGGCGGCCACCTGCGCCGTGCTCATCCTGGCCGCCCTCGGCACCGGACTCGCGGTGCCCGAGCTGCGCCACGAGAACGCCTGGGCGGCCACCATCGTCGCCGCCTACCTGCTCGGGCGGTCGGCGGGGGCCGTCATCCCCGTGGTCCGCGCGACGGCCTCCCGCCAGGACGGCTCTCCCCGCGTCGCCCGGCCGTTCCTGCCCTCAGTGGACGACTACGTCCCTCCGGCCGCGCGCTGGGGCGCAGCGGCCGCAGGGCTCCTCCCCGTCGCGGCGCTCGGGGTGCTCCTGGCCTTCGCCGGAACCGGGCGCGTCGACACAGCGGAAGCCGACTGGCCCGTGCTCGTCCTCCTCGCCGCGGCGGGCCCCGTCATCGCCGCCGGGACCGCCCTGCTGGCCGGGCGGTTCATCGCCGCGCCCCGCCCCGCCGCCGCCCCCTACGAGCTCGCCGCCGACGACGCCGTGCGCGCCTACCGGCTGCGCGCCCTGCTGGCCGCCTCCACCGCCCTGTGCGCCCTCGCCGCGGCCATCGTCGGCGTGTTGGCGACCGAAACGGTCAGCGGGGCCATGGTCATCCAGAACCCCGCCGCCGTGCTGCTGATGGGCGGGACCTTCGCCGCCGCCCTCGCCTACATCGCGGCCGCCGTCGCGATCGACCTGGCCGGCCCGGGGCGGCGGTACCGCGACCGGCTGTGGCCGCAGGGCTTCCCTGCCGGCCCCGCCCCGTCCCCTGCGGACGGGGGGACGAGCGGAAGCACGGGCGGCGGCACCGGCGGCACCGGCGGCACGGGCGGCACGGGCGGCGGCGCGCGATGATGATCACCGTCGATCCCCGCTCCCACGTCCCGCCCTACGAGCAGGTGCGCGAGCAGATCCGCGGGCTCATCGCCGCCGGCGCCCTGCCCCCCGGGCACCGCCTCCCCCCGGTCCGGCGCCTGGCCGCCGATCTGGGCCTGGCCGCCAACACGGTGGCGCGCGCCTACCGCGAGCTGGAACGGGAAGGGGTCCTGGACGGGCGGGGCACCCGGGGGACCTTCGTCACCCCGCCCGCCCCCGCCGATCCGCTGAGCTCGGCCGCCGACGACCTCGTGAGGCGCGCCCGCACGGCCGGACTGAGCCGCGACGACCTCATCGGCCTGCTCCTGGCCCGATGGGACGACCAGCGTCCCCACCTCGGGTGACCTTGTTCCCGAACATCCCGTGGCCCCTAGAACGGCGCCCCGGACGGACCTAGGGTCAAGTCCCCTTCGCTCCCAGGCCGACAGGGAACGGGGAGAGGGCGCCCGCAGCCGCGGCGGGCCGACGTCCGCCTCTCCCCTTCCCCCCGGCCGGGGACGACCACGCCACCATCCTCTTGGAGGGGGCATGGCTTCTCCGACGACACAACCGATGACGCGGGACACCCCCGTATACGAGCGCGCGCTCCAGGCCATCGGCACACTCCCCGTACAGGACTCCGGGCCGGTGCGCCTGTCCAACCTCGACCTGATCCGGCACCTGGCCGCTCCCAGGAACGTGCTCCGCCTGCTGCGCGAGGTCCAGGACTCGCCTCCGCTCCTGGCCCGCATCGCCGGGCGCTCCTACCACCACACCAACCACTTCGACAAGATCGTCCTCGCCGACACCGGCGACCGCCGCTCCTACCGGCTGACCCTGCACCTGTGGCGCCCGCCGTACAGCACCACCGAGGCCCTGGACGAGCAGATCCACGACCACCGGTTCAGCTTCTGGTCGTCCGTGCTGACCGGCCGGCTCGTCTCCCAGAACTTCGTGCGCGACGCCTCGGGCACCGAGTACGGCGAGTACCAGTACATCCCCGAGAAGCGCGGCGACACCACGGTCGGCAACTTCTACCGGGCACTGGGGCGCACCCCGCTGCGCGAGACCGAGCCGTCGGAGGAGGAGGCCGGCGGCGCCTACCGCCTCAGCTACCACCGCATCCACCGCGTGGTCCTGCCGCGCGAGGCGATGACCTGCACCCTGGTGCTGCGCGGACCCCGGCAGAAGAACTTCGCGAGCGTCTTCAGCAACACCGCGACCTACGACCCGACGGGCAACGCGATGTTCGCGCCGCAGGTGCTGGACGAGAAGCTGGAGGCCCTGTGCGAGGCGATCATGCGGACCCGGAAGGAGGAGCGGTGAGCGCGCGCGGGGACGGCGCCCCGGAGCTGCGCGTCCCCGACGGCGAACCGGTGTACTCCCGCGAGGGGGGCTTCGCCGTGTTCAACCAGCTCGGCGTCAAGCTCGACTTCCCCGAGTCGGTCTCCGACACCGACTACTACGCCTGGCTGGACGACACCAAGGCCGCCATCGGCTCCCTGGTCGAGGGGGCCGAGATCGCCGAGAAGAGCTACGCGCGCACCGAGCCCCGGATGAACACCGGCGTCTACTACGACACCGCCGACCACCGGCTGCTCCGCGGCGACATGGTGCTGCGCACCACGTGCAACATCAAGACGCACGCCTTCTGCGCCTTCAAGTTCGGGGCCGACGAGCACGGTGTCCGACGCGACCACCGCTACTCGTTCGAAGGCCAGGACAAGCGGACGGTCCAGCTGCAGCCGGACTCGCCCGAGGCCGCGGCCGTGGTCCAGCGGCTTCTGGCGCGCGAGGACATCGACCAGCCGGGCGTGCACCTGCGCAAGGCCACCGGACTGACCGGCGACGACCTGTTCCCGGCGATCCGCCTGCGCCAGTTCCGGCACCCCTTCTTCGTGTGGGTGGACGGCCGCGACGCCCTGCGCTGCACGATGGACCGCGCCCGCGTGGTGGACCTGCGCGCCCCGGACCCGGAGGCCACCGAGGCCTCCTTCTCCGAGGTGGAGTTCCCGGTCTATCCGCGCCTGGACGCCGACATGGCGCGCGACCCCAGGGTGCCCCGGCTGATCCGCGTGCTGTCCGACCTGCTCCAAGAGCGCTTCGGCGTCGACTACGTCGCCGACTCCAAGTACAGGAGGGCGGCCCGGGCGCTCGGCATGGCGTGGACATGAGCGGCGGCGGTGCGCGGATCCTGATCGCCCGGCACGGGCAGTCGCTCTGGCAGCTCACCCCCGGGTGCGACGACGACAGCGCCCTGACGGTCCTGGGCCACCGCCAGTCCCTGCTGCTGGGGCGCTGGCTCGCCGCGGGCCCCCGGGTCGACGGCACGCGTCGGCTGCGCATCGCCGCCGTGTACACCAGCCCGCTGCTGCGGGCGCGCCAGACCGCCGCCTATCCGGCCGCGCTACTGGGGGCCGGCCTGGAGACGCGCGAGGACCTGCGCGAGGCCGCCTTCCATGTGGCCGCGCACCTGCCCCCGGCGCCGGAGCCGGTTCCCGCGGGGCTGGCCCGCGTGCGGACGCCCGGCGGCCCGGCGAGCGAGGAGGAGCGCAGGGAGGCCTATGAGGGGTTCAAGGAGCAGGCCCGGTCGGCCCTGACCGGGCTGGCGCGATCGGCCGAGCGCGCGCGGGACGAGGACGGGGGCGCGGTGCTGGCCGTCAGCCACGGCGGACTGATCAAGACGCTCCTGCGTCTGGCGGCGGGGACCGACGCGGTGTGCTTCCGGATCTACAACACCGGACTGTGCGGCCTTGAGTGGCGGCGCGACCGCTGGCACCTCGTCCACCTCAACCTGTGGGACCACCTGCCGCCGGGACTGCGCACCAGGTGACCCCGCGACGCCCCCGCGCAGGGGCGGATGAAGAACCGACGGGACTCCCGCCCACGGGAGTCGTCGAGACAGGGAAAGGACTGGTGAGCCGGACATGCTGAGCGAGATGAACGACCTGGTCTCGGTCGCTGAGCGGGCGATCGGCGAGAGCAAGGCCCAGTTGGACAGCGACCAGACCCGGGCCCTGGCCGCCCAGGTGACCGCTGAGGTCGTCGCCGAGGTGTCGGCGGAGTCGTCCGCCAAGGCCCTGGCGGAAGGGCTGCAGCGCCGGTGACGGAGCGGAGCCGGGGCGGGGGCCCGAGCGGCCCCCGCCCCTCCCCGGACACCGAGAACGCCGAGAACGCCGACGCCCCGCTCCTCGTGCGCGACCGCCTGGCGCACATGGAGGACGTCGACCCGGGAGGACTGGCCCGCCTGTTCTCCCTGGCGTCGCTGGAGGGCGAGGTCCCCGCGCGCTTCCTGGACGCCCTGCACGCGGCGCTGGCCCACCGGACCATCACGCACGCCCGCGCACACGTGCCCTGGTACCGGGAGCACCCTGAGTACGCCGCCTGGTCGCTGCCCCAAGGGCGCCTGGGGTCGCCCTCCGAACTGCTGAGGGGTCTGCCGGTCCTGTACCGGGCCGTTGTGGCCGCCTCGCCCGCGCGGTTCGTGGCCGACGACGTGGTGCTCAGCGCGCTCGGCCACACCTCGGGCAGCACGGGGACCCCTCTGCCGGTGCGCCGCTCGGTCGAGGAATCCGACTTCTTGGCGGCCTACTTCGAGCGCTTGACGGCGCCCCTGGCGCACGAAGGCCCGCGCCCCATCTCGCTGAACCTGCCCAACGCCTACCACGGCACGCCGCTCCGACTGCCGGCGCCGGGTTTGTCGCTGTCCTCGGGCGTCACCGACGACCTTCTGCTGGGCGAGACCGTCCGCGCCCTCACGACGCGCTACGACCTGCCCGGCTTCCGCACTCGCGTGGAGTTCCTGAGCGGCCTGGTCAACCATGTGCTCCTGCTGACCGGCCACCTGATGGAGCAGGGCATCGACCCGCGGGCGCTCGGCCTGCGCGGCGTGTCGGTCGCCGGGGGTGCGGCGGCCCCGCACTGGCGGCGGTTCCTCGCCTCGGCCTGGGGGTGCCCGGTGACCGACCGCTTCACGCTGACCGAGGTCGTCGGCGGTGCCTCGCGCTGCGCGGCGTGCGACCTGTTCCACCTGGACCCGCACGTCTTCGGCGAGGTCCTGGAGCCCGGGTCGGACACGCCGGTCGCCGAGGGGCCCGGTCGGCTGGTGCTGACCGCCTTCCACCCGTTCGTCCAGATGCAGCCGATGATCCGGTACGACGCCGGCGACCTGGTGCTGCGGCGCAAGAACGGGTGCAGGCCGACACCCGCCTTCGAGTTCCTGGGCAAGCGCGGCAACGCCATCGCCCTGGAGCTGAGGGGACGGAGGAAGTGGCTGCTGTTCCCGGCCGTGCTCAATGCGGTGCTGGCCGGGCTGCCCGACGTGCGTGCCGTGGAGTGGGCCTCCGGCGTGCGGCGGGTGTTCGACCGGACGCTGGGCGGCCTGCCCTACGCCCGCACCGTGCTGGACCGGTCGTCCTCCCCGCCGGAGCTGCGCGTGGAGGTCGAGCTCCGCTACGGCCCGCACTTCCATCCCGCGCGCGCGGAAGAGGTGGCGGCGCAGGTCGCCGACGCCCTCCGCCGCGCCGAGGGCACGGCGCTGGCCGAACTGGAGGCCGGGGGCGCGGTGCGGCTGCGGGTCGTGTGCCGTCCCCCGGGCTCGCTGCCCGAACCCGAGCTGAAGCTCTGAACGCGCCTGCAGGGCGCCGCGCGCCCCTCGGGCACGGAACACCGGCGACGGGCGGCCGCCCGGGTCCGTGAGGCGGCCGTGCCCGCGGACGGGCACCGGGCTCCCCCGCCCCTCCCCCATGCGTGTTGCTGTATATTCAATTTTCTGAATAGCAACATTGCGAGTAGCGCTCCCGCGCGGGAGCCGGACCGAGGAGGCGGCCGATGCCCGACTACCCCCACCTCTTCTCCCCCATCGAGCTGGGCCCGCTGCGGCTGCCCAACCGGCTCGTCATGGGGTCGATGCACGTCGGCCTGGAGGAGGCCCCCGGCGGCTTCGAGCGCATGGCCGCCTTCTACGCCGAGCGCGCCCGCGGCGGGGTCGGCCTGATCGTCACCGGCGGCATCGCCCCCAACGCCGAGGCGCGCCCCTACGAGGGCGGGGCGACGATGACCACGGAGGAGGACGCCGAGCGGCACCGCACCGTCACCGACGCGGTGCACGCCGAGGGCGGGCGGATCGCCATGCAGATCCTGCACTTCGGCCGGTACGCCTACCACCCCGACCTGGTCGCCCCCAGCGCCCTCAAGGCCCCCATCAGCCCCTACACCCCGCGCGCGCTCACCGACGAGGAGGTCGAGCGCACCATCGACGACTTCGCCCGCGCCGCCGAGCTCGCCCGGCTCGCCGGGTACGACGGCGTGGAGATCATGGGCTCGGAGGGGTACCTCATCAACGAGTTCACCTGCGCCGCCACCAACCAACGGGAGGACCGCTGGGGCGGGTCGCTGGAGAACCGCATGCGCTTCCCCGTGGAGATCGTGCGGCGGGTGCGCGAGCGGGTCGGGCCCGGCACCGCGATCGTCTACCGGCTCTCCATGCTCGACCTGGTCCCCGGCGGCGCCACGCTGCCCGAGGTCACGGCGCTGGCCAAGGAGGTCGAGGCGGCCGGGGCCGACATGGTCAACACCGGCGTGGGCTGGCACGAGGCGCGCATCCCCACCATCGCCGCCTCGGTGCCGCGCGGCGCCTTCAGCTGGGTCACCAAGGAGCTGATGGGCACCGTCGGGGTGCCGCTGGCCACCGCCAACCGGATCAACACCCCCGAGACCGCCGAGCGCATCCTCGCCGACGGCGAGGCCGACATGGTCTCGCTGGCCCGCCCGCTGCTGGCCGACCCCGAGTTCGCGGCCAAGGCGCGGCAGGGGCGGCCCGAGGCGATCAACACCTGCATCGGCTGCAACCAGGCCTGCCTGGACCACACCTTCAGCCTGAAGATCACCTCCTGCCTGGTGAACCCCCGGGCCTGCCACGAGACCGAGCTGGTGCTCGCCCCGGCGGTGCGGCCCAAGCGGGTCGCGGTGGCCGGCGCCGGGCCGGCCGGGCTGGCCTTCGCCACGGCGGCCGCCGAGCGCGGGCACCGGGTGGTGCTCTTCGAGGCCTCCGACCGCATCGGCGGCCAGCTCGACGTCGCCCGCCGGGTGCCGGGCAAGGAGGAGTTCGAGGAGACGCTGCGCTACTTCCGGGTGCGCCTGGAGGAGCTGGGGGTCGAGGTCCGGCTGGGCGCGCCCGCCACGGCGGAGGGCCTGGCCGCCGAGGGCTTCGACGCGGTCGCGGTGGCCACCGGGGTGCGGCCGCGGGTGCCGGAACTGCCCGGCGTCGACCACCCGAGCGTGGTGGGCTACCTGGACGTGCTGCGCGGCACCGCCCGCGTCGGCGAGCGGGTGGCGGTCATGGGCGCCGGGGGCATCGGCTTCGACGTCGCCGAGTTCCTCACCGACGAGGGCGACGGGGCGGCCCAGGACCCGGCGGCGTTCTTCGACCGCTGGGGCGTGGACCCCGGCTACGCCGGGCCGGGGGCGCTGCGCGAGGCCGAGCGGCCCGCACCGCCGCGCCGCGTGCACCTGCTCCAGCGCAAGACCAGCAAGGTCGGCAAGGGGCTGGGCACGACCACCGGGTGGATCCACCGCACCGAGCTGCGCGCCCGGGGCGTGGCGATGGTGCCGGGGGTGTCCTACCGGCACATCGACGACGCCGGCCTGCACATCACCGTGGACGGGCGGGACGAGGTGCTGGAGGTGGACACCGTGGTGCTGTGCACCGGCCAGGAGCCGGAGCGGGGCCTGTACGAGGAGCTGCGCGCGGCCGGCACCGAGGCGCTGCTGCTCGGGGGCGCGGACGTGGCGGCCGAGCTGGACGCCAAGCGCGCGATCGACCAGGGCACCCGGCTGGCGGCCGAGCTGTGAGCCCGGCGCGCGGCGGGTCCCGGGGCCCGTCCCCGGGCCCGCTCCCGCCCCGGATCCGCCCGCGGAACCGCTGGTAGGTTGACCGAATGGCTCTGCGAAACGCGGTGATGGCGGCGCTCCTGGAAGGGGAGGCATCAGGCTACGACCTGGCCAAACGCTTCGACACCGCGACCGCCGACTTCTGGACCTCCACCCCCCAGCAGCTCTACCGGGAGCTGGAGCGGATGGAGGGCGAGGGGCTCATCCGGGCGCGCGTGGTCGAGCAGGAGCGGCGCCCCAACAAGCGCGTGTTCTCGCTGACCGAGGAGGGGCGCCAGGTGCTGCACGCGTTCACCCGGCGCCCGGCCAAGCCGACGGCGATCCGCGACGAGATGCTGGTCAAGCTCCAGGCCGTGGACGCCGGCGACCCCGACGCGGTGCGCACCTCGGTGATGGAGCGCATGGAGCGCGCACGCGCCAAGCTGGCCCGCTACGAGCGGATCCGCGAGCGCCTGCTGGCCGGCCGCTCCGAGGAGGAGTACCTGGCCGAGACCGACCACGTGGGGCCGTTCCTGACCCTGCTGCGCGGGCGGTACTTCGAGGAGGAGAACCTGCGCTGGGGCGAGGAGGTGCTGTCCATCCTCGACGCGCGCGCGTCCCGGCGCGAAGGATCCGGGGAGCGCGGCGCCCGGGACGGACGGCGGGGCACACAGGAGTGAGTCCGACGGCCCCCTGATTGCCGGTCGGCGCTTCCGCCAGAGGGACCCGCGCCCGACCGGCCCCCTCTGTGACTGGACGGGGCCCGGCCCGGTCCGGCGCCCCCTCAGCGCCGGACCGGGCCGGGAACGAAGCCGGACCCGGGGTCCGGCGGACCGGGCCTCAGCCCAGCCAGTTCATCTCGTCGGGGTCCGGGCCCAGGCGGCTGCCCGAGTCCAGGGTCCCGATCCGGCCCATCTCCTCGTCGGAGAGCTCGAAGTCGAAGACGTCGATGTTCTCCTTGATGCGCGACGGCGTCACCGACTTGGGGATGACGATGGTGCCGCGCTGGAGGTGCCAGCGCAGGACCACCTGCGCCGGGGACTTGCCGTGCGCCGCGCCGATCTCGGTGAGGACCGGCTCGCCCAGCAGCTCCTTGCCCTGGCCCAGCGGGCTCCAGGCCTCGGTCGCGATGCCGTGCTCGGCGCCCAGTTCCCGCATGCGGTCCTGGGCCAGGTGCGGGTGCAGCTCGATCTGGTTGACCGCCGGCACCACGTCGGCCGAGGCCAGGAGGCGGCCCAGGGTCTTCTCGGTGAAGTTGGACAGGCCGATGGCCTTGGCCCGCCCCTCGGCGTGCAGGCGCTCCATCGCCTTCCAGGAGTCGACGTACTTGTCCTGCTCGGGGACCGGCCAGTGGATCAGGTACAGGTCCACGTGGTCCAGGCCCAGGCGCTCCAGGCTGGCGTCGAAGGCGCGCAGCGTCTCGTCGAAGCCCTGGTCGGAGTTCCACAGCTTGGTGGTCACGAACAGCTCGTCGCGCGGGATCTGCGAGTCGCGCAGCGCGCGCCCGGTCCCGGCCTCGTTCTCGTAGATCCGCGCGGTGTCGATACTCCGGTAACCCGCCTCTAGGGCCGCCTTCACCGCGGTGTAGGCGTCGTCGTCGGGCACCTGCCAGACGCCGAAGCCCAGCTGCGGCATGGCCGCGCCGGTATTGAGCGTCACGTCGATCATTCGCTGACCTGCTCTCTGACTCTGTGGCTGTTCTGACTCTGCGGCTGATCTCGCGGCCGGGGTGCGGCCGGACGGACGCACCCCGTTCCGCTCCTGCTTGTCCTGCTTGGCCCGCCCCGGGTCAGGCCGAGGCGAGACGGATGAGCATCTTGCCGGTGTTGGCACCCTTGAGCATCCCGATGAAGGCGTCCACGGCGTTGTCGATGCCCTCGACCACCGTCTCCTCATGGGGCAGGGTGCCCTCCGACAGCCAGCGCGCGGCCAGGCCGGCGTATTCCCGGCCCAGGTCCATGTGGTCGGTCACGATGAACCCCCGCAGGGTCAGTCGCTTGCCGACGGCCAGCACCAGGTTGTCCGGGCCGGGGACCGGCTCGGTCGCGTTGTACTGGGAGATCGCCCCGCACATCGCGACCCGGCCGCCCACGCGCAGCTGCGCGATGGCGGCGCGCAGGTGGTCGCCGCCGACGTTGTCGAAGTAGACGTCGATCCCCTTGGGGGCGGCCTCCTTCAGGTCCTCTTCGAGGGCGCCGCGCTTGTAGTCCACGGCGGCGTCGTAGCCGAACTCCTCGGTCAGGCGGCGCGCCTTCTCCGGCCCCCCGGCCGAGCCGATGACCCGGGAGGCCCCGTGGTGGCGGGCGATGCGCGCGGCGACCGAGCCCACCGCCCCGGCGGCGCCGGAGACGAAGACCACGTCGCCCTCGCGCACCGGGGCGACCTCGGTCAGCCCCGCGTAGGCGGTCAGGCCGGTCATGCCGAGCGCCCCCAGGTAGGCCTGGGCGGGCGCGATGGAGGTGTCCACAGAGTCGGCCGCCGAGGCGTCCAGGACCGCGTACTCCCTCCAGCCCAGGCCGTGGCGGACGACGGTGCCCTCGGGGACCTCCGGGGCGTTGGAGGCCACGACGGTCCCGACGGCGGCGCCGTCCATCGGGGCGTTCAGGGCGAACGGCGGGACGTAGGACTTGACGTCGTTCATCCGCCCGCGCATGTAGGGGTCGACGGAGAACCAGTCGTTGCGGACGAGGACCTGGCCGGGGCCCGGGTCGGGCACCTCGGTCTCCACGAGGGAGAAGTCCCCCGGGACGGGCTCCCCGACCGGGCGCTTCACGAGGTGGACTTCACGGCCTTTGGTCGGCATGGGTTCCTCCGTATCTGTTCACTGCGGGGATGTTCACTCTGGGGATGGGACGGGTTCAGCGGCCCTGCCCGCCCTGGGCCGCCAGGCCCTCGGCGAGGACACGGGCCGCGGGGCCGATGAGGCGCTGCGCGGCGGAGTGCCGCTCCAGTCCGACGGCCAGGGCCAGGCAGGAGTCGGCGGCGTCCTCCGGCGTGACGCCGCCGGCGGTTCCCGCCTCGGTGAAGATCGCGACGAGCAGCTCCCGGATGTCGCCGGTGAAGCGGGCGCAGACGTCGCCGAACACGCGTGCGTGCTCGTCCATGAGCTCGACCGTGTGCGGGGAGTGCCCGCGCAGTTCCAGGGCCAGGTCGAGCTTGGCCCCGAGCACCCCGGCCACGCGGTCGGCCGCCCCGCCGCGCGCGCGGGCCGCCCGCCGGGCGCGTTCGGAGGCGCGCCCGTGCAGGCGCTCGGCCAGCTGCCTGAAGGCGTCGTCCTTGTTCCGGACGTACTGGTAGAGCGCCGACCGCGAGACGCCCACCTCGGCGGCGATGTCGTCCATGGTGGTGCGCCGGGCGCCGTAGCGCGCCAGGCAGGCGAACGCGGCGTCCAGCACCTCCGTCAGGCGGTCGGCCCCTTCCCCGCGCCCCGGGCGGTCGCGGCGGTCCTGGGAGCCGCGGCGGTCGGCGCTCACGGGTCAGCCCAGCCGGGCCAGGACCTCGCGGGCCAGGGGCTCGGACGAGGCCGGGTTCTGGCCGGTCACGAGGTTGCGGTCGGTGACCACGTTGGGCTGCCAGGGCTCGCCCTCCTCGAAGCGCGCGCCGAGTGCGACCAGGCGGTCCTGGAGCAGCCAGGGGGCCTTGTCCGCGAGGCCCGCCTGGGTCTCCTCCGCGTTGGTGAAGCCGGTGAGGCGGTAGCCGGCGAACGGGGAGCCGCCCTCGGCGCCCTCGGTGGCCAGGAGCGCGGCCGGGGCGTGGCAGACGACGGCCAGCGGACGGCCGGAGGCGAGGGCGTCGGTCAGGACGCGGGCCGAGTCGCCGCTGACCGCCAGGTCCTCCATGGGGCCGTGGCCGCCGGGGTAGAACACGGCGTCGTAGTCGGACGCGGCGACCTGCTCCAGAGCGGCCGGGGAGCGGAGCTCGGGGGCGGCCTCGATCGCGGCGGCGGCCGCGTCGGCGCCCTCCTGCCCGCCGTTGGCCTCCGGCGCCAGGCTGCCCTTGTCGACGGGCGGCACCACCCCGCCGGGCGTCGCCACGGTGACCTCGTGTCCGGCGGCGGTGAAGGCCTTGTAGGGCGCGAGGAACTCCTCGGCCCAGAACCCGGTCGGGTGCCGGGTGCCGTCGGTGAGCGTCCAGTGGTCGGATCCGGTCATGACGAAGAGAATGCGGGCCATCGGTCTCGTCCCCCCTTGTTCGGCGGCGCCGGCCGTTCGTCGGTCATTCGTCGGCCTGACGCCTTGCGCACACAGTGTCAGTGCGTTGCGGGTACGACCGTAGTCCTGCGGATGCACGGGCGACCAATAGGAATCCCTCTATCCGACATCGGATTTCCGATACCTCTTGGGGTGCGGGCCCTGGACTCGCCCCTTCGGATCGGGCGTGTCCGCCCTCACGCGCCGACGGGACGTACGCTTAAGAGGAGGCGCCACGCGTCCGACAGGGCCCTGCACAGGCCTGCGCAGACCTGTACGGGCCTGTACCGACGCTTCGGCCCGTACCGGACCGCGCGGGGCCGAACTGAACCGCGCCGCCCCGCACTGCCGGATCCGCATCACGGCGCCCTGCGGCGCCGCCCCCCGCAGGGCGCCGGGCCGCCACGGGCGGAGCCCCGTACCGGGTCCGCACCGTCTCCCGGGCCACGCCGGGACCGGGCCACGGGCCCCGGACGAACCGCTCAGCGAGAACGCGCAGAGGAGACTTGAGAAGGTAGGCCGGTATGACCGCATCGGACGGGCCGCGCTCGGTGGAACGGGCGCTGGACCTCCTCGACGCCGTCGCCGAGGGCTCCGGTCCCGTGTCGGCCAAGGCACTGGCCCGCAGAGTGGGCTGTTCGCTGTCGACCGTGTACCACCTGCTGGGCCCACTGACCGAGCGCGGACACGTGGTCCGCACGCCGCGCGGGTACGCGCTCGGGCCGCGCGTCCCGCACCTGCACCGCGCCTACGGCAGCCAGGTGCGCACCGCCTCCGCCATGCGCGACCTGCTCCCGGCCGTGCGCAAGGCCACCGGGGCCGAGGCCTACTTCACCGTCTTCCAGGGCGGGGAGATCACCGTCGTCGACAGCACCGCCCCGCCCGAGGAGGGCGCCGACCCGTTCGTCGTCGCGCGCGAGCGCCGGGCGCACGCCACCGCCCACGGCAAGGCCCTCCTGGCGTCCCTGCCCCGGTCGGCGCGCACCCGCTACCTGGACCGGCACGGGATGGCGCGCCTGACCGCGCACACCATCACGGCCCGGGACGCGTTCGAGGCCGAACTGGCCCGGGTGCGGCGGACCGGTCTCGCGGTCTCGGTGGGCGAGGCCGACGACGCCTACTCCTGCCTGGCCGTCCCGCTGGGCGGGCCGACCGAGGGCGCCGAGGCCCGGGCGCTCTCGGTGTCCCTGCCCACCCACGAGTACCGGGACCGGCGCCCGCGTATCGAAGAGGTCCTGCACCGGGCGGCGGCACGCTTCGCCGTCTGAGCGGCCGTCGGACGACCGGGCGTGCACAGCATGCCGGGTCACGTCCATGAGAGGACACCGTTGGCGGATTCGGCGGGATGGGTGTCCCTGATCGTGCCGTAGCTGATCGTTCCGCCCCTGGCCACCGCCCGGACCTCCCGCTTGGCCGGCCTGCGCCCGGAGTGAGACCCGCCGAACTCGCCGACGGTGTCCTTGGAACGGTGGCGAAACACCCGTCCGGCCAGGCCAGCCCGCTGGTCAAGCCTCTGGGGGCAAGCCCGGCCCGGATTCTGACCCCTGACCGGCGACCCGGTATTGGACGGCCTCCAGCCGCCCGCCCAAGGCGGCCGCGGCCGCCGAAGGCTCCCCTACTCCAGCGGACATCGCACGCCGGGCCGAAGGCCTCCGAAGGCCCCGCTTCCCGCGGACCGGAGCCGGCACGGGGAGGGGCCGGGCACGCGATGGAGTTTCCGGCACCGCCGGAATCCCGCGCGGCGGCGGTCGCGTCGGCCGGGCCGGGCGGGCAGCATGGCGGCGAACGGCACGTGCAGGCCAGGGACGGCCACGCCGTCGCGGGCCGCGGAGCGGTCGCGCCCCGTCGGCCCTTCCGCCCAGCCGCCGGAGCCGTGGACGACCCGTCCGCATCCGCATCGGAAAGGCAGGCCAGCCATGATCTTCATCGCGGTGAAGTTCCCCGTCCGCCCTGAGCTCGTCGAGGAGTGGCCCGAGCGCGTCGCCGCGTTCNAGCCGGGCAACGTCT
>NZ_ANAD01000019.1 GCF_000341245.1 Nocardiopsis halophila DSM 44494
CCTGGAGGAGCCGAACACCTACGTCCTGCTCGA
Organism: Nocardiopsis halophila DSM 44494; assembly: GCF_000341245.1. Classification (GTDB taxonomy): domain Bacteria; phylum Actinomycetota; class Actinomycetes; order Streptosporangiales; family Streptosporangiaceae; genus Nocardiopsis_A; species Nocardiopsis_A halophila. The sequence goes on from NZ_ANAD01000019.1 coordinate 34, forward strand.
AGGCTTCGCCGACGCCGAGGCGGGCAAGGCGCACGTGGAGTCCGACCACTTCAAGGCCGGACTCGAGGCGATGTCCGGGGCGATCGCGGCGACGCCGAGCATCATCAACGTCGACGCCCCCGTGGACGGCTGGGGCGAGATGGCCGAGCTCTCCCCCAAGGAGTGACCCGGCTTCCCTGATGAGCCCGCCGACCGGCCCTCGGCACGGATCCGGTCGGCGGGCGCGGGCCGCTCAGCGTCCCGCGTCCGCCGCGCCCCCTGCGCGCGCGTTGCCGCCCAGCCCTTGGTGGTCCGGCGTCAGCGCGAACTCCACCACCTCCTGGGACAGGCTGCGCACACACGTCCTGCGCAGCTCCTCGCGCACCCGGCGGAGCGCGGCCCGGCGCTCTTCGGGGGCGGCCTCCTCGATGTCGTCGAAGGCGGCCATCAGCCGCCGGCTCACCTGCGGCTGGCCCCCGCTGTTCACCACGAGCTCGGTGAAGGCCAGATCGACCAGAGGCTCCCACTGCGGGAGCGGGATCGCCACGCGTGCGGTCCCCTTGCGGTCGCGCAGGGTCCGCTCCCCCTGAGGGACCACGGCGAACGCCTCCACCAGGAGCTGGAGCCGGTCGATGCACTGGACCGCCGTCGTGGGGTCGTTGATCCCCGGTGAGAGCGCGCGGACCCCGATGTCGGCCAGCTGGCGCAGACCGAAGGCGGGGTCCTGGAACGTCGACCGCTCGGCCCCGGTGCGCACCGCCTTGGCCGCCCGGTCCAGCCTGCGGGGCTCCCGGGAGGCGTGCACCTCCAGGACCGGGGTGCCCGGCGCCACATAGTCGCCGATGTCGGGGACCACCCGGACGAAGGCGTCGTTGCGGGCGGCCCAGCGCATCAGGCGCGCGGTGTCGATACGGACGAGGACGCCAGAATCGGCACGCGACCGGACGACGGTGCAGGACTCTCCCAGCGGGGCCACCTTCGACCGCCTGGGCACGGGGTCGGTGGCCCGCGGCAGCGCGCGGATCTGCCTCAGCGTCTCGCGGCCCACACGGTCCAGGACCGTCGTCGGACGCATCAGCTTGACCGTGCCGTCCACGAAGTACACGAACGCCACCAGGCTCGCCCCGACCAGCAGCAGCGCCGCGGCGGTGGAGAACACCGGCAGGAAGGGCACGTCGCCCTCATCGTCCCCGAGCAGGCCCCCGGCGTAGCGGACCAGCAGCGTGAAGACGAAGGTGCCCAGGAAGACCGCCAGCGTCACCTTGGCGGTCCAGCCCCGGGTGAACAGGTACATGACCCGCGGACTGAGCTGGCCGGAGGCCATCTGCAGGGCGACCAGGGTGATGCTGAAGACCACGCCCAGCACGGTGAGGGTCGCCGGGCCCGCCGTCTGCAGCACCGCGTTGCCGCTCTCGACCAGGGACTCCAGTGCCGAGCGCAGCTCCTCCAGGTCGGCGCTGCCCGCCAGGAACCAGGTCACCACCTGGTCGATCAGCACGGTCAGCGCGGCCAGCGGCAGGGCGGCGGCCATGCCCAGCAGCGGAACGAGCACGAAGGACTCGCGGATCCGCTCGCCGCGCTCGCGCCCCGCCGGATCGCGCACACGTCCGCCGCTCCCGGGCACCGCAGCCTCCCCGCCCGATCGGTGACGCCGTCACGCTACCTCCGCGAGCTGCGAGGACACCGGATCCGGGGCCGGACGGGCGTGCCGCCCAGAGGACGCGGCGGGCTGCAAGGATGGAGGCCTGAAAAGATGGAGGAGCACCGAACGCCGCGGACCCCGGCCCCGGACGGGGCCGGCGCGGCGGTCGGGGCCGACAGGACCGCCTGGCCACGAGCACGGATCGAGGAGAGCACGATGGGGCGCCGCGTCGTCTTCGCCGCATCGGCGGTCGCCGCGGGCGTGCTCTACTCCTCGTTCTGGTGGGAGGCGGCCCTTCCCACCGGCCTGGACCCCGGGACGGCCTATGTGAGCGAGCTCTTCGCCCGCGACCAGCCCTTCCGCCCGCTGTTCGCCTCCGCCGAGGCGGCCGCCGGGCTGCTCGCGGCCGCCGCCGGCGCCGTGGGAGCGCTCGCCTGGGCGGCGGGGCGGGACCGGCGGCGCGCCGGGCGCGGGCTCCTCGGCGCGGCCGGGTGGGCGGCGCTGGTGCTGTTCGGGCTGCTGACGGCCGCCGACGCCCTGGTGCCCATGGACTGCGCGGTGACGGCGGACCCGGCGTGCGCGCTCGCCGAGGCCGAGGGGCGGCTGTCGGCGGCGCACACGGTCCACACGGTGACCAGCAGCGCCGCCGTCGCGGCCGGCCTGGCGGCGATGGCCGCGCTGGCCGCGGCGCTGCCGCGCCGCGCCCGGCGGCCGGGCCGTCTGCGAGCCGTGCTCGCCGTGCCCGCCGCCGCCCAGCTCGCGGCCACGGGCGTGCTCCTGTGGCTCATCGCCGCGGGCGCGGACGTCGGAGCGGCCCAGCGCGTGCAGGTCTCGGTGTTCTCCGTCTGGCTGATCGCACTGGGGGTGGCCCATGGCCCTGACGACTGACACCGTCGTCTGCGTTCCGGGCCTGGGCGGCGCCGCCTTCGACTGGGACGGCGTCGTCCGGCTCCTGCACGACGACTACGCGCTGGTGCGCTACGAGCGCAACGGCCTGCACCCGACCCTGCGCGGCGAGGCCGACCGTCTGGCGGAGGCCGCGCGCGGGCGGCCCGTGGTGGTGGCCGCCCACTCGGTGGCGGCCTTCCACGCCGAGGCGTTCGCGCGCCTGTACCCGGACCTGGTGTGCGGGCTGGTCCTCGTCGACCCGAGCGGCGAGCCGCGGCCGCCGCGCCCGTCCCGCGCCAAGGAGGCCCTGGTGCGCGCGGCCGGCCGGGTGCTGGCTCCGTTCGCCCCGCTGGTGGGCCCGTCGCTGCGCCGCGCGGTGGTGGGACGGCAGAGCGCCTCGGGGCGCGATGTGGGTCCCCGGGAGGAGATCCGCGAGCGCTACGGGGACCCGCGCACGCTGCGCGCGGCCGCCGCGGAGCTGGCCGCCTACGACCGGATGGCGGCCGACCTGGCGGCGCTGCGGCGTGCGAGGCCGTTCCCCGACGTCGGGCTGACCGTGCTCAGCGCGCCCGCCGCGCCGGAGTGGCGGGGGCGCCCGCNGGGCCGCCGCATCGAGGTGCGTCCGGCCGGCCACATGCTCCACGTGGACTTCCCCGAGGTGGTGGCCGAGGCCGCCGACGAGCTGGCCCAGGGTCTGGGCCGTGAGCGGAGCCTGGGCGGACGCTGAGGCCGGGCGGCGGACCCGCTCGCCCGACCGCGCCGACCTGCTGAGAACCTCAGATGTACCGCGCAGAAGCACTGTGCAGGAGAGGACTACTGGGCAGGAGCGCTTCGGACGTCGACGGGCCGCGCTCTCAGGGATCGATGGGGCGCACCGGCGGGAAGGCGATGGTGTCGCGGATCGTCCTGCCCGTCAGGGTGATGAGCAGGCGGTCGATGCCCATCCCCAGACCGCCCGCGGGCGGCATGCCGTACTCCATGGCCTGTAGGAAGTCCTCGTCCAGGCGCATCGCCTCGGGGTCGCCGCCCGCGGCCAGCAGGGACTGGGCGGTCAGCCGCTGGCGCTGTTCCACAGGGTCGTTCAGCTCGGTGTACCCGGTGCCCAGCTCCAGGCCGAACACGATCAGGTCCCACTTCTCGGTGAGGCGGGGATCGCCGCGGTGCCCCCGCGCCAGGGGCGAGGTCTCCGTCGGGTAGTCCCGTACGAACGTGGGGGCGACCAGTTCCTCCTCCACCAGCGCCTCGAACATCTCCTGTACGAGGCGCCCCTGACCCCATTCGGGGCGCGGCGCCACACCGTGCGCCTCGGCCAGGGTGCGCACGCGCTCCAAGGGCGTGTCGGTGGTGACCTCGTGTCCCACGGCCTCCGACACCGCGCCGTAGACCGTCACCTCCCTCCACGGCTCGGCCAGGTCGTACTCGATGCCGTCCCTCTCCACGACGGTGGTGCCCAGGGCCGCGCGCGCGGCGGAGACCACCAGTTCGCGGGTGAGCGCGGCGACGGTGTCGTAGTCGCCGTAGGGCTCATAGGCCTCGAGCATCGTGAACTCGGGGTTGTGCCGGGGGGACGTCCCCTCGTTGCGGAAGTTGCGGTTCAGCTCGAACACCTTGCCCGCGCCGCCCACCAGCAGCCGTTTGAGGTAGAGCTCAGGGGCGATGCGCAGGTACATGTCGGCGTCGACGGCGTTCATGTGCGTGACGAAGGGGCGGGCGGCGGCGCCTCCGTGCACGGGCTGGAGCATGGGCGTCTCCACCTCCAGGAAGCCGCGCTCGCGCAGGGCGTCGCGGACGGCGGCCACCGCGGCGCCGCGCATGCGCAGCATCCGCCGGGCCCCCGGGTCGACGATCAGGTCGAGGTGGCGGCGCCGCGCCCGCGCCGCGGCGTCCGGGGTGCGCGGCGGCGGCCGCAGGCACTTGGCGGTCATCGTCCAGGAGCGGGCGGCCACCGTCAGCTCCCCGGCGCGGGTGGCGACCACCTCGCCCTCCACGCCCACCTGGTCGCCCAGGTCCACCAGGCGCTTCCAGCCGCCGAAGTCCCCGGCGGCATCCCGGGCGAGCATCACCTGCACGTCGCCGGTGGCGTCCCGCAGCACGGCGAAGCCCACGCCGCCGTGGTCGCGCACCGCCACCACGCGCCCGGCGACGGCGGCCGCCCGGCCGGCGGCGGCGCCGGGCGCGAGCCCGGCGAACTCCGCTGCCAGCGCGGCGGCGGTGTCGGTGGGGACGAACCCGGCCGGGTAGGGGTCGCGGCCCTGCGCGCGCAGGGCGTCGAGCTTGGCGTGGCGCACCCGCTCCTGCTCGGTGAGGCGCCGGCGGGGCAGGCGCTCGGCCTCGGCCTCGCGCTCGACCCGGGCGATGCCCTCCAGGAGCGCCGGGGAGGGCCCCTTGGCCCGCGCCCGGGGTGCACGCAGGTCCGGCAGGAACCCCTCGGCGCGCGCGGCGGCGACGGCCACCGAGGCCAGGTCCCCCGGGCGGCGGTAGCAGACGTGGCGGGGGACCCATTCGGGCCGGTACTTGGCGTTGGCCTGGTACAGCGACTCCAGCTGCCAGAAGCGGGAGGCCAGGCTCAGCATCCGGTAGGCCGCCCGCAGCACGGGGCCGGCCCCGATGCGCGCGCCGCGCTCGAACACCCCGCGCAGCACGGCGAAGTTGAGCGACAGGCGCCGCACGCCCAGCGTTCCGGCGTCCTCGGCCAGGGCCGCCACCATGAACTCGTTGACGCCGTTCTCGGCGGCCGGGTCGCGGCGCATCAGGTCCAGCGACAGGCCGGACCTTCCCCAGGGCACGAAGCCGAGCATGCCCCGCAGCCGCCCGTCGGGCCCGAAGGCCTCCACCATGGCGCAGGCGCCGTCGCGGGGGTCGCCCAGGCGCCCCAGCGCCATGGAGAAGCCGCGCTCGGTCTCGCCGTCGCGCCACCGGTCGGCCAGTACGATCAGGTCGGCCATCTCGTCGGCGGGGATGTCCCGGCACCGGCGCACGCGCGCGGTGTACCCGGCACGGCGCACCCGCCGCACCGCCTGGCGCACCGGCCGCATTCCGCGCCCGTCCAGGGTGAAGGACTCCAGGTCCAGGACGGCTTCGTCGCCCAGTTCGAGCACGTTCAGGCCCTCACGGCCGTAGGCGGCCGCCGCGCGCTCACCGGCGCCGAGCACCCCGGGCGTCCAGGCGTGGGCACGGCAGCGCTCCAGCCAGGCGCGGATCGCCTCGGGCCAGGCGGCGGGGTCGCCGATGGGGTCCCCCGCGGCCAGGCAGACCGGCCCCACCCGGCGGTAGGCGATGGCGGCGCGGCCGCTCGGTGCCGTGGCGGTCTCCTTGTCGTCGCGCAGGGCGAAGTAGCCCAGTGAGTCGTGCTCGCCGTAGCGCGCCAGGAGGCGGCGGGCTTCGAGCTCCTGGTCGGCGGAGAGTCCGCCGCCGGCGCGCGCGGGCCGGAACAGGGCCCACACGGTGACGAGGAGCAGGCCGCTGCCGAGGACGCCCAGGAGGAGATCGACCCAGGCGGGCACGGAGACGCCCAGCGCCTCGCCGGTGATCCGCGGTCCGAAGACGGTCTGGAGCAGCGAATAGGCCACGTCCTGCCAGACCGGGCCGGCGGCGCCCGTGTCGTTCCCAGCGACGACCGTGCCGCCCAGTCCGACCAGGACGAGGAGGCAGGCGGTGAACACGGCCGCGGCGAGCTTGCGGTCGGCCGGGTCGGGCAGCGCGGGGAACTCGCGGCGGGCCGCGACCAGCCAGGCGATCTGGGCGACCACCAGGACCGACGGGACCGCCAGGAGGGCCACGACGTCCGGCCACCCGACCAGGCGGCGCTCGTCGGGGGTGAGGCTGAGCAGGATGACCAGGAACAGGGCGGTGCGCGCCAGCACCACGCCGAGGACGGCGAGCATGATGCGCCGCGCGGAGCGCTTGCGGCGGCGCAGGCCGACCGAGAGCAGCAGCATCAGCGCGGCGAACGGAAGGCTCGGCCACCACCCCAGCGCATAGACGACGCCGAACCGGTCGACCCGGACGAGCCAATCGTCGATCGAACCCGAGAACCAGGCCAGCAGCGAGAGCACCGCGACAATGCGCGCATACCAGCTGAAGAAGGCGGGAGCCGCCTTGATCATGTGTTCCCCCCTAGCGGCGCACGCCCCTTCCGCGCTGCGCACATCGGGAAACAGTAAACGAGTTGCGAGGCCGGAAACGCCCTCCCGTGCGGCGTGCGCCGGGAGCGGACGGGAACGCACGGAATTCCTGACCGGAGATTTCCCGTCCTTTTAAGGGCGTTTGACGTCGCACCTCACCGGATCCGCTGGTTCGGCAGAGGCGCGAAGCGCTGCGGCCCGGCCGCCCTCCCCTTCAGAAATTGCGCCTGAGGAGCCGCACGCTTTCGTCCACCGCGACTACCACCCCGGCCGGGCGCTGCGGTCGGACGGCAGGCTCAGCGGGGTCGTCGACGGGACGACGGCGTGCCGGGGGCCGCGTGCGATCGATCTGGCGCGCATGCGCCTCAACCTCGTGCAGGACTCCGGCCCCGAGACGGAGCGCGCGTTCCTGGACGCCTACCGCCGGATCACCGGGCAGGACGCGCACCACCAGCACGTCGGAGCCGGCCGGGACCATCGCGGGGGTGGCGCCGAAGGCCGGGCCGTGAGGGCCGTCGACGAGCCGGGCGGGAAATCCGACGATCGTGAGGAGGGCGAGGAGCGCGAACGTGCGCGTCAAGCCCTCCCGGGCGCCCGCGCGGCGGGTCGGCGGTTCGGAGGGTCGGAGGGTCGGCGGTGCCCCTGCCCCCTTGCCGACCTGCACCGCGGCACCGAACCGGCACGGGCCCGGCGGCGGGATGAACCGCCGGGCCGCCCCCGCCGTCCAAACACCGCACACCCGCGATGGGAGGCCTGCATGGGGGAGACGATCGCGATCCTGGCGATGGTGCTGCCGGTCCTCGGGATCCTGGCCGGTATGGCGGTCCAGCACCGACTGCGCATCCGCCCCCGCACGGAGGCGCTCGCCCGCGCCTCGGCGCAGGTGAACGAGGACGCCGCACGCGTCCACACGCTGGCCGGGTCACTGCGCCGTTCCGAGGAGCTCATCCGGTCCGGGTTCGCCGAGGCGGAGGCGCGGGAGGTGCTCGCCGGGGCCGAGGACCGGCTGCGCCGCGCGGACGAACTGCTCCGCGAGCGCGACCGGCTGGCCGACGAGGGCGGTCGGCCGGCCTGGCGGACCGGGGCCGAGGAGGCGGCCCGCGCGGCCCGGCGCTGGCAGGAGCTCCGGCGCGACGCCGAGGGCGTGCTCGCCGACCTGAGCGCGGCCGACGAGCGGTACGCGCGGGCCCTCGCCGCCTCCACCGCGCTCGACGACGGGATGCGCGAGGCCGAGCGGCTGGTCACCGAGGTGCGCTCCGCGGCGGAGGACGCGCGCTCGCGGGGCTATGCCGTCGACGGCGATGCGGCCGTCCTCGCCGCCGCGGGCGAGCGGCTACAGGAGGTCGGCGCGCTGGCGGCCGAAGGGCGCAGGATCGCCGGCTCCGATGCACTCGCCGCCCTGTCCTCGGAGCTGTCCGGCGCACGGTCGGCCCTGCGGGCGATCGGCGAGCGCGAATCGCAGGCGCGGCACCGCCTGCATGCGCCGACCGACGCCCGGCAGCGGAACGGCGTCCGCCGCTCGGCTGCCGTCGCCGCCCTGACGGAGCTGGAGTCCGGATACGCCGCCGCGCTACGGGAGGGAATGCACGCACACGTCGAGAGCGGCGAGCGGTCCGCCTCAGAAGTCGAGGAACGTCTGAGGGCCGCGCACGCGGCACTGGACGCACGCGATGTCCAGAGAGCGGAGGCGGCGCTCGACGCGGCGGAGCAAGCCGACCGGAGTGCGGAGGAGGAGTTCGCCGCCCCGGTGGAGCGGTTGGAGAAGGTTCGGGAGCTGAGCGCCGCCCTGCCCCGGAGACGGTCGGCGGCTCTGATCCGGCTGACGGAGATCGCCGAGCGCGCGCGTGGCGCCGAAGGGGGCGGCCACCTCTCTCCTGTCGTGCTGACCCTGCGGGCGCACGTCGAGGCCATGGATGTGCAGGCCGAGCGGCCGGACTGGCTGCGACTGGACGCCGCGCTCGCAGAGGCGGACGCGCTCGCCGACTCCCTCTCCGAGGCCTGCGATGCGGCCGTGAGCTCGGCCGCCGGGGCGCGCTCGGAGATCGTCCGCCTCGAACAGGCCCTGCGGCGGTCCGAAGAGGAGCGCGAGAGCGCCCAGCGGCTCCTGCTCCAGAAGCAGGGAAGCGTTCCGGCCCAACCGCGCGCCGCGTCCGGACCGCAGAGCGAGCTGGAGCGCGTACTGGTGCGGCTGAGGTTCCTCGACCAGGCGGCGGACCGCCACTCCCGGGCGGCGTCCGCCTTCCGCATCGATCCCGGCGCCGTGGCCCGCGCCGCCCGGGACCACGCGGCCGCCCTGTGGGCCGCAGGCCGCACGGACGAGGCGGCACGGGTGGCCGAGGAGGCCCGCGACCGCTACGCCGCATCGGCGGGCCAGGAGGCCGTCGCGGACCTGCGCACGGTGCTGTCCCTGATCGACACGGAACGCTCCACCGACCGGAGGTGAGACCGGCCCCGGACACGTACGCCCTTCGGAGGGCGCCGAACGACGGCGGCCCGAGTGGCGGCCCATGAACGGGTCGCGCCGCTGCGCGGACGCCGGGCGATGGCCTGAGCCCTCCAGGGGATCGGACGGGCACCCCCGGCCGGGCAGGCGTTCCACCACCCTGTAGCCGCTGAGGCCGGGGAGCATGATGTCGGGGACCACGGCGTCGTAGCACTCCCGCTCCGAGGCGGCCACCGCCCGTCCACCCCGTCCCCGGCGGTGTCGGCGCTGATGCCCTCGGCGGCGGGTCCGCGCCGCACCGTCTCGGCGATGCGGGCGTCGTCACCGATCAGCGGTATGCGCACGGCGGCATGCTGTGCGTGCCCTGTGCCGCCCCACGAGCCGTGGTCCCGCGCACGCCTCAGGCCTGCGGCTCGGCCCAGCTCAGGCCGTCGGCGGAGGGCACCAGCCCGCCCTCGACGAGCGGCGCCTCCTCCGTTCCGGGACCGGCGACCCCGCGGCGCTGGATGCTGTTCATCTCCTGCATCACCTCGCTCACCACGGGCGTGCCGAAGAGGTTGTTCATCCGCTCCCCGCTCCGGGTCTGCGCCGGTCCGGTGCGGGAGACGGCCTCGGCCAGGTCGGCCGAGGAGGAGGCGAACTTCTCCGCCACCGATCCGGCGTCCACCAGCGCGCGCTCACCGGAGAAGGCCCCGCCGACCAGGGTCGTGAAGGCCTCCATGGAGGTGAGGTTCTCGGCGCCGGTGACCTTGCGGGCCTTCCAGAAGTAGGAGTCCTCCTGCTGGTCCATGTCGTAGAAGGCCGAGAGGAACTCGTAGAAGACGGCGTACTCGCGCCGGTAGCGCGCCTCGAACTCGCCGAAGGCGCGGGCCTCGTCCATGCCGTCGGCCAGGACGGCGTTGACGGACCGGGCCGCCAGCAGGCCGCCGTAGGTCGCCAGGTGCACGCCGGTGGAGAAGACCGGGTCGATGAAGCACGCGGCGTCGCCGACCAGGGCCATGCCGGGGGCCCAGAAGCGGGAGTTGGCGTAGGAGTAGTCCTTGCGCACGCGGACCTCGCCGTAGGTCCCCTCGGTCACCCGGGTGGCCCCGGCCAGGTAGTCGCGCACGATGGCGCACCGGTCGATGGAGGCGAGCAGGGTGCCCTCGCGGTCGGCCTGGATGCGGGCGGCCTGGTCCCGGTGGAGCACGGCTCCGACGCTGGTGAGGGTGTCGCTGAGCGGGATGTACCAGAGCCACCCCTCGTCGAAGGCGGCGCACAGGATGTTGCCGCGGTCGGGGCCCGGGAGCCGTTCGCCGCCCTCGAAGTACCCGAAGACCGCGAGGTTGCGGAAGAACTCGGAGTAGTGGCGCTCGCCGCCGACGGCGCGGCTGAGGCGCCCGGTGTTGCCGGAGGCGTCCAGCACGTAGCGTGCGGAGATCTCGCGCTTGGCGCCGTCGGGGCCGGTGTAGCGCACGCCGGTCACCCGGTCGGCGGCGCGCACGGCCTCCAGGGCGGTGGACTCCTCGCGGACGTCCACCCCGTGGCGGGCGGCGTTCTTGAGCAGGATGTCGTCGAAGGTCATCCGGTCGACCTGGTAGGCGTAGGAGGTCGGCCCGGAGAGCTGCGGCGAGAGCGCGAACAGGAAGTTCCACGGCTCGGAGCCGGTGCCCCAGCGGAAGCTGCCGCCGCGCTTCAGCTGGAAGCCCGCGGCCTCGATGTCGTCGGACACCCCGAGCAGCCGGCACACCCCGTGCACGGTGGCCGGGAGCAGCGATTCGCCGATCTGGTAGCGCGGGAAGCGCTCGCGCTCCAGCAGGGCCACCCGGTGGCCCTGCTCGGCGATGAGGGTGGCGGCCGTGGAACCGGCGGGGCCGCCGCCGACCACGACGACGTCGAATTCCTCGACGGGCATGCTGGGTCCTCGTCTCATGGAGGGGTGTGGGGAAGCCACGCACGGACGGCGCACAGCGCACGGGGGCACGCACGACGGCGCCCATGCTTAAGGTAAACCTTACCTAAGTAGCGCCTCCAGTTTTGAAGGCGGGCCGCCCCGTGTCAAGACCCGGCCGCGGACTCCCGTCCCACCCGCGGCGCCGCCCTTCCCGTGACCGGGGCCCACCGGACGCGGACGGACGCGGGCGGCCTCGGAGGACCCCGCCACGGAGGCCTCCCGGCACCGGCCGGTTCACCAGGTCACCGGAAGCCGGTGCACCCCGTAGAAACCGGAGTCGACCGCCAGCGGGACCTCCTCGAGCGGAACCGCCGACCGGAGCCCGGGGAAGCGCCGGAACAGGGCCGCGTAACCGATCTGCAGTTCGGCCCGGGCCAAGTGCTGGCCGAGGCACAGATGGACGCCGTGCCCGAACGCCAGGTGCTTCCGCACCGGCCTGCCGAGGTCGAGTTCGTCCGGGCGGTCGTAGGCCTCCGGGTCCCGGTTCGCGACGGGCAGGGAGATCGTCACGTTCTCACCGGCACGGACGACCCGCCCCTCGACCTCGACGTCGACCACCGGCGTCCTGGGGACTCCGAACTGGAAAATGGTGAGGTACCTGAGGAGTTCCTCCGCCGCGTTCTCAGGGGCGCCTTGCCCCCTGATCAGGGCGTCGCGCTGTTCGGGGTGGTGGAGCAGGGCGAGGGACCCCAGGGACAGCATGCTGGACACCGTCTCGTGCCCGGCGGTGAACAGGAACACCCCGGTCCCGGTGATCTCCTCATCCGACAGGTCGCTCGCGACCAGCTCGCTCAGCAGGTCGTCGCCGGGGCGGCGCCGCTTGAGGCGGACCAGTTCCCCCAAGCGGCCGGTGAGCGCCCGCATGGCCTCCGCGCTCTCCTGAGCGCTCACCTCCAGACTGAACAGGGTGGCACTGTTGCGCTGCACCTCCGCGCGCTCAGAACGGGGGACACCGAGGATCTCGCAGATGACCAGGGACGGCACGGGCAGGGCGAACCCCGCCACCAGGTCGGCCGGTGGACCGGCACGCGCCATCGCGTCGAGGTGCTCGTCGGCGACGCGCCCGATCCACGGGCGAAGCGTGTCGACCCGGCGGGCGGTGAACCGGCCGGCCAGCAGCCTCCGGTAGCGGGCGTGCTCCGGCGGATCCATGTCGACGAACCATCCCGGCAGCGCGGGCCTGCCCAGGAAGACATCCGCCCCCGGCCGGGGAACGGGGACCCGCTTGTGCTCGGAACGCGCACTGAAACGGGGATCGGCCAGCAGCGCCCGCCCTAGGGCGTGGCCGGTGACGAGCCAGCCGAGATGCCCGTCGGGGTAGACGAGCCGGCGCAGCGCCGCCGCACGCCCCGCGGCGAGCAGCCCGGGCGGCGGGTCGAAGGGGCCGTCCCTGCGGGTCGGAAGCGCCATCGCCTCCGGCCCGCAGGAGCGCCAACGGGCAGGCGCGCCCTCCCCTGCGGCGCTGCCCCTCGCGTCGTCGTTCATGTTCCTCCCCTCCATCCCTCCATCTCCCCGTCCCGGTCGGCTCAGGGAGCTCTGGCGGCGCCCCGGCCGCCGGTCACCGGCGTGCGGCGCACTCCACGACCGCGTTGGCCCCCGCGGCGTGGACCGCGACGGCCGCGAGGCCGGCGCTCGCGGCGAGCTCGCCGATCTCGTCGCGGTCGCGCTCCCGCCCGCCGAAATAGGCGGCCATCCGCAGGTCCGCCTCGGTGCTCGGCGCCCGGCCGTCGGGACCGAGCTTCTCGATGACGAAGACCCGGCCCCGCGCGCCCGCCGCCTCCGCGCAGCGCCGAAGGATCGCCCGTGCGTCGCCGTCCCCCCAGTTGTGGAGGACGGCCGACAGCAGGTACCCGCCGGCCCCCGCCGGCAGCGGTTCGAAGAAGCTTCCGGCCACCGCCTCGCCCCGGTCCCGCAACCCGGCCGCGGCCAGCCCCCGGCGCGCCTCTTCAACGCCGCCGGGCAGGTCCACGACGGCGCCCCGCAGCCCCGGGTACGCACGGAGCAGCGCGATGAGCAGCGTCGCGTTCCCGCCGCCGACGTCGACGACACGCCCCAGGGAGCCCCAGTCGTACGCGGAGACGATGGCGGGGGCGTCCTGCCCCACCGCCGTTCCCATCCGGTGGTGGAAGGAGGCCGCCAGCGCCGGGTCCGCGTCCAGATGCCTCCAGAACGGCCGACCGTGGTAGCGGTCGAACGCCGGACCGCCCGTCCGGACGGCGTGGAGCAGCTCCGTCAGGGACAGGTCGGCGCTCCCCTCCGCGCCTTCGAGGTCCAGCCTGGCCCGCGCCCCGGAGGGGTGGTCCGCGCGCAGCACCTCGCCGACCGGGGTCAGCGAGTAGCGCCCTTCCCCGTCCCGGTGCAGCACGCCCGCGGTGCACAGGTGGCGCAGCAGGCGGTCCAGCGTCCCGGTGTCGGCGCCGGCGGCCCGTGCGGCCTCGGCGGCGGTGAGGGCCCCTCCGCCGATGCGGTCGGCCAGGCGCAGGGTCGCCGCCACCCGGACCGCCATCGGTGTGGCCAGGCTCGCCAGAGCGTTCAGCTCGGCCTCGGCCCGTTCAGCGTTCACCGGCACCGCCCCCTCCGCGCCCTGAGGCCGCGTGGCGGACGAGCCCGGCGAGACGGGCGACCCCTTCGTCGATCCCCTCCGGGTCGAGGTAGCTGCAGGACAGGCGCAGTTCGTTCGCCCCGCCGCCGCCGATGTGGAACGGCGCCATCGGCGTCCACAGCACACCGAACTTCGACGCCGACAGCTCCAGCAGCTCCGCGCC
>NZ_ANAD01000020.1 GCF_000341245.1 Nocardiopsis halophila DSM 44494
TGCCAGCCGGCGGTCCAACGCCTCCAGCAGGTGGGCGAGGTTGCGCCGGTACAGGGCGGCCTTCCGCCGGCCCATCGCGTCGAGCGACCCGCCGTGCTCCAGCAGCATCCCTCCGATGACGGCCTGGGAGACGGGGGAGGTGTTGACCGTCGTCATGCTCTTGACCGCGGTGACGGCGTCGCTGAGCAAGGACCGTTCTCCGCCGCCGGAGCGCACCTCCTGGTCGGCGACGACGAATCCGACCCGGGCCCCGGGCATGCAGACCTTCGCGAAGGTGCCGATCAGGATCACCCGCCCGCCCCCGTCGAGCGCCTTGAGCGGTGGGAGCTCCTGCCCCGGCGGTGCTGTGAACGCGTAGGCGTTGTCCTCCAGGATGAGGAAGTCCTCTGCTTCCGCCAGGTCGAGCAGGCGTCTGCGGTGGGAGAGGTCCAGAAGGTTTCCCGACGGGTTGGAGAAGTCCGGGGCCGCGTAGAGCGCACGGATCCGCTTCCCGCGCCCTCTGGCCTCTCGGCACGCCGCCGCCAAGCGGTCGAGGTCGATGCCGTCCTCGGTCTCGGAGACCGGAACGATGCCGATGTCCAGGAGGCGGGCCGCCCCCGAGATCCCGACGAAGCACGGGTCGGCCACGGCCAGCACGTCGCGTCCCGGGCGGAACAGGGTACGCAGGGTGAGCAGCATGGCCTCCTGCGCGCCGACGGTGATGACCAGCGCTTCGGGCGGGACATCGACGTGGCCGGCCGCTCGCAGGGCGTCGGCGACGATGTCGTTGATCAGCCCGCGCGCCGGACCGTACTCGGTGAGGAGCCTGCGCGCCCGTTCCCGGTCCACGCCGCGGACGGAGCGGACGTGGTCCAGGAAGCGGTCGACGCAGGCGGCGATGTCCGCACCCCCGACCGGGGCGAGCTGCGGGGCGCCCGGCGCCAGGGACACCGCGTCCGGGTACCGGTCCATGATCTCGTTCAGGAAGTTGATGGACCCCAGGACCGGATGGTGCAGGGACCCGTGCAGGTCAGCCCCGTCGATCAGCACCGTCACCCGCTCCCTTCCGCGCCCGGCCGCTGCGCGACCACGCCGCTGCGACCTTGTCCAGGACGTCCTTGCTGTAGAGCCGGGACGCCTGGACGGCGGCGAACTCGGCCAGGTACTCCCGGAGCCGGTCCGGCGGCTCCTCCGCGAGGGCGAGCATCCTCCGGTTCTCCACCACCGCCGGGGCGTCCAGCTCCTCGGCCGCCCGCTCCACGGCGCCCTCGACGGCGTCGGCGTCCACGACCTCGTCGCACACCAGGCCGGCCTCCGGGTCCGTGGCCCGGATCCTCTGCCCCGAGAGGATGATCCGCCGCGCCAGCCGGCTCCCCGTGAACCGGCCCAGGCGCAGACCCGCCACGCCCGGAACGATCCCCTCCTGGGCGGCCGGAAGGCTGAAGTAGGCGTCCTTCTCGGCGATGACGCGGTCGAAGAGCAGGAGCAGCTGCATGCCGCCGCCGATCGCGAACGCGTCCACCGCGGCGACCCAGGGCTTGTGCACCGCCTGCCGGGTGAGGCCGTCCGCGTCCGGCCCCGGGTGCAGCCCGTGCATCACCTTGCCCAGGCACCCCATCTCCCTGCGCAGCAGGAAGTCGACGAAGGAGATCCTGCCGCCGTGCAGGTCCGACAGGTTGATGCCGGCGCTGAAGACGCGCCGTCCCCGGTAGCGCGGGTGGGTCATCACGCCTCCGCGGACGACGCCCACGCCGGTCCCGTCGTCCATGAGCACCAGGTCGACGGCGGTCTCCAGGTCATCGACCAGCCGGTCGTCCTCGGCGTTCAGGCAGTGCTCGTTGCAGAGCGTCAGATGGGCCGCCCGCCCGCTCCGCCTCAGCCGCACGGTCGGCAGGTCGAGCCGTCCCGACCGCCGGAAGTCCGGGAGCAGGCGCTCCGCACGCGGGGAGGGCGCCAGCATCGACTCCATGAGGCGGGGGCCGGCGTCCGGCGACCGCAGCAGGCCCCGGAAGAAGACGCCCTGGTCGATCTCGCGGCCCTCCTTGTCCTCCTGGACGTGCCGCCGCTCCGCGCCGAGCTGCTCCCGGGTCGGCACCAGGCCGGGGAACGCCTCGGCGGCGGCGAAGGCGAGGTCGGACAGCCGCTCCCTCCGCTCCCCGCCCCGGGTCAGAGCCTCGTACACCCCGTCGGCGTGCAGGCCGATGAACCGGCCCCGCAGCGCGCGGCACGCCCCCAGGACGCGGTCGGCGGTGCGCTGCCGTCCCCGGTCGCGGTCCCGCCGTTCGGGCAGCGCCGCGAGCAGCTCCTCACCCGCGCGGACGAACCCCGCCAGTGCCGCGGCATCGTCGGCGAGTGCGCCCTTCTGCACGGGCATGGCCGCGCGCCAGTCCTCGACCCGCGCGGCGAGCGGTGCCGTCATGGACGCGCCCCCTCCGGCTCGGCGCCGCCCAGCCGGCGCAGCTCCCGGTCGCACGCGGCCAGGTGGGCGCCGAGGGCCTCCTCGAAGCCCGTGGTCGGGGCCTCCATGAGCAGCTGGCGCCGGACCGCGAGCTCCGGGCCGGCGATGCGGCCGAGCAGCAGGGCCGCCGCCCGCACCGAGTCGGCGACCTGCGCGGCCACGTCGTCGACCAGCCCCAGCTCGCCGGCGCGGTCGGCGGTGATCCCGTCGGCCCACAGCACCAGTTGGCGCGTCCGCGCCGCCCCCACCTGGTGGACCAGCCGGTGCACCGCCATGCCGGGCCAGAACTGGCCCTCGTTGACGGGCATCAGCAGCCGCATGTCCGTGCTCCCGATCCGGTAGTCGCTCGCCAGGAGGAGGTCGAGCGCGGGGCCGCCGCAGGTCCCGCGGATCACCCCGATGACCACCGCGTCGAGGCGCTCCAGCCGCCGCACGGCCTTCTCCCAGCGGCCGACCTCCCGGGTCTCCACCTTCCCGGGCCAGGAGCGGCCGTCCGGTGAGGTTGGGCCGGGCCAAAGGACGACGACCGCCGGCCCGGAGGCCTCCTCGACGCGGTCGCACACCCCGTTCAGCGCCGCGGTGAGCTCGGCGAGCGGGCGCGTGCCGTCGACCTCCAGCGTGAACTCGAACTCCTCGTCGATCTCGTGCATGTCACTGCGCGCGTTCATGCCCCTGCGCTCCTCTCCTCTCCCACGGTGCCGCTACCACCGCAGCAGCGCCGTCTCGATCGTCGATCCCGGGCCCATCGTCATCAGCACCCCGTGGTCCCCCGGGACCGCCGCCCCCTCGGCGAGCAGGCGTTCGTAGGAGAAGAGGAACGATCCGCTGGACAGGTTCCCGCAGTCCCGGAGCACACCGGTGGTGTGCCGCAGGTCGTGCCGGGTGAGCCGGAGATTGACGCGCAATGCGTCGATGACCTTCTTGCCTCCCGAGTGCACGATCCAGTGCGCGATGTCGGAGCGGCGCAGGCCCGCGTCCGCGAGGAGGCGCCGCACCGGGTCCGCGGCATGCGCCCCCACGACATAGGGGATGTCCGGATCGAGGGAGAAGCTGAACCGGCCGTGGGTCTCGTCCCAGTCGTAGCGCATGGCATCGGAGGCCTCGGGGACGGTCTCGCTGGCGAACCCGAGGAGGGCGGGCGCGCCCCCTCGGGCCCCGTCCCCTGCGGTCCCTCCCCCGGCGGGCTCGGCGCCGGCCTGGACCGCGACCGCCGCCGCACCGTCGCCGAACAGGCTGTTCACGACCGACGTGCGCATCGTCCCGTCGAAGACGTAGGCGGCGGAGCAGGCTTCGATGCAGACCATGAGCGCGAGCGCCCCGGGGCGGGCCCCGGACCACCCCGCCACCGCCCCCAGGGCGTTGAGCCCCGCGTTGCACCCCATGCCCACGACGTCCAGGCGCGAAGTGGCGGTGGGGATCCCCATCTCCTTGATCAGCAGCGCGCTGAACCCCGGCGTGATGAACCCCGTCGAGGAGACGCAGCACAGGTACCGGACGTCCGAGACGTCCGCGCCCGCCCGCTTCAAGCACGTCCGGATCGCGGAGGCCCCCATGGACAGGCCGCTGTCCACGTGTCTGCGCAGGAGGTCCCCCTGCGTCTCCTGCACCATTCCCCCGCTCGGGGATTTCGGAGGCAGGGTCAGGTGGCGCCGGTCGATCGCGCTGTTCAGGAACACCGACCTGATCCGGGGCTCCTCGATCCCGAAGATCTCCAGCAGTTCGTGCTGTGTATAGGAATGCGGAGGCAGAGCGGTACCGACCGCGGTGATCCGCGGGTGCGATTCGGGCGTTCCAGCGCCGGAACACCCTCCCGCGCCCTCCGTATCCGGAGCTCGGACGCCTCTCATCAGTCTTTTCGCCCTCCCCTCTCATCAAGGGACTACCTGGAGAAGACCGCCGTTGATAACTTGGGCCCCATGAGCTCTCCCGCGGCGGAAACGGAAACAGCCGGCCAGGGGCCCAGAGTCCGATACGAGAAACACGGCCGCGTCGCACGCATAACTCTCGACCGCCCCCACGTGCTGAACGCCATGGACACCCGCATGCACGAAGAACTCGCGGAGGTCTGGGACGACTTCGAAGCCGACGACGATATCTGGGTCGGTGTCCTCTCCGGCGCCGGGGAGCGCGCCTTCTCGGTCGGGCAGGACCTCAAGGAGCGCGCCGCGCAGATCCGGTCGGGAGAAGCGGAGCCCACCACGTTCGGCAGCCGGGGGCGTCCGGGGTGGCCGCGGCTGACCGAACGCTTCGATATGGTCAAACCCCTCATCGCCGAAGTGCGGGGATACGCCCTGGGAGGCGGGTTCGAACTCGCTCTGGCCTGCGACATCGTCGTGGCGTCCGAGGACGCCGAGTTCGCCCTTCCCGAAGCACGGCGCGGACTCGTTCCCGGAGCGGGGGGCGTCTTCCGGCTGTCCCGGCAGATCCCCTTCACGACCGCCATGGGGTACCTGATGACGGGGCGCCGGATGACGGCCGCGCGCGCGTACGAGCTCGGGCTGGTCAACGAGGTGGTGCCGCCGGGGGACCTCCGCGCCTGCGCCGACGGCTGGGTCCGGGACGTCCTGCGCTGCTCGCCCCTCTCCGTCCGCTCCATCAAGGAGGCCGCCGCGAAGTCGGCCGGCATGTCGGTGGAACAGGCCTTCGCCACCCGGTACGCGTGGGAGGAGAAGCGCATGCGCAGCCGGGACGCCGAGGAGGGGCCGCTCGCGTTCGCGGAGCAGCGCCCGCCCGAGTGGCGGGGGTACTGAGGCCGGCGGTCCGGCCGGACGCCACACCCCATCTCAGCCGTAGAGGTAGTCCTCGGGCCCGCCCTCCCGGACCGTGTCGAGGGTGAAGCAGTGGAAGCCCCCGCCGAACAGCCGCCGGTGGCGGTGCCGGACGGGAACGGCGGTGAACCCGTGCCGTTCCAGGGTCCGCGCCAGGTCCGGGCACGCTTCGTTGACCAGGACCGTCTCCGGGTCCACCGACAGCACGTTGAGGTCGATGAACGGGGTGGTGAGCACGAGGTCGTCGTCCTCGTAGCGCGGGAAGGCGTCCTCGCCGGGTGCGGGCGCCACGATCCTGTCCCACCTGCGCAGCGGCTCGGGGAGGTACTCGGCCACCTCCTCCGAGCGCACCAGGAGGGTGCCCGGGCGCAGGGCCAGCACCATGCTGTCGATGTGGCTGTCGCTGAGGCGGTGGACCCGGTGGATCCGGAAGCGCCCTTCGAGGTGGCGCTCCAGCCAGTCGACCGCCATGGCGTGGTTGGCGGTCGAGATGTTGGCGACCACATCGCGCCCCAGGCGCAGGCACTGGGCCCCGTCGAACATGATCTCGAAGCCGACGTCGTAGGGGGAGGGCTCCCGGCCGGCGACCGGCTCCATCGGGCCGCCGGCCGCGTTGTCCGCGTACGAGGGGTCGAAGGAGGCGTCGGTCATCAGCGGCCGGGGCATCACCGTCCAGCGCGCGCCGCGGCGGAAGTAGTCGGCGAAGATCCCGGTGAGGAACTGGGTCTCGAAGTAGCGGGACCGGATCATCGGCGAGGTCTCGATGATCTCGTCGCCCAGGACGAGCGCGATGTCGCGGACGTTGAGCGGCGGTACGACGGCGGCCGACCACGCGGGCGTGCTCACCTCGGTGGTCGACTCGTGCAGGTCGATCGGGCGCAGGACCTTGACCGAGAGCGACTCCAGCGTCTTGGCGATCCCTTCGAGGTCCTCGTTGAGCTCGTCGACGTAGCGCTGCTTGATCGGCGAGCGGCCGGGCCTGCGCCCGCCGCCGTCGCGCGCAGGGGACAGCCGGGGGTAGTACCACTCCGACTTCAGGTGCTCGTGAAAGAAGAGTTCAAAGGAGAGTTCACGCTCATGGGAGGTGTAATTGGCGGCCGAACCGACGACGACTTCTTTGAGCGGGGACCATTCGTCGAAACTGCTCAGCAGCATTCCCGCCTCCTTCGAAACCAGGGCATTCAGCGAAATTACAAGAGGCGCTCAAACGCGTCAACCCCACAAAGAAGCAATCATTCGAACCGGCCTCCTGGAGCAGGTCCGGCGACCGGACAGTCTTTCCTCACTCAAGGGCTACTGCCATGCAGCCCGAGCGCCGGGTAGCGTCGGCCCCGCCGTGCGGAATCAACGGATGCCCACCGGAGAGCGGTCGACGTCCGTCCACTCTCCGATGCATTTTCATTCTGCGCTTTTCAGCACTCCGGATCGGAATGACCACGGAGGATTCCAAAGGAGACTCGACATGTCTGAAAAGGTTTCCCGGCCCTGCGGGGATCTGAACGGCCTCGCCGAGCTGGGGCCCGACCGGCTGCAGTCGTTCCTGGAGGCGCGGGCCGGCACGGCCGTCCGCGGCGCGGGCGACGCGTTCTTCACCGCGCCGAGGGCCCAGACGGTCCGCGGCGTCGGCGACTCGTT
>NZ_ANAD01000021.1 GCF_000341245.1 Nocardiopsis halophila DSM 44494
TAGCACGCCCGCTCTCAGTGGCAGTCGCCTGAGAGGAGGCACACGGGTCCCCCGCCACACGGGGACCAGTGAGCGCGCCCGAGGGGGCGTTCATCCGTCTCCCTTGGGCGTTCCGCGACGTCCGCCCCCCATTCGCCGACGAGGGCCCATGGAACTGCGTTCGCACGTGAAGAAGACGTCCGGGCCGGGTGTGCACCGGGAGATCGCCGCAGAGGAGACCTGGCAGAACATCGCACCTCATCTGCGGCGCGCGGGGATCACCCGCCTGGCCGACATCACCGGGCTCGACTACATAGGGATCCCCGTCTACAGCGCGATCATCCCCCGCTCCAACGACAGCATCTCGGTTTACAGCGGGAAGGGGTTCCGTCCGGTCGACGCGAAGATCAGCGCGGCGATGGAGGCGATCGAGCGCTTCTCCGCCTGGCTGCCGCTGCGGCCCGACCTCGTCTCCTCCTATGACGAACTCGCCGCGGCCGGCAGGAACGTTCTGCACCCCGGGGACTGCAACCTGGAACTCACCCGGGACTACCGCGACGACGGGCCGATCTCCTGGGTCCGGGGCTGGGACCTGCTCAACGAGGAGTCGGTCCTCGTTCCGCAGGACGGGGCCGCCTACCAGGCGCGCCTGCACGAGCAGCCCTGCTACCGGATCACGACCACCAACGGGCTCGCGTCGGGGAACAGCATCGAAGAGGCGCTCTGCCATGCGCTGTGCGAGGTGATCGAGCGCGATTCGATGACCCTCGCCGAACTGGTCAGCAACTATCTGCCACAGGTGCTGGAACAGGACGGGCACCTGGGCGGTTCCACCGCCGGCGCAGTCGACCGCCTCCGCGGCCTCCACCCCCACGTCCGCCTCGACGGCCTGCCGCTCCGCGCCCACCGCGCGGTGGAGCGGTTCACGGCGGCCGGCGTCGAGGTGCGCATCGCCGACATCACCTCGGATCTGGGGGTCCCCGGCTTCTTCGCGGCCACGAGTGAGGACATCGGCGACCGCACCTCGCGGGGCCACGCAGGCTACGGCACCCACCCCGACGCCGAGGTCGCGCTGCTGCGCGCCCTGACCGAGTGCGCCCAGGCCCGGGCCGTCGACGTCCAGGCCATGCGCGAGGACATCAGCCTCCCCGGCTCCGAGGTGTCCAAGTACGAGATGCACGTGCGGCGCTCCTCCACGGTGGACAAGGGCTCGTGGGCCTGGCAGCCGGCGGACCGGACCGTCGGGCTGGACGAGGTGGAGTCGCACCCCTCCGACGACGTCATGGAAGACGTGGCGCTGATGCTGTCGCGGCTGGAGTCGGCGGGGGCGGACCGGGTGATCGCGGTCGACCTGTCCCCTCCGCAGATACCGGTGGGCGTCGTCCGCGTCATCGTGCCGGTCCTGGAGTCCTGGGCGACGGACCAGGGCCGCATCGGCGCCCGGGGAGGGGAGGCGTGGCGCCGAGCCGTCCGGTCGCTGGCCGCCGAGGAGAAGGGGCACGCGACGGCCGCGGTCTGAGAAGCACCGGGGCGCCGTGCCGCGAGGCCGAATTTCCGATAGTTGGGGAGACCATGTACCCGGTCGTCTTCCTCGGTCCCAGTCTCGACCGCGAATTCGCTTCCCGAGAGCTGGAGGCCGAATACCTGCCTCCGATCGCGCGCGGGGACATCGATTCCGTGATGGGCCGGGATGAGCCGCCATGCGCCATCGGGATCGTCGACGGTCGCTTCCTGAGCGACCTCTCGATCTCCCCCAAGGAGGTGCTCAGGGCCGCGGACGCGGGCATAGCGGTCTACGGCTCCTCCAGCATGGGGGCGCTGCGGGCGGTGGAGTGCGCCCCGTTCGGTGTGGTCGGAGTGGGACGGATCTACGAGGCCTACGCCTCAGGGGAGATCGAGGCCGACGACGAAGTCGCCATCGTCTACGATCCCGAGAGCCTCCGCGCGCTCTCCACCCCCATGGTCGACTTCCGGTTCGCCCTCCAGGCCGGGGTCGAGCGGAACAGGATCGCCGACGACGTGGCCGAACGGTTCCTCGCCGCGGCCAAGGCAATGCACTTCCCCCAGAGGACCCCAGCGAACGTCCTGAGCGATCTGAGGGCCGAACTCGACGAGGATGCGGCCCGTGGGCTGGCCGAATACCTCGGGAATGAAGCGCCGGAGACCAAGCGGGACGACGCCGTCCGGCTCCTCAGAACGATGCGCGACGACCTGGGCCGCTCGACCGTGCGGCACGGCCCGGCCTCAGCGCACATGGCGCACGGCTGACCGAATGCGACCACTGAACGCACGCCGAAGGGCCCGTCTAGAAGTGAACCATCGGTGATCCACAAGTATCGAGAGTTGTTCCTCGTCCCCGGAGCGGCCGCATTCTCCCTCGCCGCGTTCGTCGGCCGGCTGCCCGTCGCCATGCTCGGGCTGGGGGTCGTCCTGCTGGTCTCGACGGTCTCCGGGTCCTATACGGCCGCCGGCACGGTCGCGGCCGCCACGATGGTCGGCTACGCGGTCGCCGCCCCGGTGGTGGGGCGGACGGTAGACCGGCACGGGCAGCGCCGGGTGCTGCTGGCGCTGGCCGCACTGCACTTCGCGGGCCTCGTGGCCCTGATGGCCGCGGCCGAGTACGGGGCACCGCTCCCGGTGCTCTGCGCCGCGGGCGCCCTCGCCGGGCTCTCCCGCCCCTCGACGGGGACGATGGTGCGGACCCGGTGGGCGCACGTTCTTCAGCGCGGGGACGGCCGGGCGGGCGAGGCGAAGGTGCAGACCGCCTTCTCGTTCGAGGCGATCGTCGACGAAGTCGCCTTCATATCCGGCCCGGTCATCGTCACGGCACTGGCGACCGGCGTCCACCATCTCGCCGGTATCGCCGCCTGCCTGGTGATGACCGTCGGCGGCGCCACCGCCATGGCCCTGCAGAAGAACACCGAACCCCCCGCGCGGGGCGCACCCGGCGAACGCGGATCCGCCCTCGTGGTCCCGGGCATGGCGGTGATCGCGGTCGCGATGCTGTTCGCCGGGGCCATCGTCGGAGCGCTGGAACTCGCCGTGGTCGCGAAGACCGAGGCGTTCGGCTCCCAAGGCGCGACGGGCCCGCTCCTGGCGGTGCTGGCCGTCGGCAGCATGCTCGGCGGACTGTGGTACGGGGCGCGCTCGTGGGAGCTGCCTCCCGACCGGCTGTGGATCCGGTGCCTCGCGGCCCAGGCGGTCGCCCTGGGGCTGCTGCCCTTGGCCGGCGGTATGTGGAGCCTGGCGGCGGCCATGTTCGTCGTCGGACTCACGGTCGCCCCCGTGGGCATCGCCGGCGTGGTCCTCATGGAGCGCCTGCTGCCCTCAAGGGTGCTGACCGAAGGGATCAGCATCGAGACCACGGCGATGGCGACCGGTGTCGCGGTCGGTGGATGGGCCGCCGGAGTCGTCACCGAGGAACTGGGCTCGGGCCGCGCCCTCGCGCTCCCGGCGGTGTGCGCGCTGGCCGCCCTGGGCGCGGCGGTGCTGGGAGCACGCCGGCTCGCCGTGGAGAACAGCTCCGAACCCGACGCGCCCTCCCGGACGGAGTGACCGAGCCTTCCTAACGAGTGGGGATGAGATGTCTCGACTGCTGATCGGCAACGACTTCACCGAAGAGCTGGACGGGGCGGACCGCGCGCGGGAGGCCACGGCCTGCTGGTACGCCCAGCGCACGCTCTTCTTCGCCGAGGACGGCGACACCGTCGTCCTCCCGCACGCCCCGACCGACGTCTTCCTGCGTTACGTCACCTCGTTGACCGGAACGGACCCCGCTTCGCTGCGCATCGTCGTTCCCCCCGCCCGCGCGCACTCCCAGGAGCACCTGTCGGCGGAGCGGATCGCCGACCCGTCGTTCCACCGGGCGCTCCACGAGGCCATCGCCGGCCGCCCCGTGGACGAGGTGGTCATGCTGTACCCCGACCCGCGAATCGTCGCCCTGGCGCGCGCCCTCGGGATCGGGGACGCGGTACCGGGCGGCGACTTCATCATGCAGTCCGGTGGTGCGCTCGCGAACAGCAAGGCCGCCTTCCGCGCCCTCGCCTCCGGCACCGGGGTCCCGGTGCCCGAAGGCGCCGTCTGCAGCGACCCGTCGATGGCCCATGACGTTGTGGAGCGGCTGCTCGGCGCAGGCGCGCCGGTCATCGTCAAGCACGAGTACCGCCAAGCGAGCAAGGGGAACGAGATCCTCAGCCGACACGGAGGGGTGACCCCCCGGGGCGCTCCGCGGGCCGTCGTGCTGCCGGACCCGGAGTCCGCCCGGAAGCATCTCGAAGCGGAGTGGGACCGGCTGACCAGCGGTGGCCGCCACAGGCTGGTGGTCGAGAGGTACTTCCCCGACTCCGCGTCCGTGTTCGCGGAGCTGCTGCTCACCGATGCGGGGGTGGAGCTCGCGGGCGAGGGGGAGCTGATCTACGCGCCGACACCGCGCGGCCAGGTGATGCCGGCGTGCCGCCTGCCCTCCGCAGCGCGCGGCGAGCTCGCCGCCCACAGCCGCCGCATGGGCCGCCTGTTGCGGGACATGGGGCACCGCGGGCGAGTGAGCATGGACGCCGTCGTCACCCCCGACGGGCGCCTGTTCTTCACCGAGTACAACGGGAGGGTCACCGGGTCGACGCACGTCTACGCGATCGTGGGGCACCGCGTGGTCGGCCGGGACTACCCCGGAAGCCGGGTCCTCGTGGAGCACGTCGGGCTCGTGGTGCCCTCGTTCGAGAGCGCCGTCGCCCGGCTGTCGGCCGAAGGACTCGCCTACGACCGCGAAAGCCGGACGGGCGTCGTCCTCGTCAGCGACCTCCACACCGACGACAGGGACGTCATCTACTGCATCGTCGTGGACGACGTCGCCTCCGCCGAGAAGTACCGGCAACGCGTGGAACGGCTCTTCAGCGATGCCCGGACCGCCCGTTCCTAACCCCCGGCCCGATCTCACCCCGGAAGGGGGCAGGTCCCTTGCCCGAACCCCGCCGCAACGACGACCTCTTCGAACGCTTCCAACTCATCGCGAACGCCCCGGCCCTGTTCAACGCCATCGTGGCCGGCCTCGACCTCGACCTGTTCGGCCTGCTCGCCGAACGCGGGGAGGCGACGCTCGACGACGTCCACGCCTCCACCGGGGTGCCCCCGCACAAGCTCCGTGTCCTGCTGCTCGCCCTGTGCTCGACCGGACTGGTCGACAAGGACGGCGACGTCTACCGCAACTCCGCCGTCGCCGAGGAGCACCTGTCGACGGACGACCCGGACAGCTGGCGGCACATCCTGATCGGCTGGCAGCGGATCTACTACCCGGCGTTCGCGCACACCACGCGGGGGCTGCGGGCGGGCACGAACGAGGCGGCCCTGGCCGACTACACCGGGGCGGGCGGCTCCCTCTACGCGCGGCTGTCCCACGACCGGGAGCTGGAGTCGGTGTTCCACGCCGCGATGTCGGCCTTCACGCTGCAGTCCATGCCCGGACTGGTGGAGAACGCCGAGCTGTCCGCCGTCCGCAGCCTGCTCGACGTCGGCGGCGGGGACGGAACGACGGCGGTCAGCATCGCGCGGCGCTCCCCTGAGGCCCGGGTGACCGTCTTCGACCTGCCGAGCGTGGTGAAGCGGGCGGGCGAGGCCCTTCCGGCGGACCTCGCCGAGAGGGTGCTCTTCCGGGCCGGCGACATGTTCGAAGAGGACTTCCCCACCGGGTGCGACGCGGTCCTCTTCAGCCACGTCCTCGAGGTGTTCTCCGAAGAGAGGATCCTCCGGCTGCTGTCGAAGGCGTACGAGGCCCTTCCCTCCGGCGGGAAGGTCTTCCTCTACGGGTACAACGCCGCACCCGACGAGAGCGGCGGGATCATCTCCGCCCGATTGTCGCTGTACCTGAACATCCTGGCCAGCGGCGAGGGGATGGCCTACCCGGCGACCGACTACGAGGGGTGGCTGCGCCGGGTGGGGTTCACGAGGGTCCGGACGTACGACGGACTGCCCTACGAACACGGGCTCCAGGTCGCCGTCAAGGACTGACCTCCACCGCGGCGGCCGCCCCTCCCCTCGCGCAGCGTCCGGGGCGGTGGCCGGTCCCGCCTCGTGCGCGGGTTCGGCCTCCGCATCGGGGGCTTGTCACCGGCGCCCGGAGGAGACCGGGAGCGGCGACTCGACCGGCTGGGGACCCGCGGC
The DNA here is from genome assembly GCF_000341245.1 of Nocardiopsis halophila DSM 44494. GTDB lineage: Bacteria > Actinomycetota > Actinomycetes > Streptosporangiales > Streptosporangiaceae > Nocardiopsis_A > Nocardiopsis_A halophila. Next base: position 6,133 of record NZ_ANAD01000021.1, read on the forward strand.
CGGGCCGCAGCAGCGGCCGGTGTCCGCCTGGGCGGCGTCCGCCTCGGCGGCCTCGGCAGCGTCGGGCAGGCCCGACCCCTTGCAGACCCCGGTCTCGGGCAGGACCAGCTCCACCCGTTCGGCCGCCTCACGGTCGCCCGCGATCGCGGCGGCGATGCTGCGCACCTGCTCGAACCCGGTCAGTGCCAGAAACGTGGGCGCACGCCCGTAGGACTTCATCCCCGCCAGGTAGAAGCCGGGTTCGGGGTGGGACAGCTCCCGGGCGCCGTGCGGGTAGACCGTGCCGCAGGAGTGGACGTTGGGGTCGATCAGCGGCGCCAGCCCCACCGGCGCCTGCAGGGTCGCGTCCAGGGCCAGGCGGATCTCCGAGAGCGGGGAAAGGTCCGGGCGGAACCCGGTGAGCACGACGACCTCGTCGACCGGGTCGAGCTCGCGGCCGTCCTCGCCGACCAGCACGGCCCCCGCCGCGCCCGTGCGGACCTCCGCGGTCCGGAAACCGGTGACCACGGTGATGTTCCCGGACTCCACGGCCCGCTGCGCCCGGCGCCCGAGCGCGCCCCTGGCCGCCAGCTGGTCGCCGGCGCCGCCGCCGAAGGCGTCGCCCACCTCGCCCCGGCGCAGCACCCACACCCCGTGCGTGCCCGGGTCGCGCTCGGCGGCCTCGGCAAGGTGCACCAGGGCGGTCAGCGCCGAGTGCCCGCTGCCCACCACGGCCGTGCGCCGCCCCTCGTAGCGCACCCGCACGGGCGGGTCCGACAGGTCGGGTACCCGGTAGGAGACCCGGTCGGCCGCGGCCTCGCCGAGCGCGGGCAGCCCGTCGGCGCCCAGCGGGTTGGGGGCGCCCCAGGTCCCCGAGGCGTCGACGACCGCCCGGGCGAGGAGGCGCTCCTCGGCCCCGTCGGCCGTGCGCACCCGCACCGTGAAAGGCTCCTCTTCGCGACCGGTGTCGACCACGCGGTCGCGGCCCCGGCGGCTCACCCCCACCACCTCGGTGCCGAAGCGCACCCGCTCCCCCAGGGCCTCGGCCAAGGGCTCCAGATAGTCGCGGACCCAGTCGGCCCCCGTCGGGTAGGACCCTTCATCCGGGCGCCGCCACCCGGTCCCGGCGAGTACCTTCTCCGCGGCCGGGGAGACCAGGTCGCGCCAGGTGGAGAAGAGCCGCACGTGCCCCCACTCGGCGACCGCCGCGCCGGCCCGCGCGCCCTTCTCCAGCACGACCGCGGGCACGGCCCTGTCGACCAGCTCCGCCGCCGCGGCCAGACCCACCGGCCCGGCGCCGACCACCACGACCGGCGGCCCTTCCGCATTCTTCGGCACCATGACGCTCCACCTTCCATCGATGTCGGTCGATCGAATGGAACTTTATCGATGTCCATCGATGGAATCAACCATCGATCATGGTCGATACTGGTTCCATGACGCTGACGCACGACCCCGCTCCGCCCGACCTCGCCCCCGCCGACGCCGCGGCCTACGCCTCCTGGTTCGCCTGCCTGGCCGAACCCACCCGGGTGCGCCTCCTGCACACCGTGGCGGCCTGGCCGGGCGCGGCCGGGGGCGGCGAACTCGCGGC
>NZ_ANAD01000022.1 GCF_000341245.1 Nocardiopsis halophila DSM 44494
CGGGTGCGCCTCCTGCACACCGTGGCGGCCTGGCCGGGCGCGGCCGGGGTCGGCGAACTCGCGGCGGCCCTGGGCATCGGGCAGCCCACCGTCTCGCACCACCTGCGCAAGCTCGCCGAGGTCGGGTTCGTCGTCCTGGCCAAGGAGGGCACCTCCACCCGGGTGCACATCAACCCCGCCTGCTGCACCGGCCTGCCGCACGCGGCCGACGCGGTCATGGGACTGCTCGCCTCGCGCCCCTGCTGCCCCACCGACCTGCCCGCCGACGTATCGGTGCGCGCCATGGAGCCGGAGGACACCGAGGACGTCCGGCGGATCTACGCCGAGGGCATCGCCACCGGCGACGCGACCTTCGAGACCGAGGTGCCCTCCGCCGAGGAATTGGGAACGAAGTGGCTCGACGGCCACCGCTGGGTCGCCGAGCGGGACGGCCGGGTGGCCGGCTGGGCCGCCGCCGCGCCGGCCTCACCGCGGGCCGCCTACTCGGGCGTGGCCGAGACGTCGGTCTACGTGGCCGAGGACGCCCGCGGGCAGGGCGTGGGCAAGGCGCTCATCCACCGCCAGGTCACCGGGGCCGACACCGACGAAGGGCTGTGGACCCTGCAGACGTCGGTCTTCCCGGAGAACAAGGCGAGCCTGGCCCTGCACCACTCGGCCGGGTTCCGCACCGTCGGCATCCGCGAACGCATCGCCCGCCTGGACGGGCGCTGGCGCGACACGGTCCTGCTGGAACGCCGCTGCAACAGGGGATGCGCGCCCGAGCCAGCGTGACCGGTGTTCCCCGTTCCTGCACCACCCGCCCCCTTGGACCTGCGCCCAGAGCCGAACTCGTTTGAGCAGGGGGCGGCATCGGAGCGCGCCGGGAGCCCACAACACGACGAAACCCCAGGCCCGAACCCGCGTTAATGCGGTTCTGACCTGGGGTCTCTGCTGTGCGCCATCAGGGACTCGAACCCCAAACCCACTGATTAAGAGTCAGTTGCTCTGCCGATTGAGCTAATGGCGCCCGCCGCGTCCGGCTGCCCTGGGGCTTCCTGTCGGCGACGGGTTCAACTTTACCGGACTCTCCGGGGTGGCCGGACCATCCCCGCTGCCTACTGGGTCACAGTGCCCGTGGGGTCGCCGCCGCCGGTCACAGTGCGTCCTGGTCGCCACGCGTTCCGCTCACAGGGCGTCCTGGGCCGGGCTTTGGAGGGCCTGGGCCTCGGTGCGGGTCCGGTCCGCGGCGGCCGGGCGGCCGTCGGCCTCGTAGGCGCGGGCCAGGGCCTCCAGCGCGCCCGCCAGGAACGAGGACCACCCCCGCGTCCGCCACAGGCGCACCGACTCCTCCAGCGCGGCGACCGCCTCGGCCGTGCAGCCCGCCACCAGATGGGCCTCGCCCGCCACCGAGAGGGAGTCCGCGAGGTGGTGGTTCATCCCGTGGCGCCTGCTCAGCGCGACCGCCGTCTCCGCCGTCGGCAGCGCCTCGGGGTCCTCGAGGGCGGTGTACAGCCGCGCCAGGTACATCAGGGAGAACACCTCGGCGTACCGGTCCCCCATCGCCCGCGCCATGTCCAGCGCGCGCACCAGGTGGTAGCGGCCGGTCTCCACCCGGCCGGACAGCGCCTGGGCCGCCCCGAGGAACTGCATCGCCGTCGCCTCGAACCGCGAGTTCCCCAGCAGCCGGGCCAGCTCCAGCGCCCTCTCCAGGTGCGCGACCGCGTCCTCCAGGCGCCCCTCTTCGTGGGCCGCGACGGCCATCACGTGGTAGGCGCGCGCCCGGCCGCCGAGGTAGTCGGCCTCCTCGGCGATCCGCAGCGCCTCCCGCGCCGATTCGTGCGCCGCGCGCGCCTCGCCCCGCGAGACCAGCCCCCAGGTGGCCATCACCCGGGCGTCGGCGACCCCGCGCGGCTCGCCCAGCTCGGTGAACATCTCCAGCACGCTCTGGGCCTCGGACCGCATCCCCGACATCGCCTCGCCGGGCCCCTGCGGTGTCGCCCACGTCGTCAGGTCGGCCAGCCCGCGCCGCAGCACGGCCTCGCCGAGCCGGTCGCCGGCCGCCCGGCAGGCCGCGATCGCGCTCTCGTGGGTGCGCCGCCAGTCGTCGAACCGCCCCCGGACGTCGAAGTACTTCTCCAGGCACCCCGCCAGGTCCCAGGCGGCCTCGTGCATGCCCAGCGCCCCGGCCTGCTGCACCGCCGCCGCCATGGACTGCCACTCGGCGTCGAACCACAGCATGGGCTCGGCCAGCGCCTCGGAGGCCTCCGCCGCCGGGAGCGGCCACCGGACCGCCTGCCCGTGCAGGGTGGCGTAACAGGGCCCCGGGATGTACTCGGTGGCCTGCTCGGCCAACCACAGCCACCCGCCGAAGGCCCGCCTGAGCGCCGCCCTCCGCTCCTCTTCGGGCTCGTCGGACTCGCCCAGCTCGCGCGCGTACAACCGGATCAGGTCGTGCATCCGGTAGCGCAGGCCGCCGCAGGGGGTCTCGGTGATGGTGAGCAGCCGGGCGTCGACGAGCTGTTCGATGTACTCCTGCGCCTGGTCGGTGGACACGTCCATCAGCGCGGCCACCGCCCATTCGGGGAAGTCCGGGACCTCCAGGGCCCCCAGCAGCCGGAAGGCGCGCTTGGCCCCCTCCCCCAGCGCGCGGTGGCTCAGCGCGAAGCTCGCCCGCACGGCCCTGTCCCCCGAGGCGAGCTCGTCGAGGCGGCGGCGCTCGTCCTCCAGCAGGCGCACCATGCGCGCCAGCCGCCACTGGGGGCGCCCGGCCAGCCGTGCCCCGGCGATGCGCACCGCGAGCGGTGCGTGGCCGCACAGCCGCACGATCCGCTCGGCGGCGGCGGGCTCGCGCTCGACCCGCTCCTTCCCGGCGATCCTGCCCAGCAGCTCGACCGCGTGCTCGGGGGTGAACACCTCCAGGTCCACCAGGAGCGCGCCCTCCAGGCCGGTCAGCCGGGGCCGGCCGGTGACGAGGACGGTCGCCCCGGGGGCGCCCGGCAGGAGCGGCCGCACCTGGGCCTCGCTCGCGGCCCCGTCGAGCACCAGCAGCACCCTGCGCCCCGCCACCATGCTGCGGAACAGGGCGGACCGCGCGTCGAGGGAGTCGGGCACGCCCGCCCCGTCGACGCCCAGGGCGTGCAGCAGGAAGGAGAGGGCCTGCGCCGGGGCCAGCGGCTCGGCCTCGGCACCGCGCAGGTCCACGTAGAGCCGCCCGTCGGGGTGCTCGTCGGCGAGCGCGTGCGCGGCGTGCAGGGCCAGGGCCGTCTTTCCGACGCCGCCCATCCCGGAGACCGCGACCACCGGGACCGGGCCGCCCCCGGCCAGGTGGGCGTGGATCCGCTCCAGCGCGCGCTCGCGGCCGGTGAAGTCGGGCAGGTCGGCCGGGAGCTGCGCGGGCACCGGAAGCGGGACGGAGGCGACGGGCGTGGCGGAAGTGCCGGGCCGCGGCGCCCCCTCGGCCTCCGGGGCGGCCAGCGCCGGGTCGTCGCGCAGCACGGCCTGCTCCAGGTCGCGCAGCTCGCGGCCGGGCTCGGTGCCCAGTTCCTCGACCAGCAGCCCGCGCCCGGTGCGGTAGACCTCCAGCGCATCGGCCGACCGCCCCGACCGGTGCAGCGCCAGCATGAGCCGGGCGCGCAGGCGCTCGCGGAACGGGTGCTCGTTGACCAGGGCGGTGAGCTCGGCGACGACCTCGGCGTGGCGGCCCCGGTCGAGCTCGGCGTCCATCAGCTCCTCGGTGCAGGTCCAGCGCAGCTCGTTGAGGCGCGCGGCCTCGTCGCGCACCACGGGCAGGGAGTCGAGGCCGGAGAAGGCGGGGCCCTTCCACAGGCCCAGCGCCTCGCGGAGGAGGGCGGCGGCCCGTGCGGGGTCGCCCTGCTCGCGCGCGCGGCGCCCCTGGCCGACCAGGCCGTCGAAGCGCTCGGCGTCGGTGTCGCCCTCCGAGCGCTCGATGCTGTAGCCGCCGGGCCCGCGCGCGACCGAGGCCGTCCCGCCCAGCGCCTGCCGGAGGTGGTGCACGTAGACCTGGAGGCTCTTCTGGGCGGAGCGCGGCGGGTCGTCCTCCCACAGGATGTCGATGAGCCGTTCGTCGGCCACCGGCGCTCCCCGGGCGCACAGCAGCGCCGAGGCGACCCCGGCGAGCTTGGGCGACAGGCGCACCTCACGCCCGTCGCCGTCGCGGACCTGAAGCGGTCCCAGGATGGAGAACCGCATGCGCTCCCTTCCCCGGCGGGCCCCGCGCCCGCCGTCGGCTCCCGCGTCCAGGGTGGCGCGGGAGATCCAACCGTAGTCCAACCGGACCACAGCCGCCGGAGGGAAGGATGGGCCGTGGATCAAGCGGCACCACCGCACGCGAGGCGGCGAGGGTGCGTTCCCCGCCCGACCAGGACGGCAGCCGGCGCCTCGGGCGCCGGCTGGGGAGGGCGGAGAGAGGTCCGGCGGCCGCTCGCGCCGGCAACGGCGAAGAGCGGCCGCCGCCCCTTGCTTCCCGTACAGCCCGTACAGCGGCCATCGACGACGGCGCGGTCATCGCCACGGGGGCGCGGCCCGCGCCGCGCGGCGACGCCCCTTTCCGGACCGCCCGCCGGTCGGTCTGGCAGGGGGCGTTCCCTGCGGTCCGAACACCGGGCCTCAACCTCCCCTTCCCCGGTCCGCCCGGCGGCCGACCGGCGTTCTCAGCGCAGGAGCGGAGCGGGGAACGCGACGGTTGCGCGCCACCTCGTACACCGAGGCCCCTGCCCTGCTTCAACGGGACTCCAGACTGGGGATTTCTCCTACCGGGCCCGACTGCCGCTTACCGCTGTCCCCCGTTGCTTCTCAGCCGACAGCGCCACCCGTACCGCGCTGGAGCTCTTAGGCAATCCCAGGGTTCCGGCGCTTCGCGGCCGATCGATCGGCACCCCCGTTGATCTCGGGAAAGTCGGGGTAATACTCGCCGGAATTACCCCGAGTTTCCCGAGATCAACGGCAAGGAGGGGCGCGCACCGGGGCGGGGGCTCCGACGGCCATAGCTCCGAGTGGTCAAGCCGATTTCGACTCTGCCGACGCCGAACCGGATCTGACCGGCGGAGAGGAGACGGACGGCCGACACCTGCAGGACACTTCGCTGCCGCCCCCGGGCGGGCGACGTGCCCGGGCCGGGAGCCCCCACACGACGAAACCCCAGGCTCGGACCGGGGTGAAAGCCGGTCTGACCTGGGGTTCTTCTGTGCGCCATCCAGGACTCGAACCTGGAACCCACTGATTAAGAGTCAGTTGCTCTGCCAATTGAGCTAATGGCGCGTGCCGGATTCCGCCTGGTCGGCTCCGTCCGACGTCGTTAAGGTTAGCAGCCTCCCGGACCGGGCGCGAACCGGTTGTTCCGGGCGGTTCGGCGTCCCCACCCCGCGCGGTGCGGAGGTGGGGCTCACTGCGCCTCGTGCGGTCCGTCCGCGGCGGTCAGCTCCACGCCACCACCACGCCGACGATGATGGCGATCGCGACGACCGCCCCCACGCCCGCCAGGACGTAGGGGGTGACGGGCCGACGCGGTGCGGCCTGCGGTTCGTTGTTGTCGGAAACGAACTTCTGGAACATGACGGTCGAGCCCGCGGGATCGACGTTCTCTTCGTTCTTCTGGGACATGCGGACGACACTAGCGACTCCCGGGGCCCGCGCGCGCCCTGTGCGGACGTGAATTCGGCCGGTTCTCCCGTCATCCGCCGCCCGAAATGAGGCGGGCGTGCGCTTCGGGGGGCGCACCGGCGGCGCGAAGGGCCAGGCCGGCTGCGCCGAGCACCCCCTCGGCCGCCGTGAGGGGCCCGGTTCCGAACCGCTCGCGGACCCCCGCCCGCACACGATCGGCGATCTGTCCGCCCGCCATCAGCGCCCCGGAGACGACGACCGGCGCCGCTGCGCCGGGGGCCAGGACGGTGTCCAGGGCCGCGAGGAGCCGGGCGGCCGCCTCGTCGCAGATCCGGACCGACCGGGCGTCGCCCTCCGCCGCCGCCCCGGTCACCTCCGGCGCCAGGCCGCCCAGCTCGGCCGGGGGACGCGCGTAGACGGTCCGGATGAACTCCTGGGGGTCCCCCGGGACGATGCCCAAAGCGGCGGCCATGCGGTCGGAAAGGACGGTCGGTCGTCCCCTGCCGTCGATCCCGGCGAGGGCCGCGCGCAGCCCCTCCAGGGCGATCCACACCGCCGACCCTTCGTCCCCCAGCAGCCACCCGTACCCGTCGCACCGGCGCCGGACGCTCCCGTCGGCCACGTAGGCCGCCACCGCCCCCGTACCGGCGATGACGACGGCCCCCTCGGGCTCGTGGGTCCCCGCGGCGAACGCCACCGCGATGTCGTCGGTCACGCGCGGCCGCCCCGGAAGGCCGACGGCCCGCCAGGCCCGCCCCGCCGTCTCCGCCGCGCGCGCGTGGCCGGCCGCCGACGCGCCCGCCACGCCGAAGACCGCGGCGGCCACCTCGTCGGCCCCAGCGCCCAGCACCGCACGCGCCCCGGTGACCGCCTGGCGGAGGGCCTCTTCGAAGGCTGCCGCGGGGTCGGCGCTGGAGAACTGGTTGCCGCCGCCCGCGCGCCCCCGGGCGACCACCCTCCCGCCCAGGTCGGCGACCACGCACCGGGTCGACGTTCCGCCCGCGTCGGTACCGATCACCACACCGCCCACGCCATCGCGTCCCATGAGGGCACCCTAGATCGCCCCACCGCGCACGCCCCTCGGCCGCTTCCGGCCATTCCGGGCGCGTCCGAACCTCGTCGGGCGATTCCCGGCGCTCCTGAACGGTCCTGAACGGTTCGAGCGGTGCGCTTCCGGGGCGCTGACGCCCCTGAAGGCCGGACTGAAAGCGGACCGCCAGTGCGCTGAAAGCGGCCTCGTGCACATTGGAGAGCATCGGGGCGGACACGGCCGGCGCTTCCCCGCGGCCGCGCCCTCTCCGATGGGGAAAGCGGGCCGGACACGGGGAGGGGTCCCGCTCCCGCGAGCCGGAGGACGGACGGCTCGCGGGGGAAGCGGCGCTCCATGGGGAAGGGCGTCGAGCCCGGCGGGGTGCACGGGGACGATCGCCCCGCCGGGCCCTCCCCCGTCTACTCGCGACCGCCGATGAGGAATCGCGGATCGCCGCCGAGCGCGGCGGCCATCCGCACCGCGGGGGCGTCCTCATCGCGGTCCTCCACCCGGGCCGCCAGCTCCGCGGGGGCGGCGCCCGGGTGGGTGGACAGCCACGCCGCCGCCATGCTGAGCGGCAGCGGCAGGCGCCCGGCAGCGCCGACCAGGCGCCGGACCCCCTCGGGGTCGGCCCCGGCACGCTCCACGCCGATACGGGCGGCCAGCAGCGCCACGGCCTCCTCCTCGGAGAGCGCTCCGACCTCCACCGCTTGCACACCGTCCCGGATGATCAGGTCCGCCAGCCAGTACCTGCTGGTGACGATCACCACCCCGGGCGGGGAGCCGGGCAGCAGGGGGCGCACCTGACCGGCGCTGCGGGCGTTGTCCAGCAGCATCAGGACCCGCCGTCCGGCCAGCGCCGAGCGCAGCAGCGCCGCGCGCTCCTCCGGCGCGTCGGGGTAGGGCTCGGGGACGCCCAGTGCGCGCAGGAAGCGCGCCGCGACCTCGCCCGGCCCCGGGCGAGCGTCCTCGTCCCCTTTCAGATCGGCATAGAGCCTCCCGTCGGGGAACCCCTCCACTCCGGCGGCCCATCGCAGTGCCAGGGCGGTGCACCCGGCGCCGTACGGGCCGCTGATCAGCGCGCGGGCCGCGCCGTCGCGCCGCCCGAGCAGACGGTCCAGCCTTCCCAGCTCGGCCTCGCGCCCGACGAAACCGGGGTGCGGCGCGGGGAGTTGCGCCGGAACCGGCCGGGGCCGCCGCGGAAGAGGCGCGCCCTGGCGGCGGGACGCTCCGGCCGGCGCCTTGGCCTGGGTGCCGGCAGCTCCCGTGGTGTCCCCGGTGCCCCCGGTGTTCCCGGTGTCGTCCGTGCCGCCCCTGTTCTCCGTTCCCACGGTGCGCTGGCGCGGCACTGCGGGGCCGGCCTCCGCCTCGGAGAGGTCGCCCCTGAGGATCCCCTCGAACGTCCGTTGCAGCCCGTGCCCCGGGTCCAGACCGAAGCGCTCGACCAGCGCGCGCCGCGCCCGGCCGAAGGCCGCGAGCGCGTCCCCCTGCCGCCCCGACCGGTACAGCGCCACCATGTGCTGGCGCACCAGCTCCTCCCGTTCGGGGAAGCGCGGAACCAGCCGGTTGAAGGCCTGCAGGAGCGCACCGTGCCTCCCCAGGCGCAGCCCCAGGGCGCCCCAGTGCTCTGCGGCCTGAAGAAGTTCGTCCTCCAGGTGCCGGGCGTCGCCCTCATGAATGGCCGCGCTGACCACGTCCTCCAGGACCGGGCCCCGCCACAGCGCCAGCGCGTCGCGCAACTGCTCATAGGCGCGCAGGGCGTCCCCCACCTGCTCGGCCCGGTCGGCGCCCGCGCGCAGCGCCCGCAGGCGCAGTAGGTCCAGCCGGTCGGCCGGCAGCTCCATCCGGTAGCCGCCGTCGACGCCGGTGACCAGGATCCGCGCGCCGGACTCCTCGCCCAGGGCCGCCCGCAGACGGGCCACGTGCACCTGCAGCGAGCCCTTGCGCGCGTCCGGGGCGGCACCGGTCCCCCAGAGGGCGGTGACGATGTCGGCGATCGGGACGGTCCTGCCGCACCGCAGGAGCAGCAGCGCCAAAAGGGCGCGGCGCTTGGTGCCGCGGAGCTCCACGGGCCTGTCCCCGTCCGTGAGGCTCAGCGGTCCGAGGACGCCGAACTCGTACTGTGCCACCTGTTCCTCTGCGGAGGTCCCGCCCCTCCCACCGCTCGCGCCGCTCCGGGCGTTGTGGGATCCGTCTATGCCCTCTACAGTGCCGGGCGGCGACCGCGGCGCGCAATCCGTCCCGCCACCCGTCCTCGTTCACGGCGGTTCCCCGCCGCCTCCCGCCGCGCCGGCGCCGCACCGCCCCCGAGATTGACTCCGACCTGAGACGGCACGAGACTTCCTGCGATGGCGAACTCGGCGAACCCCCCGGACAGCGGCGCGCGCGACGGCGCGCCGGCCCCCGGCACCGTGCTCCGGGTGCGGGCGCTGCTGCCCTCCCTGCCACCGGCCGAGCAGCGGGTGGCCCGGCGCATCATCGACGACCCCGAGGGCGTGGCCGCCTCCTCCATCACCCAGCTGGCCCGGGACTGCTCCACCTCCGAGGCGACCGTGATCCGCTTCTGCCGGACCATCGACCTGTCGGGCTACCGCGAGCTGCGGCTGGCCCTGGCCTCCGAGGCGGGGCAGGCGCGCGGCGCAGGGATGAGCGGGCGCGCGCCGGTGGGCGACATCGACCCCGACGACACCCTGGTCACCGTGGTGCAGAAGATCGCCTACACCGACGCGCGCGCGGTGGAGGAGACCGGGGCCCAGCTGGACGCCGATGTGCTGCAGGCGGTCGTGGCGGCCATGGACGCGGCCCGCAGGATCGACATCTACGGGGTGGGCGCCAGCGCCTTCGTCGGCGCCGACCTGCAGCAGAAGCTGCACCGCATCGGCCTGGCCTCGTTCGCCTGGTCGGACAGCCATGTGATGCTGACCAGCGCCGCGGTGCTGCGCCCGGGCGACGTTGCGGTCGGCGTCTCGCACAGCGGCGCCACCATCGAGACGGTCAACGCCCTGGCCGAGGCGCGCGGGCGCGGGGCGGCCACGGTGGCCGTCACCAACTTCCCGCGCAGCCCCATCTGCTCCTACGCCGACCACGTGCTGACCACGGCCGCCCGGGAGACCACCTTCCGCTCCGGGGCGACCGCCAGTCGGCTCGCCCAGCTCACCGTCGTGGACTGCCTGTTCGTCGGCCTGGCCCAGCTGCGCTACGCCGACAGCCGCTCGGCCCTGGAGACGACCTACGACGCGGTGCGGGGCCTGCGCGTGGGCGAGAAGGGCCGCCGGAACCCCGGCGGCCCCTCCGGCACAACGTCTTCCGGCTCGGACACCTCCGCCTGAGCCGACCCTTGAGCGAGGCGGTCAGCCCCGTTCGAGGGCGGTCCCCATCAGCCCCAGGGGCGGCGCCCCCAGGTCGAGCAGGGCAGCGTGGAAGCGCTGCAGGGTGAAGCCCTCCGCCCACCGCTCGCGGGCGCGCTCGCGCAGCGCCTGGATCTCCAGCTTGCCCCAGGTGTAGCGGCCGTACGTGGGGTCGAAGACCGCCCTCCGCGCCTCGGAGAGGGCGGCGGGGCCGGCCAGCGGCGTGTCGGAGGCGAAGCGGCGCGCCGCGTCCTGGACCGTCATCTCCCCGGTGTGCACACCGATCGCCACGGCCAGGCGGGTGACGCGGATGAGCGCCTCCACCCACACACCGGTCTCGAAGTGCGCCGCGGTGAACCTTTCCCGGCCCTCCGCATCCCCGAGCGCGCGCTCCTCGGCGATGCGTTCCTGCGCATAGGGCCCGAAGCCCTCCTCCACGCACAGCTCCTCGGCGTAGTGCGCCCATCCCTCGATGAACGCGGTGGAGAAGAAACTCCTGCGGACCGGTCCGGGCGCACGCCGCAGGGCGCGGCCGTGCGAGTGGTGGCCGGGGGCGACCTCGTGCACGCAGACCGCGGGCAGGGTGGTGGCGCTGAACATCTCCAGCCACTCCTCCCGGTCCTGCTCCGGCCACGCCGGGTCGGGCGGGGTGATGTAGTAGTGCGAGTCCCCGTCGTCCTCGGCCGGGCCCGGCCAGGCCATCATCGCCGTCGACCAGCGCCGCGACTCCGGCGCCGCCGAGACCCGCACCCTGCCGTCGTGGTGGGGGGCCAGGCCGCGCTCCCGGGTGAAGTCCACCGCCAGCCGCGTCCAGGTGCGCGCCTCCTCCAGCACGCCCTCAGGGCCGGGGTGGTCGCGCACCAACTCCCGCACGGTCTCCAGCGGGGGCCGGCCGGGGGCGATGCGGGAGACGGAATCGGCCAGGCGCTCCATGAGGCGGTCGCGTTCGGCGTCGGCGCGCTCGGCCAGGCGGCCCAGGTCCACCTCGACCCCGTCGCACGCGCCCATGAGGCGGGCCAGCGCCGGCCCGCCCAGGGTGGCGTCGGGGTCGCCGTCCCGCGCGGCCTCCTCCAGGTGGGCGACGAGGGCGGCGTGCGCGTCGAGCGCGGGCCGGCGCACCCCCTCGGGGGCGTCGGCGGGGACCCCCTCGGCGAGCCCGCGCGCAGCGGGCAGGAGCGCCTCGGCGATCGGGGCGTTCAGCCGGTCGAGGGTCTCCACGGCCCTGTCCGCCGCGTCCGGCCAGGCCTTGAGCTGGTCCAGGCGCGCCCGGCGCCGCTCCTCCTCGGGTGCGTACCCGCGGTCGTATCCGGCCAGGTCGAGCTCGCCGAGGTGGACCAGGGGGTTGGAGCGGTGGACCTCCAGCTCCCCGTAGAGGCAGCGCAGCGCCTCCTCGGCCACCCGGGCATGGGCCTCGTCGTGCGGGTCCTCCAGCGCCTCTCCTCCGAGCCGGGCCAGGCCCGCACGCACCCCCTCCCCGGACATGTCGCCGGTCGTCCCGTCGTACTCGTGGCGCCCCGCCCCCTCGCGCATCTCAGGGGTCTGGAGGTCGGCGATCGCACGCAGCCGTGCCGGAAGTTCGTCCATGGGGCGCGAGCCTACTCCGGGCGGGGAACCCGCGCCCGGGCCCGGGCGTCGCACCGGGCATGGGTCGATTCCGCGGGCCGGGCCCGCTCCTCGGAAACCGGCGCCGGGCCTGGGCGGCCGCGGCCGCCGCCCTCTGCGCCGTGCTGCTCCCCCTGCCCTTCACGTGGTTCCACCTGTCCTCCTCCGGACTGCGCGCCGCCGCCGACGAGGTCCCCGAACGACCGGTCGCCCTGGTGCTCGGGGCCGGGCTCGACGAAGACGGCAGGCCCCGGACGATGCTGTCGCGGCGCCTGGACATCGCGGCCGAGCTGTACCACTCGTCGAAGGTGGACGCGGTCCTGGTGAGCGGCGACAACAGTCGCGAGGAGTACAACGAGACCGACGCGATGGCCGACTACCTGGCGGCCGTAGGCGTGCCGCGGGACAAGGTCGCCGCGGACTACGCCGGGTTCAGCACCTGGGACTCGTGCGCGCGGGCGCACCGGGTGTTCGGGGTCGAGGCGGCCACCGTGGTGACCCAGGAGTTCCACCTGCCGCGCGCGCTGGGGCTGTGCCGGGCGGCCGGCATCGACGCCGTGGGCGTGGGCGACCCCAGCGGGGACCGGAAGCCCTCCGACACGGCCTACGGCTACGTTCGGGAGCTCCCGGCCGGCTACAAGGCGGCCGCCCAGGCCCTCTTCCGTCCCGACCCGGTCTTCCCGGGGCCGCCCGAGACGGACGTGGAGGAGGCGCTGGCCGCGCCCCGTTGAGGCGGCGGCCCGTCAGCCCCCGAAGAGGCGGCCCAGCAGGCTCTTGGGGCGCTCCTCGGCGGCCTGTCCGGACGCGGCCTCAGGGGCGGCGTCTCCGTCCCGGGCCTCCGGGGCGTCCTCCTCGTCGTCGTCCACGCCGACGTAGTCGCGGAAGGCGTCCCGGTCAGCCGGCAGGGACCAGGCCTGGACCGTGTCCCCGAGGCCCTGCTCCTCCCAGTCCGCCTCCGGCAGCTCGGCCACGGACCACAGCACCCGCAGCAGCCGGTCGGGCTCGCCTCCCCCGTCATCGGTGAGCGCCTTCTCCATGGCCTCGGCGGCGTCGGCCGGCCCGCTGCGCGGGCCCAGCACCGACTCCAGGGCGTCGCCGACGACCGCCGCGACGGACGGCCCGGCCTTGGCCAGGGCCTCGGGCAGGATCCGCGCCCGCAGCTCCGCTGCGGCGTCGCCGCAGCGGCCCAGCGCCAGATAGGCCAGCACCACCGGCTCGACCACGCCGGGGTGCGGCCAGGCGTCGTCGAAGAGTGCGGTGAAGCCCACCCGGGTCCCGCCCAGCTCGCCGAGCTTGTCCAGCGCCTGGACCGGGGCCCGCTCGCCGTGGATCAGGGCCAGCGCGCACGCGGCGGCGAACGCCCGGTAGAGGTTGCCGGCCTCCATCTCCTCCACCAGGGCCACGGTGGCGGTGGCGTCGGAGGGGTCGCCCAGCATCCCCAGGGCGAACAGCTCCGCGGCCAGCGGGCGGCGCCACTCCTCCTGCATGCGCACCCCGGTCCCGGACTGGCGGGCCTCCCGCCGGGCCTGGTCGACCATGCGGGTGCGGATCCGGGAGACCGTTCCCTCGGCTGCCTCGGGCAGGAAGGCCAGGATGGACACCGCCCACTCGGCGGTCGAGTTCATCCCCCGGCGGTTCTCCCGGCCCTCCAGGAGCCCGGTGAGCGCCTCGGCCCGCTCGGCGACCGCCGCGCGGGTGTCCAGCTCGGCCTTGAGCAGCCCGGCCCCGCCTTCCAGGCCCAGCACCCCGAAACGCGCGGACATGCGCCGGTAGGCCTGCTCGTCGGGGGCCTCGGCGCTCCACTGGCGGTACTGCTCGCGCGCCTCCTCAGGGGCGGCGGCCACCGCCCAGGCGACCTCGTCGCGCCACAGGTCGGTGTCCCAGAAGCGGGGGACGACCGCCAGCGGCACGGGAACCACGAGCTCGAACAGCAGGCTCAGCGCCTCACCCGGCGCGGCCGTGTCCGGGTGGCAGGCGATGTCGGCGAGGAAGCCCGCCGCCTCAGGGGCGGCGAGGTACCCGGGCCCGGGGTGGCGCAGGATGTCGTAGAGCGCGGTGACCGCGTCCATGGAGTCCGTACCGCCCCCGGCGATGGTCTGCAGCAGGCCGGGGATCTCGTCCCCCCGCTGCGGCGCCAGCCGCACCCAGTCGACGTCGTGCACTCCCTGAAGCGGCGCCCGGCCGGTGTTCGCGTCCATGGGAGCCGATTATCCCCGTCCGCCGACCTCCGGCGCGACCCGGTGCCCCTCCGCGGCCAGGAGCGCGTCCCGCACGTCGTCCCGCGGCGAGCAGGTGCGGAACGGGGCGGGGCGGGACAGGGCGTCGCTCAGCGCGCGGGCGTTGGCACCGATCTCGCGCACATGGCCCAGCGCGGTGGCGCGCGGGCGCGCCCGCCAACTGTCGTCTCCCACGCCCACGGCGTCGATACCGGCCGCCGCGGCCAGCGCGAGCGCGCGCGGCAGGTGGAACCCCTGGGTGACCACGGTGGCGGAGTTGATCCCGTAGACGTCACGGGCACGCACGAAGCTGTCCCAGGTGCGGAAGCCGTAGGGGTCGGCGGCGATGCAGGCCGCGGGAACGCCCGCGGCCACCAGGTAGGCGCTCATCCCGTCGGTCTCGCACCCGGACGCCTCGCGGTTGTCGCCTGAGACCAGGACGGCGCGCACCCGACCCGTCCGGTGCAGCAGCGCGGCCAGGTCGAGCCGCCGCGCCAGCAGCAGGGAGGGCCCATGCGGCTTCATCCCCGCCCCGAGCACCAGGGCCACCGGCCGGACGGGCACGTCCTCGGGGCCGAACCGGCGCCCCAGCGCCGACGCGTGCGCCCAGGCGGTGGGCCCAAGGGCCGCTGCCGCCGCGCTCCCGGCGGCCAGTGCCGCCCGCTTCGCTGCTCCCACATGGCGACCCTACCGGGGCCGGGCTCAGTGGATGGGCCACAGCCGCGCGATCTCGGGATACTTGGCGGCGATCCGGTCGCGGAACTCCACGGCCTCGGCCCGCAGCTCCCGCCACCCGTGCTCGTCCGCCCGTCGCACCGCCGCCTCCAGTTCGTCGGCCACCCGCCGCAGCTCGGCGCCGTCCACCCACATGATGCGGGCGCACAGGATGAGCACGGCGGTCTCCCCCGCGCTGTTGCCCCGCTCGCGGTAGAGCCGCAGCGCCTGCCGGGCGTGCCGGTGGGCGTCATGCAGCGCGCCGGCCAGCGGCTGGGGGGCGGGGCGCNCGTGGTAGAGGTCCTCGGCGGCGATGTGGTGGGTGCGCGCCTCCCAGCGGAGGTCGCCCGGCTCCCCCGAGCGCTGGCCCGCCTGGCTGAGCGCGCCGAACCCGGCGGCCGCGGCCGCGAAGGCGCGCTCGGCGTCGGGGAACGCACCGGCGCGCACGAGCACCCGCCCCAGGGTCAGGCGCGCGCGCTGCACGCCCCACTCGTCGCCCATGCGCTCCATGAGCACGATCGACTCGCGCACCAGGGCCATGCGCCCGCGCGCGGACCAGGCCCGCCGCAGCCGCCGCGCGGTGCGGCGCAGCACCGCCGGGTCGGCCTCCGCGCGCGCGGCGCGGACCGCGTTCTCGTCGCCGAGCAGTTCGGCGAGCCGGGCGGTGATCCGGTCGCGGCGGCCCCGCGCGTCCTGGACCGCGCCGCCGAGCACCGCTGCGGCGCCGTCGCCGCGCACATCACGCTGGGCCCCGGCGTCGAACCGCGCCCGCCTGCCGACCCGGGCCACCTCCTTGAGCAGCGACTCGACCGTGCGCCACTGAGCGCGCAGCGCCTTCTCGTCCAGGCCGCCCAGGACGCGCAGGCACTGGGCGGCGTACCAGAGCCGCTGTTCGGCGCGGAAGCGCGCGCACAGCTCGCTGAGCTCGTACCAGGCCCGCAGCTGGTGGCCTTCATCGGCGTGGACCTCGGAGAGCATGACCCGGGCCAGGTCGCTCTGGCCGGTGTCGCCCTCCTCGGCGAAGAGGTCGCACGCCCACCGCAGCAGGTCCGAGGCGGGGCCCAGGCTGCCGATGTCGGCGTTGAGCTCGGCGAGGTTGTACAGCGTCCGCGCGCGCCACCAGCGCTCCCCGTGCCGGGCCATCACCGCCTCGGCGCGCTCCAGCTCCTCCTTGGCGCCGTCCAGCTCGCCCCAGCGCTGGAGGCAGACCCCGCGCGCGCGGCGGGCGCGGGCCAGCCAGCGCTCGTCCACACCCTTCTGCTCGAAGGCGTAGAGCGCGCGCTCGGCGTAGACGACGCCGGGCCTGTACTGCCCGCGCGCGCCGGACAGCTCCGAGGCGTCCAGCAGGGCCATGCCCAGGGCGTGCAGGTCGCCGTGCCCGTAGGCCAGCGCGAGCTGGGCCTCGACCGCCTGGTCCCACTCCTCCCAGTGGGCGCGCAGGGCCTGGCACATCACCGCGAAGGCGCGCGCCAGCCGCCAGCCGAGCCGGGCGTGGCCGGCGTCGGCGGCCCGCCCCNCGCTCCCGGTCCAGCCAGGCCGGCGGGTGCTCCGGGCCGGCCAGCCCCAGGCCCCCGTCGTCCCCGGGGCCGGGGTCGGCGCCGGCGATCGGCGGCCGGGGGAAGCCCGCGTCGACCCGGTGCTGGTCGGCGGCGGCGCGCTCGACCATCCAGGTGTAGGCGGCCACCAGCCTCCGCCCGGCCTCCCGGGCCGCCTCGGGCGACCACTCCCGGCGCGCCTCCTCGGGGTCCACGCCCAGTTCGGCCGGGCCGAGCGTGCGCATGGTGTCGTGCACCAGCTGGTGCATCCGGTACCGGTGCACCCCGTCGTCGGCGCGCCCGATCGGCTCGATCAGGGACAGCCCCACCAGCTCGGCCAGGACCTCGGCGGCTCGGGCCCGGTCGGCGTCCAGCAGCGCGGCGGCACCGTAGTCGGCGACCTCCCGCATGCCCGTGGCGGCCATGCGGTGCAGCAGGCGGGCGGCCTCGGTGCCGCAGAGCCGGAACACCCCCAGGAAGGAGGCCGGGAACCCGGTCGGACCCAGCAGCGGGGTGCCATCGGTGCTGCGCAGCTTGTCCAGCAGCTCCTCGGTGTCCTCGCCGCTGTGCGAGGCCAGGCGGGTGCCGCACATCTTCAGGGCCAGCGGCAGGCCGTGGCAGTGGGAGGCGATGGTGCGGCGCAGCGCGCGCTCGTGCTCGCGCTCCCGGGCGTCCGAGGGCAGGGGGACCTGGCGGTCGAGGAGTTCGGCGCCCTCGTCCTGGGTCAGCCCTTCCAGGTGCTCTTCGACATAGGAGAACCCGACGTCGTGGAAGGGGCGGCGGGAGGTGACGACCACGGCGCTGTAAGGGCTGTTCGGCAGCAGCGCCGCGACCTGTGCAGGGTCCTGGGCGTTCTCCAGCACCAGGAGCAGGCGCCGCCCGGCGGTGCGGCTGCGCCAGGCCTCCTCCAGGTGGCGGCGGGGGCCGCGGGGGCTGTCGCCGGAGGCGCCGAGCAGCTCCTCCAACAGGTCCGGGACCGTGCGCGGGCGCGAGGAGGCGGCGGCCGCGGCGAACTCGGCCGCCCGCTCGGCCGCCGGGTCCCCCTCGTCGGGCCCGGACCGCCCGGGCAGCCGGCGCAGGCGCCGCGGGAGCACGTCGCGCAGGCGCATGCGGGCCGCCGCGCCGCCGGGCGGCTCCTCGCCCTCCTCCTCGTCGGGGCTGGTGCCGGTGGTCAGGTCCACCCACCGGGAGCCGTCGGGGAAGCGGTCCTGCACGTCCCGGGCGATCCGGTTGGCCAGCTGGCTCTTTCCGGTCCCGGGGGCGCCGGTGACCACCACGACCAGCGGCGGGGTGTGCCGGCCGGGGAGCAGCCACGGGCGCAGGCGCGCGGCCAGGCCGCGCCGGCCGGGCCGGGGGAAGCCCCGGAACAGGCGCCGGAGCCGCCGCCGCTGCTCGCCGTAGCCGGTGAAGTGGGGCTCGGGGTGCAGCAGGTTGTCGCCGCGCCCCTCCCGCCAGAAGGGCTGTGCGCCCCGCCCCGCCGAGGTGCGCCGCACGTCCCGCACGATGAAGGGGAGCTGGGCCAGGGCGCCGATGACCACCAGGCCCCAGATCGCCTCGTTGGGCAGCCAGTCGAGCAGGTCGGGGGCGTTCTGCAGGACCGTGGCCGCGATGGACAGGCAGCCCCACGCCGCCCATCCGGCGGCGTGCGCGCTCAGGCGGCGCCGGGAGACCGGCCCGGCGGCGGGCGGCTGGGGGGTGGGCCGCTCGGTCATCTGCTCCTCATTCCCGGCCTCGGGGGCAACGCCCTGATGCTCTCAGACCGCCTGCTGCGCACCGGGTCCCGCATCCGCCCCGGGGCGCCGGACGCTCGCGGGGGTCACCGTTTCGGATGCGCCGGGCCGCGACCGGGTTCGCGCACGGCCCGCTCCGACCCGCCGCGCCACATCCTGTCTGGTATTTGGGACACCCGTGACCGCATCAGAGCAGGTCAGCGGAGGTGTGTCCGCCCGGCGGCGGCGGAGGGGGCCCAGAGGGCCGGGGCGGCGCGTGTGACCTGGCGAACAATGGGCCGCGTCACACCCGTCGCGGAGGTCTCCCCATGTCAGACGCCCCCCGGTCCGCGGCCCCGGCCGCGGCGCCTCCCCGCACCGCCGCCGTCCGGTTCGCCGCGGCCACCCTCACCGGGCTGTTCTTCTTCCTGCTGCCGCTGCGCGTGGGCGGCGCCTGGACCATCCCCTTCGACCTGCTGGTGAGCGCGATCCGGGACGGCGCGCCGACCCTGGTGCGCTTCACGGTGCTGGCCCTGATCACCATCTCGGCCCTGCTCACCCTGGGCGCGGCGGCGCAGCGCGCACTGGGGCGCACCTGGCCGGTCGACCTGTCCCCCTTCGCCACCGGGTGGGTCTTCACCGCCATCCGCCTCGCCGGGGCGGCCGTGGCGGTGATGGTCGTCTCCGGCACGGGGCCGGCCGCCCTGCTCGACGAAGGCGTGGGGCCGATGATCTTCGACAGCGTCGTGGTGGCGGTCGCGGTGATCGTGCCCATCGGGGCGGTCTTCGTGACGCTTCTGGTCTCCTACGGCGGCCTGGAGTTCATCGGCACGCTCGCCCGCCCGGTGATGCGCCCGCTGTTCCGGGTGCCGGGGCGCGGCGCCCTGGACGCCCTGGCCTCGTTCGTGGGCTCCTACTCCATCGGGCTGTACGTGACCAACCGGATGTACCTGGAGGGGCGCTACAGCGCGCGGGAGTCGGCGACCATCGCCACCTGCTTCAGCAGTGTCAGCCTGGGCTTCTTCGCCGTGGTGGCCGCCACCCTGGACCTGATGCCCTACTTCCCGCTGATCGTGGGCTCGGTGCTGGGGCTGTCGGTGGTCCTGGCGGCGGTCCTGGTGCGCATCCCGCCGCTGTCGCGCAAACCCGACACCTACGCGGCCGAGCCCCGGCCCGAGCCCGAGCCCGAAGGCCCCCTGGTGCGCACGGCGGTGCGGCGGGCCGTGGAGCGCGCGGGCGCCTCCCGCGGGGTGGCCCGCGAGTGCGCGACCGGGTTCGCCGAAGGGGTGCGCCTGGCACTGGTGATCCTGCCGACGATCCTGGCGGTGGGCACCGCCGCGGTCCTGGCCGCCCAGCACACCCCCGTCTTCGACTGGCTCGGCCGTCCCCTGGAGCCGGTGATCGCCCTGCTGGGCATCCCCGACGCCGACGTCGTGGCCCCGGCTTCCCTGGTGGGGCTCAGCGAGATGTTCCTGCCCGCGCTGTTCGCGACCGGGGCGGCCGTGGAGGCCAAGTTCTTCGTGGCGGTGCTGTCGCTGACCCAGCTGCTGTTCTTCTCGGCGACCATCCCGCTGCTGCTGGAGCTGGACGTGCCCGTCCGGCTGCGCGACTGCCTGGCCCTGTTCGTCCTGCGCACGACCCTGTCGATCCCGCTGATCGCGCTGATCGTGCACCTGGTGTTCTGAGGGGACCACCATCCGGTCGGCCCGCGGACGGCCGGCGGACGGCCGGCGGACGGCCGCCCGGTCTTGGCCGCTTCGGGCCACTCGGGCGGTTTGTCCGAGGCCTCCGCGAGAATCGGGCATGTAAGGCGAGACGCAAGTGGCTTGCGCGCCGGATGTGAGGAGGCCCATGCCCCAGCTGGCCATCGATGCGACGTGTCTGCCCCAGTACGACAAGCTCGACCGGCCCACGCGCGAACGGCTGCGCGCCGCCACCCGCATGTTCAGAGAGCTCCCCCTGGACGCCCTGCTCGCCCACCCCGACCTGCGCATCCGCTCGCTCCCCGCCGGACAGGACCCCCGCATCCGCACCTTCCGGATCAGCGACTCCTGGACCGGGGTGATGCTCGCCCCCGAGTCCGGCGAGACGTTCCTGCTGGTCCACCTGCTGCCCCGGGACACCGCCGAGGGCTGGGCCCGGGACCAGCGGCACGACGTCAACGGCGTCATGGGCACCCTGGAGCGGCGGGACGCGACCGCGCTGGAGAAGACCGTCCCCGAGGAGCCCGCCCCCGAGGAGCCGGCCGGCCCCTTCGACGCCGTCTCCGACGGCGACCTGGAGCGGCTGGGCGTGGACCCCGAGATCCGCCGCTTCGTCCGCAGCCTCGGCTCGGCCCGGGAACTGGCGGCCTGGCGCCCCGCGCTGCCCCAGGACCAGTTCGAGGTGCTGTCCGCCCTGGCCGAGGGGCACCCGGTGCGCCGGGTGCAGGAGGAGGTGGTGGCCCCGCGCCGCCCGCGTGTGGGGGCGGTCGCCACCGACGACTACGACGCCGCCATCCGCAACACCCGTGAGCGGGTCATCGTGGTCGGCGACGACCAGGAGATCGAGGACGTGCTCGCCGGGGAGTTCAACGCCTGGCGCGTCTTCCTCCACCCCAAGCAGCGCGACCTGGCCTACCGGCCGCGCTTCGGGGGCCCGGCCAAGGTCACCGGCGGTCCCGGCACCGGCAAGACCGTCGTCGCCCTGCACCGGGTCAAGCACCTGGCCGAACACCTGCCGCTGGACGGGCGCATCCTGCTCACCAGCTTCACCAACGCCCTGGTGGACTCGCTCAAGGGCAACCTGGCGCTGCTGCTGGATCCGCCGCTGCTGGACGACGTGGACGTGGTGACCATCGACAAGCTCGCCCTGGACGTGGTCCGCCGGGCCCACCCGGACATGCGGCTGCGCACCGACACCCGGGGCGTGTTCGCCAACATCGCCCGCCAGCACGGGCTGGCCTACCCGCCGGACTTCCTGTACTCGGAGTACCGGCACGTGGTGATGGCCCAGCAGATCACCACCCTGGAGGGCTACCTCGACCCCGATGCGCGGCGCGGCCGCAGCACGCCCCTGGCCGCCGACCAGCGGCGCGCGGTCTGGCACGCCATCAGCGAGGCCCGCGCGCTGATGCGCACCGGGCGCGCGCTGCCGGCCGAGGAGATGCACGCCGAGGCCGCCCGCCTCCTGGCCGAGCGGCCGGAGGCGCCCTACACCAGCGTCGTGGTCGACGAGGCGCAGGACCTGCACCCGATGCAGTGGCGCACGCTGCGGGCCGCCGCCGCGGAGGGGCCGGACGACCTGTTCATCGCGGGGGACAACCGCCAGCGCATCTACGACAACACGGTCTCCTTCAAGCGGCTGGGCATCAACGTGGTGGGCCGCTCCTACCCGCTGCGCGTCAACTACCGCACCACCCGGCAGATCCTGGACTGGGCGGGCGGCATCGTCGCCGGGCGCACCACCGAGGAGCTGGGCGGCTCGGCCCCCGAGCCGGAGGGGGCCGACCGGTGCGTGCTCAGCGGCCCCGAGCCCCGGCGGCACGGCGCCGCCGACGAGCCCGCCGAGCTGGACGCCCTGGCCGAGCAGGTGCGCGGCTGGCTGGCCGAGGGCATCGCCCCGGCGGACGTGTGCGTGACCGCCCGCACCAACCGGCAGCGCGACGCGGTCGCCGCCCATCTGCGGGCCCGCTCGCTGCCGGCGGCGGCGTTCAACCCGCGCGAGCAGGCGGTCACCGACGCGGCCGGGTCGGTGCGGGTGGCCACCATGCACGGGGTCAAGGGCCTGGAGTTCCGGGCGGTGGCGGTCACCGGAGCCACCGCGGCGGCACTGCCGCTGCTGGACCACGTGACCCCGGCCGAACAGGACGAGAACCAGCACCGGGCGGACCTGGAGGCGCAGCGGTCGCTGCTGTACGTGGCCTGCACACGGGCCCGCGAACGCCTCTACGTCTCCTGGCACGGCACCCCCAGCCCGTTCCTGCCCGAGACATGAGCACCGGGGGACCTCGCCGGTCCGGTCCGGTCCGCACTGGTCCGGTCCGCGCCGCACCGGTCGTGTCCACTGGAGCGGCGCCTTCGCCCGAGGCCCGGGCCGATACGGTGCGCCGACGGTCACCGTAGAAGCCGGCGGCGCGGGCGGCTCCCACTCACCCGCCGCGGCCGGGTGCAGGGTCGCCGGGGTGCCGGGGAAGGGCGGCGACGAAGAGGCGCGGTGGTTCCCCGGTGCTGCCGGTCGGCCGCCCGGCCTCTCTCGGTCCGGGAACAGCGGCAACGACGGCACAACCGGTGGGCCCTCGCCGGGGGGTTCGTGCGTCTCCGTGCGTCCACCCGATGCACCGGCCGGGCGCCCGGTCCGACGCGGGATCAGGGGGCCTGGGAGCGGGCTTCGCGGACCATTTCGGCGATCTGGTCGGGGTGGCGCAGGTCGCTCCACGTGAAGCGGAGCAGCACCAGGCGGCCCGGGGCCGTCGCCATGCGGTTGTGCCGTCTGCGGTCGGCGAAGAGCGCGTCCGGCAGCGAGTGCGGCCCGGCGCCGTCGGCCTCGGCCGCCACACCCCACTCCGGCCAGGCCAGGTCGGCGCGGCCGGCCAGCTCCCCCTCCGCGGTGAACACCGGGTACTGCAGCTCCTGCGGGGCCAGGCCGCGGTCGGCCAGCACCAGCCGCAGCCGGGTCTCGAAGGTGCTCTCGGCCCGCCCGTCGGCCTGCCCCCACCACGGGCGGCTGCGCGGCGCGCCGAGCCTGCCCGCGTTGGCGGCGGCCAGCTCCTCCAGCTCGCCCGGGTCGACCAGCCCCAGGTTGAGCGCCGAGTCCAGCACGCTGACGGCGGTGAAGCGGTCGGTCACCAGCACCGTGTCCCGGAGGGTGCGGGCCGGGGTGGTCAGGCGCAGGCCCCGGCGCACCGTGGTCTCGCCCGGCGGCACGTCCCAGCCGTACCGGCGCACGCCCGCCGAGGCCCCGCCGCCCCGCCCCGGTGCGCTGACGTGCACGTGCTCGTACCCGGGACCGGGCAGGGGCCCCTGGACGCCCCAGAGCCGGGCGGCGGTGGGCCCGACCGCCACCGCCCGGGGCCCCAGCGACAGCTGCACGGCCTTGACCCGGGCGGCCAGCGGCAGCGGCCCCGGCTCCACCCGGTAGACGTTGGGCCGGACCCGGGCCCAGCGCCGGGACCGCACGAGCCGGTCGATCGCCCGGTCCGCCAGCCCGCAGCCGCGGGCCTGGTCGCGGGAGACGACCCCGTGCTGGGAAGCGGCCAGGGAGGTGAGGGCTGCGAAATCGTCCATGCCCCTCATGGGACAGCGGCGGCGCACCCGCCCGCCAGTGGGCCGCCTCCGCCTGTGGACGGTTTCCTCCCCCTCACCGGGATCCTCCGTGCCCTCGGGCACAGGCCTGGGCTCCGGTGATCCGGGGGCTCCCCGAGCGGGCGACCGCGGCGCAGGGCCCAGGCGGGCCGGCGACCGCCGGATTCACAGCGGCTCGGGCCCGTTCCCTCCCCGGACCAAGGGCCGCGGCTTCCTTGAGGGGAGCAAGGTGATCCGCTCCGCAGACGGCCCGACGGGTGCCGTCGTCCCTGGCGGGCGGCCATGGCGGAGCGATGCCGGGCGGCCCCGCCCGGCATCGCGGGATCCGGCGGCCGCCGCCACTCGGTAGGCTCACCGACCATGATCTCCGCCGTTCGCGACGTCTTCTCCGGGGCAGGGCTCCTGCTTCGCGGGGCCGGCATGGTTCTGAGCCGGCCCAAGCTGTTCTTCCTGGGCGCCATCCCCCCGCTGTTCACCTCGCTGCTGTTCCTCGGCGCGCTCATCGCGCTGCTGCTCAACATCGGCGACCTGGCCGCCTGGGCCACCCCCTTCGCCGACGACTGGTCCGAGGGCTGGCGGACGACCGTCCAGGTCACCGCGGGGGTGCTGATGGTGGGCGGCGCCGTGCTGGTCATGGTGGTCGGCTTCACCGGCCTGACCCTGGCCCTGGGCGCGCCCCTGTACGACCTGATCGCCGAGGACGTGGAGGAGCGCCTGGGCGGCGCTCCGGAGGTCGACGAGTCGCTGGCCGGGTCCATCGCGCGGTCGGTCCGCCAGTCGCTGGTCCTGGTGCTGGTCTCGGCGCTGTTCGCCGTGCCGATGCTGATCGCCGGGTTCGTCCCGGTCGTCGGGCAGACGGTGGTGCCGGTGGTCTCGGCCCTGGTCGGCGGGTTCCTGCTCGGCATGGAGCTGGTGGGCGCCGCCTTCGACCGGCGCGGGATGCGCCGCCTGGGCGACCGCCGCCGCGCGCTGTGGTCCCGCAAGGCGCTGTCCCTGGGCTTCGCGGTGCCCGCCTACCTGCTGCTGGCTGTGCCGTTCGTGGCCGTGCTGGTGTTCCCCGCCGCGACCGCCGGCGGCACCCTGCTGGCCCGCCGGGTCCTCCCCGCCGTGCCGCCGGGCGCCCCGCAGGTCCCGCCCGGCCCGGCCGCGCCCGCCGCACCGCCGGTTCCTCCCGGACCCCCGCACGGCCACCCGCCGGCGCCGCCCCAGGGGTTCACGCCGCCGGGCCGCTAGAGACGGGGCCGGAGAGTCCGGTGCGCGGCCGGTGGTGGCCGTAGCGGCCCGAAAGGGCCGGTCCACCGGCGTGCCGCTCGACCCCGGATATGCCCGGTCGAAGGCAGGGGCGTACCGGGGTGGGCCTTCTGAGGGAACCGGCGTTGACCTCGCAGTCCACAGTCGCAGTCCGCTCCGGAGCCGGAAGGCCCCCTTGCTTGTGCGACCGCCGCTTCAAACGCGCGGGCCGATACCACCGCCCTGGCGGATGGCGTCCGCTGGAGTGGCGCGGCCGCGGAACGCGCCTCAGCGCAGGCCGGCCGGGCGGTCCAGGGCCGTGGTGATGAGGCGGTCCACCAGCGCCGCGTAGTCCACGCCGGTGGCCGCCCACATCTGCGGGAACGCCGAGCTGGGGGTGAACCCCGGCATCGTGTTGAGCTCGTTGACGTAGACCTCGCCGTCGTCGCCGTAGAAGAAGTCCACCCGCGCCAGCCCTTCGCACCCCATGGCCTCGAAGGTGCGCACGGCCAGGGCGCGGATGCGCTCGATGACCTCCTCCGGCAGGTCCGCCGGGATGGTCAGGCTGCTGCTGGAGAGGTACTTGGCCTCGAAGTCGTAGAAGTCGAACCCGTCGGCCACGTGGATCTCGGCCGGCAGGGACGCCTCGGGAGCGGCCCCGCCGACGCCCTGCAGGACGCCGCACTCGACCTCGCGCCCGGACAGGGCCGCCTCCACGATCACCTTGGGGTCGTGCTCGCGCGCGGTCTCGATGGCGGCCACGACCGCGTCGGTGTCGGAGCCGTCCGGCACCTTGGTGATACCGACGCTGCTCCCGGCGCGCGCGGGCTTGACGAACAGCACCTCGCCCAGCTTGGCGATGTCGTCCAGCACCCGCTTGCGCTCGGTCCGCCACTCGCGGTCGGTCACCGGCACGTAGGCCCCGGTGGCGATGCCGTGCCCGGTGAGCATGGCCTTCATGAAGACCTTGTCCATCGAGGCGGCGCTGGCGAACACGCCCGCGCCCACGTAGCGCGCGCCCATCATCTCGAACAGGCCCTGGATGGTGCCGTCCTCGCCGTAGGGGCCGTGCAGCAGCGGCAGCACCACGTCGACCTCCCCCAGGCGCCGCGGGACCGCGTCGGGCTCCAGCACCGCCAGGCCGGACCCGGAGTCGAACGGCAGCGCCAGGGCCTGCCCGCCGCCCGCGCCCTCCACGGTCGGCAGGCGGTCGCCGTCGATCGCCAGGCGGTCGGGGTCACCGGAGGCCAGAACCCACTCGCCGGTACGGGTGATGCCCACCGGCACCACTTCATAGCGGTCGGTGTCGATCACCGACAGGACGCTGCCCGCCGTGACGCAGCTGATCTCGTGCTCGGAACTGCGCCCGCCGAAGACCACGGCGACGCGGACCCTGCCCTGCTCGGTCGTTCTGCGCTGCTCGGCCATACTGCCCGACCCAATCTCGCCTCGTAGAGATCCGGGCGCCGCGGCGGCGCTCCGGTACTGTCCGATCGGCCCCGTCCCCCGGTGACCGCATACCCGCCCAGGCCCGTCCGTCACGCCCCGCCGCAGGCGTCGAGCGCCGCGAGTGCGTCACGGACCAGGTCCCGCGGGTCCTCCAGGCCGATGGAGAAGCGTACCGCGCTCGCCGCGATGCCCGCCCTCTCCAGCTCGGCGTCGCTCAGCTGGCGGTGCGTGGTGGAGGCGGCGTGCCCGGCCAGGGTGTGCGTTCCTCCCAGCGAGGCGGCCACGTCGGCCAGCTCCAGCGCGTCGGCGAAGGCCATGCCCTCCTTGCGGCCGCCGTGCAGGGCGACGTTCACCACCGCGCCGCAGCGGCCTGCGTCGAAGAGCGCGCGGGCGAGCCCGTGACCGGGGTGCCCGGGGAGCGAGGGGTGGTCGACCCGGGCGACCGCGGGGTGGGCGGCCACCGCGGCGGCGAACTCGGCGGCGGTGGCGCACTGGCGTTCCATGCGCAGCGGCAGCGTCTCCAGCCCCCGGTGGAGCAGGTAGGCCTCGTCGGGCGCCAGGGTGGGGCCCAGGTCGATGCGGGCCGCGCGCACCCGGGCGATCGGCCCGGCGAACCCGACGGCGGCGCCGCCGGTGGCGTCGCTGTGCCCGCCGATGTACTTGGTGGCCGAGTGCAGGACCAGGTCGGCGCCGTGCTCCAAGGGGCGGCACACCGCCGGAGAGGCGAAGGTGGAGTCCACCACCAGCAGGGCGCCGCCGTCGTGGGCCGCGCGCGCGAGGGCCGGCAGGTCGGCCACGAGCATGCCGGGGTTGGACAGGGTCTCGGTGAACACCAGCGCCGTCTCCGGTCGCATCGCGGCGCGCACCTGGTCGATGTCGCCGGCGTCCACGAAGTCGGTCTCCACCCCGAAGCGGCGCAGCAGCCCGTCGAGGAGCGAGTAGGTGTTGCCGTACAGCGCGCGCGAGGCGACCACGTGCGACCCGGCCGAGGTGAGCGCCAGTAGCGCCGTGCTGATCGCCGCCATGCCCGAGGCGAAGGCCTGCCCGTGCACCGGCCGGTCGGCGCCGGCGCCCTCCATGGCCGCCAGGGCGGTGGCGAAGGCGTCGGCGGTGGGGTTGTCGATGCGGGCGTAGGAGTAGCCGCCGCGGGCCCCGTCCAGCACGTCGGCGTAGTCCTGGGAGGCCTCGAAGGCGTAGGTGGTGCTGCGGTGCACCGGCGGGCGCATGGGCCGCTCGCCCTGGGGCCCGTCCCCGATGGGCAGCCGCACCGCCCGCGTCGCCTCGCCGTACTCTCCGGACTCGCTCATGGTCGCCTCCTCAGACTCCGTACCGCTCGGGCTTGGCGGTGCGCGCCATGAAGGCCTGCAGCGCCTCGGCCGGGGACAGCTCGTGGTGGATCATGCCGACCACCGCCTCGGTGATGGGCATGTCGATCCCGTTGGTGCGCGCGAGCGCCAGGATCGACTCGCAGGACTTGACCCCCTCCGCGGTCTGCCGGGTCCGCTCGACGGCCTGCTCGACGGTCAGCCCCTTGCCCAGCTGCTCGCCGAAGGTGCGGTTGCGCGACAGCGGCGAGGAGCAGGTGGCCACCAGGTCCCCCATGCCGGCCAGCCCGGCCAGGGTGTGCTCGTCGGCGCCCAGCGCGACGGCGAGCCGCACGGTCTCGGCCAGCCCCCGGGTGATCAGCGCCGCCTTGGCGTTGTCGCCGAAGCCCATGCCCACGGCCACCCCCACGGCCAGGGCGATCACGTTCTTGACCGCGCCGCCCAGCTCGGCGCCGACCAGGTCGGTGCTGCTGTAGGGGCGGAAGTAGGCGGACTTGCACAGGTGCTGGAAGCGCACCGCGGTGGGCTCGTGCGGGCAGGCCACCACGGCGGTGGCCGGCTGCCGCTCGGCGATCTCGCGGGCCAGGTTGGGGCCGGTGACCACGGCCACCTGCTCGGCGGGCAGCCCCAGCTCGGCGGTGATCACCTCGCTGGCCCGCAGCGAGGTGCCCAGCTCCACGCCCTTGATCAGGCTGACGACGACGGTCCCGGGGGCGATGTGCGGCGCCCAGTCGCGCAGGTTGGCCCGCAGCGACTGGGAGGGCACCGCGACCACGGCGAACTCGGCGCCGCTGAGGGCCTTGGCCGCGTCGGTGGTGGCCGAAAGGGCGGGGTTGAGCTCGATCCCCGGCAGGTAGTCGGGGTTGGCGTGCCGGGTGGTGATCGCCTCGGCGACCTCGGCGCGGCGTCCGTGGACCTCCACCTGGGCCGCGCCGGCGTCGGCCAGCACGTTGGCGAAGGCGGTCCCCCACGAACCGCCGCCCATGACCGCGACCTTCGTCATGCGGCCCCTTTCTGAAGCTCCTGGTCCTGCAGCATCGTGCAGACTCGTGCGGCATCGTGCGGCATCGTGCGAAGGGCGCCCCGGTCCTCCGGGGCGCCCCGAGCGGGCGGGCGTCCGGGTCAGGCGCCCTCGCCCGTGCCCTCTGCGGTCCCTTCCTCGGCCCCCTCCTGCAGGGGCGTCCGCCGCGCCTGCTTGGGGTCGTAGGGCACAGCCGGGGGCTCCTCGCCGCGGATGCCGGCCTGGAGGTCGGTGATGGCGCGCATGATGTCGGTGGTGGCCTCCTTGAGCAGGGTCGCCGTCAGGGGCTTGCCCTCATAGGCCGACAGGTCGACCGGCGGGCCGGCCACCATCTGCACCTTCTTGCGCGGGAACGGGCGCAGCTTGGTGGTGCCGTAGGGCAGCAGGTGCTGTTCGCCCCAGTGCGCCAGCGGGACCACGGGGACGCCGGTGGACAGCGCCAGGCGCGCCACGCCCGTCTTGGCCACCATGGGCCACAGGTCGGGGTCGCGGGTGCAGGTGCCCTCCGGGTAGAAGATGACCGAGCTGCCGTCGCGCACCAGGGCGTTCTCGGCCTCCTGGAGCGCCTTGACGGCGTCGGTGCTGCCCCGCTTGACGGGGATCTGGCCGGTGCTCTTGGCCACCGAGCGCACCACGGGGATGCGCATCACGGCCTCCTTCATGGTGAAGGTGGGCCACCGGCGCCCGCCCACGTAGAGGAAGTGCGCGATGGTGAGCGGGTCGGACATCGACAGGTGGTTGGCGGCGATGATGACGCCGCCCTCGCGGGGGACGTTCTCCTGCCCGCGCCACTCGGGCCGGGTCACCGCCCGCAGGATCGGGCGCACGATGGAGGCCACGACGACCTTCACCCACCGCGACTCGCGTTGCTGGGCCACTGCTTCCTCCGGATTCGCCCCTGGTCATCGGCGCGCGCCGCACGGCCCCAGGGGGGAGAACGGGCCGCGCGCGGTCGATCCAGTCTAGGAGGCCCGACGATCCGCCCATGTCACGGGCGCCCGTCGGCGAACGTCCGGCGCCGGGGGCGAGCCGGGCGTCCGCGGACGGACCGCGTCCTGTTTACCCTTTTTCTGAGTCCGTCCCGGGTCGCGCCGTTCCGGGGTCCCATCGAGCCGAGGGGGAAGTGCGCCGGTGACGCTGCTGTGGTCGGTGCTGGTCCCGGTCAAGGCCCTGGAGGACGCGAAGACGCGCCTGGCAGGGCCGGACGCCGCCGCGCGCGCAGAGCTGGCGCTGGCCTTCGCCTGCGACACGGTGATGGCCGCGGCGGCCTGCTCCCGCGTCGGGCGGGTGTTCGCGGTGACCGACGACGCCCGCGCGCACGAGGCGCTGGGCGCCCTGGGCGCGCACATCGTCGACGGGGAGCCCGGCGGCGGCTTGAACCCCGCTCTGGGCCACGGGGCCGAGCGGGCCCGCCGCGCGCTGCCCGAAGCCGGGGTGTGCGCCCTCTCGGCCGACCTGCCCGCCCTGCGCCCCGACGAGCTGGACCGGGTGCTCGCCGACGCCGGGCTGCACGCTCGGTCCTTCGCCGCCGACGCCCAGGGTGTGGGCACCACGCTGTACGCCGCCGCACCGGGCTCGGTGTTCCTTCCGGCGTTCGAGGGGCGCTCCCGCCTCCGGCACCGTTCGCTGGGGACGGTGGAGATCCTCCGCACGGACGTGCCGGGGCTGCGGCGGGACGTGGACACCCGCGAGGACCTGGCCCAGGCGCGCGCGCTGGGCGTGGGCCCGCACACGGCCAAGGTGCTGGGGCGGCTGGGCCTGTGATGGCGCGCCGCTCAGGGGTGCGCACACGACGGCGCCGCCCGGCCCCGTAGGGCCGGGCGGCGCCGCACCGCCCAGGGGTTACTTCTTCTTGCCGTTGACCAGGTCCTTGAAGTCGGCCCCGGCCCGGAACTTCGGGACGAAGCTGGCGGGGACGTTGATGGTCTCCCCGGTGGCGGGGTTACGGGCGGTCCGGGCGGCGCGCTCGGCCTTCTCGAACACGCCGAATCCGGTGATGGCCACCTTGTCGCCTTCGGCGACGGTCTTCTGGATGGTCTCCAACACGGCGTTCACGGCCTCGGTTGCGGTCTTCTTGTCCCCCAGCCGGTCGGAGATCGCGTCGATCAGGTCACGCTTGTTCATTGGTTCCTCCGGTTCCCCCTTGCTCGCACGAAATTAGGGGACCGGAGGGCCCCGGCACAAACACAAACACCGAAAGTTCTCAGCGTGTCGGGGGGTCGTCCACCTGCGAAGAGATCTCCTCCAGCATCCGGTCGAGCCGCTCGGAACCACGCACGGGATCCCTTTTGACCGCTTCTGTGACCGTCAAAAGCCTACGAATAACCGGAATCCGGACACCCTCGGGGAGGGCCTCCGCGCGCCGGTGGGCCTCCCGCAGGCGCCGCGCCAAGTCCAGGTAAAATTCCGCGCCGGGCGGGGCGTCCGGGGCGCCGGAGCCCGCCTCCGACGCCCCCTCCGGACCCCCGCCGGGCCCTACTGCGCCACCGGAAGCCACGGCGACCGCCGCTCCTCGAACGCCCCGATGTCGTCGGTGTGGCGCAGGGTCAGGGCGATGTCGTCCAGCCCCTCCATCAGCCGCCAGCGCGTGTAGTCGTCGATCTCGAAGGGCTCGGCCACCCCGGGGGCGCGCACCTCGCGCTCGACCAGGTCCACGGTGATCGGGGTGGACGGGTCGGCCTCGACCATGTCCCACAGCCGCTCGATCACCTCCTGGGGCAGCACCACCGTGAGCAGCCCGCCCTTGAGCGAGTTGCCGCGGAAGATGTCGGCGAAGCGCGGGGACAGCACCGCCTTGAAGCCGTAGTCCTGCAGCGCCCAGACCGCGTGCTCGCGCGAGGACCCGGTGCCGAAGTCGGGGCCGGCGATGAGCACGTCCGCGCCGGAGAACTCCTCCTTGTTCAGGACGAACTCCGGGTCGGCGGCGCGCCAGGCGGCGAACAGGCCGTCCTCGAAGCCGGTACGGGCGACCCGCTTGAGGTAGACCGCCGGGATGATCTGGTCGGTGTCCACGTTGCCCGCGCGCAGGGGGGCGCCCCGGCCGGTGTGGACGGTGAACTTCTCCATGCTCTGAGCCTTTCGGGTTCCGTCGTCTCCGTCGTCGTCGGGGCGGCGGCTACAGGTCGGCGGGCGAGGACAGGGTGCCGCGCACGGCGGTGGCGGCGGCCACCAGCGGCGAGACCAGGTGGGTGCGGCCGCCCTTGCCCTGGCGCCCCTCGAAGTTGCGGTTCGAGGTGGAGGCGCTGCGCTCCCCCGGCTTGAGCTGGTCGGGGTTCATCCCCAGGCACATGGAGCAGCCCGCCTCGCGCCACTCGGCCCCGGCCTCGGTGAACACCTCGCCCAGACCCTCGGCGTTGGCCTGCTCCTTGACCCGCATGGACCCGGGGACCACCAGCATCCGCACCCCGTCGGCGACCTTGCGGCCCCGGATGACCTCGGCGGCGGCGCGCAGGTCCTCGATCCGCCCGTTGGTGCACGACCCCAGGAAGACCGTGTCCACGGCGATGTCGCGCATCCGGGTGCCGGCCTCCAGGTCCATGTAGGCCAGGGCCTTCTCCGCGGCGGCGCGCGCGCTGGGGTCCTCGAAGTCGGACGGCGCGGGGACCGCGGCGTCCAGCGACACTCCCTGGCCGGGGTTGGTGCCCCAGGTGACGAACGGCCCGATGTCCTCGGCGCGCAGCACCACCTCGTGGTCGAACTCGGCCTCGTCGTCGGTGCGCAGGCTCTTCCAGTGGGCGACGGCGGCGTCCCACTGCTCGCCCTGCGGGGCGTGCGGGCGGCCCTGGATGTAGTCGAAGGTGGTCTCGTCGGGGGCGATCATCCCCGCGCGCGCTCCGGCCTCGATCGACATGTTGCACACGGTCATCCGGGCCTCCATCGACAGCGACCGGATGGCCGAGCCGCGGTACTCGATGACGTGGCCCTGCCCGCCGCCGGTGCCGATCTCGGCGATCACCGCCAGGATGATGTCCTTGGCGGTCACCCCCGGCCTGAGCTCGCCCTCCACCGTGACGGCCATGGTCTTGAACGGCGTCATCGGCAGCGTCTGGGTGGCGAGCACGTGCTCGACCTGGCTGGTGCCGATGCCGAACGCCAGGGCGCCGAAGGCGCCGTGGGTGCTGGTGTGGCTGTCGCCGCAGACGATGGTCATCCCCGGCTGGGTCAGGCCCATCTGCGGTCCCACCACGTGGACGATGCCCTGGTCGATGTCGCCCATCGGGAACAGCCGCACACCGAACTCCGAGGCGTTCTTGCGCAGCGTCTCGATCTGGGTGCGCGAGACCTTGTCGGCGATGGGCCCGAGGACGTTCTCGGTGGGGACGTTGTGGTCCTCGGTGGCCACGGTCAGGTCGGGGCGGCGCACGCCCCGGCCGGCCAGGCGCAGGCCCTCGAAGGCCTGCGGGCTGGTCACCTCGTGCACCAGGTGGAGGTCGATGTAGAGCAGGTCGGGTTCGCCCTCGGCACGCCGGACGACGTGCTCCTCCCAGACCTTCTCGGCCATCGTGCGAGCCATGTGCGACGCCTCCTCGCGTCTCGGCGGTGCGGGTCAACGGTTCCACGGGCCCGACACCCGCCGCCCCGCGGGCCGGCCGCGACGCGGACACGCGTCGGCCCGAGTGGATTTGCATTCCACATATCGAGACGGCAATATCAAGCCATGGACAACTCTAGCCCATCGAGCGGCGTCGGCGTCCTGGACAAGACGATGTCGGTCCTCGACGCCCTGGAATCGGGGCCGGCCTCGCTGGCCCAGCTCGTGCGCATCACCGGCCTGGCCCGGCCCACGGCCCACCGGCTGGCGGTGGCCCTGGAGCGGCACCGGATGGTGACCCGCGACAGCCAGGGCCGGTTCGTGCTCGGGCCGCGCCTGGGCGAGCTGTCCATCGCCACCGGTGAGGACCGGCTGCTCGCGGTCTCCACGCCGGTGCTGTCCCAGCTGCGCGACCTCACCGGGGAGAGCGCCCAGCTCTACCGGCGCCAGGGCGACGTGCGGGTGTGCGTGGCCGCCGCCGAGCGCGCCAGCGGCCTGCGCGACACGGTGCCGGTCGGCAGCGAGCTGCCGATGAACGCCGGGTCGGCCGCCCAGGTCCTGCTGGCCTGGGAGGACGCCGACCGCATCCGCCGCAGCCTGCGCGGGGCGCACTTCACCGCGCAGAGCCTGACCCAGGTGCGCCGCAGGCGGTGGGCCCAGAGCGTGGGCGAGCGCGAGCAGGGCGTGGCGTCGGTGTCGGCCCCGATCCACGGCCCCGGGGGCCGGGTGATCGCCGCGGTGTCGGTCTCCGGCCCGATCGAGCGCCTGACGCGCTCCCCCGGCCGCCTGCACGCCCCGGCGGTGACGGCGGCCGCCGAGAAGATCACCGAGGCGCTGCACCACACCGAGGGGGTGTGAGGGGCGGGCCGCACGGCGTTCCCTGGGATCCGTCGAAACGCCGGACTAACCTGGAGGACGACCGCTAGGCTCCTGGACGACGGGACGACAGAGGAGGCCAGGCCGATGGCCGAACCACTCCCGGAGACTCCGTTCCGCGAAGCTCCGCACGACCTGAACGAGGTCGCCGATCACCTGGAACCGCCCGAGGGGTACCGGGTGGAGATCATCGACGGGAGCCTGCTCTTGTCCCCCACCCCGGTCTCCGCGCATGCGGCCATCGCCACGGACCTCACTCTGGCCCTGGCACCGGTCCTCCCCCGCGGGTGCAAGCCCGTGCAGAACGTCACGCTGCTGATCATGCCCAGCGGAGAGCGGTACGTTCCGGACCTGGTCCTCCTGCCCAACGGCCTCATCACCAAGGACCAGTGGAAGTTCCCTTCCTACGAGGCGCTTCTGAGCATCGAGATCACATCCCCGGGCAACGCCGAGACCGACAGGGTGAAGAAGACCCGCGGGTACGCCCGCGGAGAGGTCCCCGCCTATCTTCTGGTCGACATGGAGTCGGAAGAACTCACCCTCTTCCTGGAACCCGAAGGGGGCGTCTACCAGAAGCAGGTCCATCCGGACTCCGAGGGAGTCCTCCACCTGCCCGGACCGTTCACCGGCCCGATCGACACCTCAGACCTCTTCGCCTTCCCCAGCTAAGGCCCAGGGTCACCCCTCCAGGGGGATCCGCAGGATGCGGTCGTCCTCGGGGCCCGGATCGCCTCGGCCGTCGCGGTTGCTCGTGGCCGCCCAGACCGCCTCCCCGCCGGGTTCGGTGACCACGTCGCGGATGCGTCCGTACTCGCCGACGAACAGCGCCTCCGGCTCCTCCACGGGGTCCTGCGGGTCCCCGGTCAGGGGCAGCCGCCACAGCCGTTCGCCGCGCAGGGCGGCCGCCCACAGCGAGCCGCCCGCCACGGCGGCACCGCTCGGAGAGGCCTCGGCCGGCCGCCAGGTGACCAGCGGGTCGACGCGGTCCTCCCCGCCGCCCTCTCCCTCGACCTCGGGCCAGCCGTGGTCGCCGCCGGGCCGTACGGCGTTGATCTCGTCCCAGGTGTCCTGGCCGAACTCCGTGGCCAGCAGCGTCTCGCCGTGCCAGGCCAGCCCCTGCACGTTGCGGTGGCCGTAGCTGTAGACCAGGTTGTCGAAGGGGTTGCCCGGCGCGGGGTCGCCCTCGGGGGTCATCCGCAGGATCTTCCCGCCGAGGGAGCCGGTGTCCTGGGACCGGCCCTCCTGCCCCGCGTCCCCCGTGCCCGCGTACAGCATCCCGTCCGGGCCGAACTCGATCCGGCCCCCGTTGTGGAAGCCGGAGGCCGGGATGCCGTCGGCGACCACCTCCTGCTCGCCGAGGCCCTCCCCCGGCGCGTAGTCCATGCGCACGATCCGGTTCTCGTCCTCGGCGGTGTAGTAGGCGTACAGGTCCCCGCCGGACTCAGCGGCATCCGGCGACACGGCCAGGCCCAGCAGCCCGCCCTCGCCTCCGGGCGCCACCCCCTCCACGGTGCCGACCTCTTCGGCCTCCCGCCCGGCGCCGCCGTCCCCATCGTCGCCGCCGTCGCCGCCTCCCGGCGGCAGGCGCAGCAGGCGCGCCGAGTCGCGCTCGGACACCAGCGCCGAGCCGTCCGGCCAGAACACCACCGACCAGGGCACCTCCAGGCCGCCGACGACGGTCTCCGGCTCGCCGGGCGGGACCGTCCGCCCGGCCGTTGCCGACGCGTCCGCCGGCGGTTCGGATCCGGTGCCGTACCGGTCCCCGCCGGGCTCCCCCGCCCCGCCGTCCGCGCAGGCCGGCGCCGCGGCGAGGAGGAGGGCCGCGGCGGCCCACCGCCGCGGCCGCGCTCGCGATCGCATGCCCCCTTCCTGCCCGGCGGGCGCGGCGGGAAATCCCGGTCCCCCTCTGGCCGCTTATTGACACCTTGTTTAACATGACGCCATGTCTCGCACTGATGTGACCGGCACCACCGCAACGGCGTTCCGGGTCCCCACCGCGGACGGGCTCGCGCTCGCGGCGCGCGCCTACGGCGACCCCGCTGCACCCACCGTGCTGTGCGTCCACGGCTACCCCGACGACTCCTCGGTCTGGGACGGCGTCGTGGCCCGCCTGGCCGCGGACCACCACGTCGTCGTCTACGACGTCCGCGGGGCCGGCGCCTCGCCCGCCCCGCGCGAGCGCTCCGGCTACGCCCTGGACCGGCTCGCCGACGACACGGCCCGGGTCGCCCGGGCCGCCGGCGGCGGCCGCCCCGTGCACCTGCTGGCCCACGACTGGGGCTCCCTCGCCGCCTGGCACACCGTCACCGACGAGCGCCACGCCCCCTTGTTCGCCTCCTACACCTCCGTCTCCGGCCCGTGCCTGGACCACGCGGCGCACTGGATGCGCTCCCGGCTGCGCCCCAGCCCGCGCGCGCTTGCGGACCTGGCCGACGAGGCGCTGCGCTCGTCCTACATCGGCTTCTTCCACCTGCCCTGGGTTCCCGAGCTGGCCTGGCTCAGCGGCGTCGGAGGCGCGGCCCTGCGCGCGCTGGAGCGCTTCGGCCCGTCCGACGGTCGGCCGCCCCGGGACCGCAGGCTGCTGCGCAACCACCTGAACGGCCTGGAGCTGTACCGGGTGAACATGCGCGACCGGCTCCTGCGCCCCCGGCGGCGGCACACCGGCGTGCCGGTCCAGGTCCTCGCCCCCACCCACGAACTGTTCATGGCCGAGAGCCTGGTCCTGTCCGCAGGCGAGTGGGCCGAGGACTTCCGGTTCCACCGGGTGGCCGGCGGGCACTGGATCCCCCGCACGCGCCCAGGGGTCGTGGCCGGGCGCGTGCGCGAGCTGGTCAGGGGCGTGGAGGAGGGCACGGTGCCCGAGCCCGGGGACCGGTCCGCGGCACGTCCGCTCGGCGGACAGCTGGCCGTGGTCACCGGCGCCGGCAGCGGCATCGGCCGCGCCACCGCGCTGGAACTGGCCCGCCGCGGGGCCCGCGTGGTCTGCGCCGACATCGACGCCGCCACCGCCGAGCACACCGCCGAGCTGGCCTCGCGCGAGGGGCCGCGCGCCACCGCCCACCGCGTCGACGTGGCCGACGGCGATGCGGTCGCCGCCTTCGCCAAGCGCGTGCGCGCCGAGCACGGGGTCCCCGACACCGTGGTCAACAACGCCGGGATCGGCGTCGGAGGCCCCTTCCTGGAGACCGCCGACGACGACTGGCGCCGCGCCATCGACGTCAACCTGTGGGGCGTGATCAACGGCTGCCGCGCCTTCGCCCCGATGATGGTCGAGGAGGGCGTGGGCGGGCGCCTCCTCAACACGGCCTCCGCCGCCGCCTACCTTCCCTCGCGCGCCTACCCGGCCTACGCCTCCACCAAGGCCGCCGTGCTCATGCTCAGCCGCTGCCTGCGGGGCGAACTGGCCGGGCACGGCATCCGGGTGACCGCCGTGTGCCCCGGGCTGGTCAGCACCGGCATCATCTCGGCCACCCGCTTCGCCGGTGAGGGGGCCGGCGCAGGCGACGGGCCCGACACCGGCTCATCGACGCGCGACCGGCTCAACCGCCTGTACCGCCGGCGCGGGTTCACCCCCGAGCGCGCGGCGCGCGAGATCGCCGACGCCCTCCAGCGCGGCCCCGAACTGCTCCCCGTCACCGCCGAGGCCCGCGCCGGGCTGGCGCTGTCACGGGTCTCCCCGGCCGCCCTGCGGGCCGCCGCGCGCCTGTCACCGCTCTCCTGACCCCTATGCGCTGAGGACCGCCATGACCTCCGACACCGGACGCTCCCCCGCTCCCGCCCTGCCCGAGGACGAGCCCGAGCACATCGTGCTGCACGCGCGCGACGTCCACTTCGACTGGTCCCGCCTGGACCTGCACTGGATCCCGGGCGACCCGTTCGCCACTCACGTCATCAACGTCCTGCACCTCCTGCTGCCCGAGGGCGAACGGTGGTTCGTCGAGGTCTTCAAAGAGGCCCTGCCCTATATCCGCGACGACCGGCTGCGCGAGGACGTGCTCGGCTTCATCGGCCAGGAGGCCGTGCACGCCGAGGCCCACGCCGGGGTCCTGGACCACATGGACGCCCACGGACTGGATCCGGGCCCCTATGTCTCGCAGATCGCCTGGATGTTCCGGCGGCTGCTGGGCGACCGCGGCCTGACCGGTGCCCGGGCCGAGTCCTGGCTGATGACCCGGCTGGCCCTGGTCTCCGGGATCGAGCACATGACCGCCGTGCTGGGGCAGTGGGTGCTGGACGCCGAGGCCCTGGACCGGGCCGGGGCCGACCCGGTCATGCTGGACCTGCTGCGCTGGCACGGCGCCGAAGAGGTCGAGCACCGATCGGTCGCCTTCGACCTGTTCATGCACGTGGACGGGGACTACCGGCGCCGCGCGCTGGCGATGGTCGTCTCCACCGCCGCCCTGACCGCCCTGTGGGTGCGCGGGGTGCGCTTCCTGATCGCCAACGACCCGGTGACCAAAGGACGCCTGAAGCCGCGGTGGCGGGACATCCTGCGCAGCGGGCGCCAGGGCGTCACGCCGAGCCTGTGGCGCCTGGCCAGGTCCGTCCCCGAGTACTTCAAGCCGCGCTTCCATCCCTCGCAGGTCGGTTCGACCGCCAAGGCCGTGTCCTACCTGGCGGTCTCCCCGGCCGCGCGGGCGGCCGAGCGGCAGGGGACGGAGGACGCGTGAAGCACGGCGACCGGAGGTACGCGGACCCGCCCTTCCCCCGCGACCTGCACGGCCGGGACCGCCCCGACCCCTTCTTCCGCGCCCTGGACCGGCTCGCCGACGGCCTGCAGCCCCTGCTGTCGGCCCTCGGCGGCGCCAAGCACCCCGCCGGCGCCGAGCACTCCGACGGCGCCGGGGCGGTGCCCATGCGCGTCGCGGCGGTCGGCAGGCCCGCCGAGGAGGTGGCCGCCCTGCGCCTGGAGCCCCTGGACGGCCGCCCGGTGCGGCCCTGGCAGCCCGGATGGCACCTGGACCTGGTGCTGCCCTCGGGGACGGTCCGGCAGTACTCCCTGTGCGGGGACCCGGCCGACCGCGCGGGCTACCGCATCGCCGTGCGGCGCATCCCCGGCGGCGCCGGCTCCGGCGAGGTGCACGCGCTGGAGCCGGGGGCCCAGGTGGCGGTGCGCGGCCCCCGCAACGCCTTCCCGTTCGCCCGCGCCGAGCGCTACGTGTTCATCGCGGGCGGGATCGGCATCACCCCGATCCTGCCGATGGCCAAGGCCGCGGCGCGGCGGGGGGGGGCCCCCCCCCCCGGGGGGGGGGGGNNAGCGCCCTACCGCCTGGTGGTGGCCGGGCGCTCCCGCGCCGCCCTGCCCTTCCTCGACGAGCTGCCCCGGGCCCCCTCGGGCTCCGTCGAGGTGCGCACCGACGACGCCGGCGGCGTCCCGGGCGGCGCGGAGCTGCTGGGCGCCCCGCCCGCCGGCGCGTCGGTCTACTGCTGCGGTCCGCCCCCGCTGATCGAGGCGGTGCGCGCCGCGCTCCCGGACGCGCCGCCCCTGCCCTTCCACTGGGAGCGGTTCTCCCCGCCGCCGGTGCGCGGCGGCGCGCCCTTCGAGGTGGAGCTGGCGCGCAGCGGACGGGTGGTGGCCGTGCCCGCCGACCGCACCGCCCTGGACGCCGTGCGGGCGGTGGTCCCCGGCGCCGCATTCTCCTGCCGCCAGGGCTTCTGCGGAACCTGCCGGGTGCCGCTGCTGGAGGGCCGGGCCGACCACCGTGACCGGCCGACCGGCGGCGCCCCGGGCGACCGGGGGACGGTCGCGCTGTGCGTGTCCCGCGCCGCCGGCGGCGGGCGCCTGGTCATCGACCTGTGACCGGGGCCGGTACGGTCGGGACCATGGCCAGCAGCGAGCGCACGGGAGCCGGGGCGCGGCGCCCCCGGCGGATGGCTCCGCACCGGAGGCGCGAGGACCTGATCCGCACCGCCCTGGAGCTGTTCGCGCTCCGCTCCCCCGACCGGGTGACGCCCGAGGACGTGGCCGAGGCCGCGGACGTGTCGCGGGCCCTGGTCTACCGCTACTTCCCGAACATGGCCGAGCTGCGCGAGGCGGCGCTGCGCACCGCCGTGGACGAGCTGGCCCCGCGCCTGGCGCCCCCGCCCGACCTTCCGGTGACCGAGCAGCTGCGCACGGCGCTGCGGGCGTTCATCGCCTTCGCCGACGCCTACGCCCCGGCCTACACCGCGCTGCTGCGCGGCGGCTCGATCGTGGCCACCGAGAGCACCGAGTCGGTCATCGACGAGGTCCGCCGGCAGGTGCTGGACCTGCTGCTGGAGCGCTCGGGGGCGGGCGAGCCCGCCCCCCGCGAGCTGCTGGCCATGCGGTGCTGGATCTCGACGGTGGAGTCGGCGGTGCTGATCTGGCTCCAGGAGCGCCCGATGGGCGCCGAGGAGCTGGCCGACTGGCTGCTCGACCAGCTGCTGGCGATGACCGGCGCCGCCGGGGCCGGCGAGGTGGAGACCCGGGCCGCCGGGGCCCGGGTCGGCGACCGCCCCTGACCGGCGGGGCGCAGGGACGGGCCGCGGGTCAGGAGGACCGGCGCACCGGCGGGTGCAGGTGGGTGGTGACCCCGACCCGGTTGAGCAGGTTCATGTGCGCCGCGGCCAGGATCAGCGCGGCGGTCTCCCGCTCGGAGTAGTGCTCGGCCACGGCCGCGTAGGCCTCGTCGGAGACCCCGTGCTCGCCCAGGCGGGTGATCTGGTCGACCAGCTCCAGCGCCGCCCGCTCGGCGTCGGTGAAGTGGGCCGGGGCCTCGTGCCACACGGCGAGCAGGAAGAGCCGCTGCTGGGACTCCCCCTGGCTCAGGGCGTCCTGGGTGTGCTTGTCGACGCAGAACGCGCAGCCGTTCAGGTAGGACACGCGCAGCTTGACCAGCTCGCTCAGGGTGTCGCCGAGGACCTTCTGGAGCTCGGGGCCGGCCTCCAGGATCTTGCCGTAGATCTCGGGGATCTGGTCGCGGACGGTGACGCGCTTCATGGGGCGCCTGCCTTTCGTCGTCGATCGCTCGATCACGGTTCGTCGACGGCTAGGACACGGCGGTACCGAGGCCCGTGACACCACGGGAGGGTGATCCGCGCCACCTTCGCCTGAAGCACCTCTGAGTAGCACCTCTGACATACGAAAAGCCCGGACTCGCGATGAGTCCGGGCCTCTCCTGGTACCCCCGAGCGGATTCGAACCGCCGTTACCGCCTTGAGAGGGCGGCGTCCTAGGCCACTAGACGACGGGGGCCTAACGGGCCTCATCCTACCGGACCGGTGGGTCCGGCCGGACCTGCCCTGCGCCAGTAAAAAGGCTCCCATACAGATGGGAGCCTCTCCCTGTTGCGTACCCCCGAGCGGATTCGAACCGCCGTTACCGCCTTGAGAGGGCGGCGTCCTAGGCCACTAGACGACGGGGGCCCAAGAGAACCGATGAGTCGGTCCCGCGACCTCCGCGAGGAGGCCGTTGGCTGGGGTACCAGGACTCGAACCTAGACTAACTGAACCAGAATCAGTCGTGCTGCCGATTACACCATACCCCAGTGTTTTCCCCGGGGGGCTTCCCTTTCGGGCCTGTCCCCCGCGGCGACGTGCTTAACTTTAGCGGACTTCGGGAGTACTCGCGAACCGGAATCCGGGGGCGGCCGGTGTGCGCCCGGCCACCCCGGTCCTTCGGTGCGCCTCCGTCCGGCGTCTACTGGGCGGGGGCGTCGGCGTCGGCCTGCTCCTGCGCCTGCTGGGCGCGCAGGCGCTCCAGCGCGGCCTCCAGGCGCGCGCGCACCCGCTCGCGCCCCAGCAGCTCCAGGGACTCGAACAGCGGCAGGCCGACCGTGCGCCCGGTCACCGCCACCCGCACCGGGGCCTGGGCCTTGCCCAGCTTCAGCCCCTGGGCCTGGCCGACCTCCTCCAGGGCGGTCTTGAGCGCCTCGGCCTCCCAGGCCTGCCCGGGATCGGAGAAGCGCTCCAGGGCCGCCGAGAGCATCTCCTCGCCCACCCCGGGCTTCATCGCCTTGTTCCAGGACTTCTCGTCGAAGACGGGCTCGTCCAGGAACAGGA
The DNA here is from genome assembly GCF_000341245.1 of Nocardiopsis halophila DSM 44494. Lineage (GTDB taxonomy): Bacteria > Actinomycetota > Actinomycetes > Streptosporangiales > Streptosporangiaceae > Nocardiopsis_A > Nocardiopsis_A halophila. The sequence goes on from NZ_ANAD01000022.1 coordinate 41,488, forward strand.
AGTCCATGTTGGGCACGATCTCGCCGAGCACCGCCACGCGGCTCTGGGCCAGCGGCGCGATCGCGCGGAAGGCCTCCTCGTCGAAGTTCTCCTCCGGCCAGGGCACCTTGTCAGCGGCCAGGTAGGGCCGGCAGCGCTCGACGAAGTCCTCCACGCTGAGGGCGCGGATGTACTCGCCGTTGAAGGCCCGCAGCTTCTTCTCGTCGAAGAACGCGCTGGAGCTGTTCACCTCGGAGATCTTGAACAGCGGCTGCATCCGGTCCCAGGGCATGATCTCCCGGTCCTCGCCCGGCGACCAGCCCAGCAGCATCAGGTAGTTGACCATCGCCTCGGGCAGGTAGCCCTCCTCCTGGTAGGACTCCAGGGCGACCTTGTCGCGGCGCTTGGACAGCTTCTGGCGCTTCTCGTTGACGATGACCGGCAGGTGCGCCCAGACCGGCGGCGTCTGCCCCAGCGCCTCCCACAGCAGCTGCTGCTTGGGGGTGTTGGACAGGTGCTCCTCGCCGCGGATCACCTGGTTGACGCCCATCTCGACGTCGTCCACCACGTTGGCCAGCACGAACAGCGGGGACCCGTCGGCGCGCGCGATGACGAAGTCCTCGATGTTGTCGTGCTCGAACTCCACGCGGCCGCGGACCTTGTCGTCGACGACGGTGGGCCCGCCCTCGGGCACCCGGAAGCGCAGCGCGCGCCCGGGCCCGGGCTCCAGGCCGCGGTCGCGGCAGAACCCGTCGTAGCCCAGGTGCGGGTTGCCCCGGCGCTCGGCGACCTGCTCGCGGGTGCAGTCGCAGTAGTAGGCCTTGGCCTCCTTGTGGAGGCGCTCGGCGGTCTCCCGGTGCTTGTCGGCGTAGTCCGACTGGAAGTAGGGCCCCTCGAAGTGGGGGTCGTCGCTGGAGATGCCGAGCCAGGACAGGGCGCTGGTGATGCCCTCGGTCCACTCGGGCTTGTTGCGGGCGGCGTCGGTGTCCTCGATGCGGAGCACGAACCGGCCCTCGGGCTGCTGCTGTGCCAGCGCCCAGTTGAACAGTGCGGAACGGGCGCCGCCGACGTGGAACATGCCGGTCGGGGACGGCGCGAAGCGAACGCGAATCGAAGTCTCACTCACCCGACCCAGCCTATCGGCGCTGGGAGCGGCCCCCGGGAGCGCCGACGGCCCGCGCCCCCGGAGGGGCGCGGGCCGGTGCCGGTGGCGGCGGTACGGGTCAGCCCTGGGACAGCGGGCCGATGTCCTCGGGCAGCGGGCGGTCGACCTCGACGTCCTCGACGTCGCCCTCGGCGTTGTCGGTCACCGCGGGGTCGCGGACCATCTCCAGGCCCTCACCGGCCTCGTAGCGGGTGATGAACCCGCCGGAGAAGCCCCCGCGGTCGTCCTCCGTGGAGGCGAAGGGAACCAGGCCCGGGCCGCTCCCCTCCTGCGACTCCAGCGCCTCGATCAAGGACGCGCGGGTGGGGTCCTCCCCGGCGGCCTCCAGCGCCTGGACGAACAGCACGGCCTGCACCATGCCGTAGACGGTGGTGTTGCTCATCGGGGCGTCCTCGCCGTACTCGTCGTAGACGCCGCGGAAGAACTCCACCCAGGGGTCGCCGTCGTCCATCTCGACCGGGGGCAGGTAGCCCAGGGTCATCAGCCCGTCGAGGAAGTCGTCCGGGTCGCCCCCGGAGCCGGCCTGCTCGGCGAAGGAGGACAGCAGCCCGCGCAGGGTGACCGTGTCCCCGCCGATGCTGCTGGTGACGAACTGCGGCTCGTAGCCGATCCGCGCCGACTCCAGCAGCGCCAGGGCGACGTAGTTGGGGATGCAGGCGCAGACCACGACCTCGGCGCCCTCCTGCTCCAGGTTGGCGATCTGCGCGGACACGTCCTCGGCGCCGGACTCGTAGTGCTCCACGGCCACGGCCTGGTCCTGCAGGTACATGTCCAGGCCGCGCTGGGAGTCCACACCGACGTCGTCGTTCTGCATCAGGTAGCCGACGTCGGCGTCGGCGAACTCCTCGGAGATGTGCTCACCGAGGATCTTCGACTCCTTGGTGTAGTCGACCTGGTAGCCGTAGGTCAGCGGGTACTTCTCCGGGTCGTTCCACATCAGCGCCCCGGACGAGGGGAACAGGTCGGGAACGCCCTCGGTGTTGAGGAAGTCGACCACCTTGGAGTGGGTGGGGGTGCCCAGGCCGCCGACCATCGCGAAGATCTCGTCGTTGTGCACCAGCTCCCGGGTGACCTCGACCGTGCGGGTGGGGTCGTAGGCGTCGTCCTCGGCCAGGTACTCGATGCTGCGCCCGTGCACCCCGCCGTTGGCGTTGACGAAGTCGTACACGGCCTGGGCGCCGACCGAGATCTGGCTGTAGCCGGGGGCGGCCGGTCCGGTCAGCGGCATGTGGGCGCCGATGGTGACCGTGTCGTCGGTGACGCCGGTCGACACATCGAGGTCGGCCGCGGCCCCCTCGCCGGTCTGGCCCGCGCCGGTGCACCCGGCCGCGAGCAGTGCCAGGGCCAGGGACGCGGCGGCCAAGGGCCGGGCGGCACGGATGGGATCGGTTCTCATCGTGAATCTCCCGTCTTCAAGGGGGTGCTGCGATGGCGGCCGAGGGCGGAAAGCGCGCCGTGCACGCCGCGCGGCCAAGCGAGGACGACGGTGATCAGGACCGCGCCGAAGAACACCACGGGCAGGTTGTTGCGCACGTCGGTGCTCAGGTCCAGGGCGTGGGCCAGCTCGGTGCCGGCGACCTCCACGTAGACGATGGCCAGGGCCGCCCAGAAGGCGCCCCACAGGCTTCCCAGGCCGCCGAGGACGAGCGCGGCGAGCAGGACCAGCGACAGCGACAGCCCGTAGGTGGAGGGGGTGGCGGTGCCCAGCACGTAGGCCTGGCAGGCCCCGGCCAGGGAGCCGGCCCCGGCGCTGATGACGAAGGCGGTGACGCGCGCGCGGCCCACCGGGACGCCCGACAGGGACGCGGCGGCCGCGTCGTCGCGGAGGGCCCGCAGGTGGCGCCCGAGGCGTCCGGCGCTCGCGGTCGCCAGCACCACCAGGCCGATGAGGGCGACGGTCCACACCACGATCGCCCGCCACTGGGTGTCGTCGACCGCGCCGGCCAGGAAGGGCGGCGCGCCGATGGTGGCGAAGGCCAGGCCGTTGGCGCCGCCCAGCAGGTCGGGGAAGCGCAGGGCGATCGCGGGCAGGCCGACCGCCAGCATGAGCGTGGCCCCGGCCAGGTAGGGGCCGTGCAGCCGGGCGGTGGCCGCCCCGACCACCAGGCCGGCCAGGCAGCCGGCGGCGCACGCGGCGGCCATCCCGGCGGCCAGGGGCATCGCGGGGACGTTCACCACCAGCAGGGCCATGGCGTAGGAGCCGACGAACATGAAGGCTCCGTGGCCCAGGGAGACCTGGCCGCTGGTGCCGACCAGGAACTGGAGCCCGGCGACGGCCAGCAGGTGCAGGCCGACGTTGGCCACCCGCAGGTCGGTGACGGGGCCGGTGGCCGCGGTGAGCGCGGCGACGGCGGCCAGCGCCGCCACCGCCCACAGGCCGTGGCGCACCAGCGGGTGGCGCAGGGCGGCGCGCCGCCCTGGGCGGGGCGCGGTCGCGGCGGGCGCGGAGTCCGCGGCGGCGGGGTCGGCGTCGGAGGCCGGGGCGCGGTGGGTGGACGGGGCCATGGTCAGACCTTTCGGGCGGCGGCCCGGGAGAACAGGCCGTCCGGTTTGAGGGCGAGCACGGTCAGCAGCACCGCCAGCGCGGCGAGCGCGGTCAGCTCCGGGCCCGCGTAGCCGGTGACGTAGGACAGCAGCACACCGACGGCCAGGCCCCCGGCCACGGCGCCGAAGGGGTTCTCCAGGCCGCCCGCCACGGCGGCGGCGATGGCGAAGACGAAGATCAGGTCGAAGGCGTTGGGGGCCAGGAAGGGGGGCGCGGCGAGCATGCCCGCCAGGGCGCCGATCGCCGAGGCGAGCGCCCAGGCGGAGGCCAGCACCACGCCCACCCGCACCCCGGACAGCCGGGCGGCCTCGGGCCGGATCGCGGCGGCGCGCATGCGCAGCCCGGCGGGGGTGAAGCGGTAGAGCGCGAAGAGGCCGAACGCCACGAGCAGGACCGAGACCAGGGCGAAGGCGTCGGCCGGGGAGAACCGGCCGCGGTAGTCCAGCGGGTAGGCGAAGGACAGCGGTTCGTTGCCCCAGACCATGCCCACGGCTCCCTGCAGGACCATGAGCAGGCCCAGGGTGGCGATGATGGGGCTGAGCGGGGAGGCGTTGCGCAGCGGGCGCACCAGGAACCGCTCGGTGCCCGCGCCCAGCAGGGCGCCGGTGGCCAGCGCCGCGGCGAAACCGGCCCAGTAGGAGCCGGTGGCCGCGGTCACGGCGTAGGCCACGTAGGCCGAGACGAGCGCGAAGGCGGGCTGGGCGAAGTTGAGCACCCGGGTGGCCTGGTAGATCAGGACCAGGGACAGGGCCAGGGCGGCGTAGACCGCCCCGGTGGCCAGCCCGTTGAGGGTGAGGTTGGCGAAGTGCTCCATGGTCGGCTCCCTCACAGACCCAGGTAGGCGGCGCGGACGCGGGGGTCGCCGAGCAGGTCGGCCGAGGCGCCCTCGGCGGCCACGGCCCCCTGGTCCAGGACGTGGGCGCGGTCGCTGGCGCGCAGGGCGGTGCGGGCGTTCTGCTCGACGAGGACGACCGTCAGGCCGGTCCGGGCCCGCAGGTCCTGGAGCAGCTGCATGATGCGCCGCGTGATGAGCGGGGCCAGCCCCAGCGAGGGCTCGTCCAGCAGCAGCACGCGCGGGTCGGCCATCAGCGCCCTGCCGATGGCGAGCATCTGCCGCTCGCCCCCGGAGAGGGAGGAGGCCTGGCGGGTGCGGCGCTCGCGCAGGGGCTCGAAGAGGTCGTAGACCTCGCCGAGGGCGGCGTTGCGGGCGGCGCGCCCGCGCCGGACCAGGCCGCCCAGGCGCAGGTTCTCCTCGACGGTGAGCTCGGTGAGCACCCCGCCGCCCTCGGGCACGTGCAGCAGTCCGCGGCGGACGAGCTCCTCGGCGGGGGCGCCGGTGACGTCCTCGCCGAAGAGCAGGACGCGGCCGCCGCGGGGCGGGTGCAGGCCGGAGGCGGCACGCAGGAAGGTGGTCTTGCCGGCGCCGTTGGCGCCCAGGACGGCGTGCACGGCGCCGCGGGCGACCTCCAGGTCGACGGTGTCCAGGGCGCGGACGGCGCCGTAGTGGACGGTCAGCCCCTCGGTGCGCAGCGCGGAGGCGGTGGGGTCGGCGGTGCGGTCAGCGGTGGCGCGGTCCGGGGCGGTGCTCCCCGGTGCAGTGCGGTCAGCGGCGGTGCGGTCAGCGGCCATCGTCGGCCTCCTCGCCGGTGGGGTGCGCCTCCGGGGCGGGGCCGGCGGCCGGGTCGTCGGAGTCGCCCTCCGCGGGGCCGAGGTAGGCGCGCTCGACGGCGGGGTCGGCGCGGACCTCGTCGGGGGTGCCGTCGGCGATCACGCGCCCGAAGTCGAGCACGACCACCCGGTCGCACACCCGCATGACCAGGTCCATGTGGTGCTCGACGAGCAGGACCGAGCCGTAGGCGCGCATCGCGCGCACCCGTTCGGCCAGCTCGGACATCTCGTCGGCGGACAGCCCGGAGGCCGGCTCGTCGAGCAGCAGCAGTTCCGGGCCGCACACGCACGCGCGGGCCAGCGCGACCCGCTTCTGCACCCCGTAGGGCAGGGTGCCGGGCAGGGCGTGGGCGGCGTGGGCGACGCCGAACTCGCGCAGCGCGGACTCGGCGCGCTCGCGGACCCGCCGCTCGTCGCGCGGGGCGCGGCCCAAGCCGGTGAGCATCCCGGGCAGGCGGCCGGTGGCCAGCGGGTCGGCTCCCACCATGACGTTCTCCAGCACGGTCATGCCGGAGAACAGGCCGAGCCCCTGGAGCATGCGGGAGATCCCCAGGCGCGGCAGGTGGTGGGGCCGGTGGCGGCGGAGCGGCCGTCCGTGCCGGCTCAGCGTGCCCGAGCGGGGGCGGACGACGCCGGAGACCGCGTTGAACACGGTGGTCTTGCCGGCCCCGTTGGGGCCGATCAGTCCGACGACGCTGCGGTGGGGCACGTCGAAGGTGACGCGGTCGAGCGCGGTGAGGCCGCCGAAGGCGACCGTGAGCTGCTCGACCGCCAGAACGGGGGGTGCGGTCGCCATGGGCTCCTCGTGTGCTGGTCCGGTCCGCGCGGGGCGTCCGACCGGCCGGGGTGTGAACCAACCGGTCTGTCGGGTATCGGGGGCGCGGTGCGCCTCACCGGCGGGAACGTCCCGCGGCTGCCCCTCGAACGCTAGCCCGAGCGGAGACGCCACCGGAAGATCCCCGAGCCGGGACCGGTGGTTTCCCTGATGGGGGTGACCGTGTGCAGTGGCGGCCGCTCGGACCGTAGGAGGGCTCCCGGCCCCGCCGCCCCTTTGTCGTTGATCTCGGGGAAGTCGGCCTTAAGAGGGCC